>DATIKY010000313.1:0-9997 GCA_035476995.1 Sedimentisphaerales bacterium | reverse complement strand
CACGACAAGGTGGACAGCGAATCCTCAACTTCCGCTGCTACGTCAAATCCGGATTGTGGAAGGAATTCTGGGATACCTACAGTCGGCTTCGCCGCTGTGCGTAACCCGGTACGTAAAATGAAACCTGCACCCGTTTCTTGTCGGCGTCGCTGATGCTCTCCTTGGCCTGGTCGATCTTCTCCCGCAGCGAGGCGATTTCCCGCTCCACCAGGGCGACGCGCTCGTTGAGCATCTCGCGGCCGAGGACCCAGTCCTGCTTTTCTTTGGAGATCACCCGCTGGGTCTCGACCCACTTCTCCATCGCAGCCCGCGCATTGTCGATATTCTCACGCGTCCCCGGCTCGGCCGCCCAGCCAAGGGCCGCGGCCGCCAGCACGATAACCATCGTTCGTCTTTGCTTTGTCGGTATCACGATCAAGCCCTCTTGGAATAATCAGCACAGACTGTATCCCCGTCGTGTTAATACCGGATGAATCCTCCATTAGATTTGGATTAAATGCGGGTGTGCCTGGTCTCTCAGAACTCGTATTCGAGACCCAAGGCCAGATCGATGCCGCGCCGATACGAGGACTTCGTGGCCTCCCCGCTGACGTAGCTCGATCGATAGACCTCTTTGATCTCGGGATCGGTCAGGTTCTTGGCCTGGAACATGATTTTGAGGTGGTCGCGGATCGGCTGCATGATGCTCAGATTGAGCGTACCGAACCCCTCCGAGTAGACGTCCGGCGCAAAGCCGTTGCCCAGCGCGACGCCGCCCTCGGTCAGGGTATCCCCTCGAACCGTGTAGAACAGGCCGATCTGCGTGCGATATTTCGCGTGCTCGTAGGTCAGGTTCAGGTTGTAAAGATGCTCGGGCGCCCCCATCATGTCGCGAGTCGAGGTCGGCGCTCCCACGGCTGCAAAGGCATCCCGTTCGTCATCGGGCAGCGTCACCTCGGACTCGATGAACGTGGCGTTGGCTCCTGCGGTGAAACCCTCCAGGGAGGCCCAGAGCCTGCCTAAGTCCTGTCGAACCTCCAATTCCCAGCCTTCGAGCCAGCCTTCGGGGTAGTTGACCGCCGTCGTGTAGAACAAGGACGCCTGGAAGCGTTGGACGTATTCGATCGGGTCTTTGACATCCTTGTGGAACCACGACAGCGAGACCAGGCCCCCCTGGTACGGCTCGTAGTCGAGTCGAATGTCGTAGTTGTCCAGAGCGCCCATTTGCAGATCGGGATTGCCCACGAAGATGTCCGCGCCGAGATACTCCATCTGCATGACCGGCGACAGTTCCTTGAAAGTCTGGCGGGCCACGGTTTCGCTGTAGGACGCGCGGATCTTGACCGGCTTGATCGGCGTGACCTCGAACGCCAGCGAAGGCAGCGCGTCGTCCTGGGAGAACGAGACATCCGCCTCGGGCCCGAATTGCGTCCAGCCTGTGCCGCCGGGAGGCAGATACCGCGCGTTGTCGCTCTCGGGAAGATTGGTGATGCTCAGATCCGTCGATTCGAAGCGAGCCCCGCCGATGACCTTCAGATAAGAGGTCAGCGGCAGATCGAGCATCTGATACCAGGCGAAGATCTTCTGGTCGCCTTTGTAGTCCACGTCGTCGTTGAACGCGGTGATCGTGTGCCCCTCGCCCACGTAGACCTGGCTCCAGCGTCTCTCCCAGGGCGCTGCAAACGATGTGTCGTCGAATTCGTAGTAGAAACCGTCCTGCTTGTACTTCCGGTCCACCTGGTCGTAGAACAGACCCATCTTCAGATAGCCCTCCAGCTCGGCCCATTGCTGGAACGGCAGTTTCAGGTTCACGGACCCCTGATCGCTCTCTTCGGTGATGTCCTTCCAGGTGCGCTGGGCAAACTCGTTTCCGCTCCCGCTGGGATCATAGCCGAAGTGCCCCGGCGGAAACACCAGACCGACGATTTCCCGACCGGGCTGCCACCAGGTGCGGAAGGCCCGTTTGTCGGGCTGATCCATTTGGGCCTCGCTGTGCGACAAAGTCCAGTCGATCTCCGGACTGAGGGTTTGTCCCAGTCGCCACAGGGGGTATTCCGGGATGTCGAGGGTGTGCCGGCCCTTCAACTGCACCGTTGACTGCGACCGCTCGGTATATTCCAGCGTTTCGTTGCGGTGATAGGGAGCGGCGATATCCAGCGTGTCTCGGTACAGACTGCCCCGCGTGTCCTCCATGAGAGTGGCTTTGTCTTCCGTGAACTGCGTGCGCATGTAGAGCAGGGACAATGCATGATTCTCGATCTCCGCGCCGACGACCCCCATGGCGCCCCATTGCACGGAATTCACCCCTGCGGTCACGTCATACAGGCTCGTATATCCATACTGTTCGAACGGCTGCATGCGGTAGGAGCTGCCGGCCAGTCGCGCTTCGTAGATGTCGTGGACCCCATCGTCGAAGTAGGAACTGTCCCGCTTGTAGTACATGCTTGTGAACGCGCCGACACGCACTCCGTTGTCGAGATCGCGTTTGCCGCCGGCCGTCAGGGACCAATTGTAATTGATGGGGGCGTCGTCCTCCGAGACCCCCATGGTGCCTCCAAACATCCCGTCGTCGGGAATATCCCGATCATCCCAGCCCAGGAAGTTGGCGCCCCCTCCGTCATAGCTGAGGAAATCGCCGCCCCACGGCGCCTGCGTGTTGTATTCCGTGCCCACCTTCACCTTGAGAATTCGCTCATCCGGAATCCCTTTGAGGACCAGGTTCACCGCTCCGCCGGAGGCGTCGCCCTGCTGGTCCGGCGTGAACGTTTTGCTCACCTGGATGCTCTCGATCAGAGCCGCCGGGAACTGGTCAAGCTGCACGGCGCGTTTGTCTTCATCCGCGGTGGGCAGACGCACACCATTCAACTGGGAATTGACGTACCGGTCGGGCAAGCCGCGAACCACCGCATACTTCCCATCCTCGACGGTCGCCCCGGAGACCAGTCTCAACGCTGCGCCTGCGTCGCTGGCGCCCGCCTGGCTCATCATGTCCGAACTGATCGAGTCCATCAGCGATGGACTCTCCATTCGCAGGTTCAGCAGCCCGATCTCCGTCCCGCCGCCCAATTCCTGGTTCTCGGCAACGAATTCCTCCATTTCGAGGAACTCCCCGGCCAGAGACGCGTCCACATCGGTCATCCGTCCCGCGGCAACCACGCTGTTGGCCATGACCTGTCGGGCATATCCCTCCTTGGCGACGATCAGCGTGTAGGTTCCCGGGA
Source organism: Sedimentisphaerales bacterium (assembly GCA_035476995.1). Classification (GTDB taxonomy): domain Bacteria; phylum Planctomycetota; class Phycisphaerae; order Sedimentisphaerales; family Anaerobacaceae; genus PLanc-01. The sequence continues at coordinate 6,797 of DATIKY010000313.1, read as the reverse complement.
CCACCTTCTCGAAAACATAATGCCCCTCGCTATCGGTCGTTCTCTTGTCGCCCGTCTCGACGATCTGGACTTGGGCCAAAGCCAGCGGCCCGCCGAAGTCCTTGTCGTACACCACCCCACGAATCCCGCCAACTTCCTGGGCCCGGAGGACAGGGGACAGACAGAACAACAGCGACATGCTCGACACGACAACTGTGCACAATCGACTCGTCACCACGGGTCACCCAACCCCTCTCGAATTTCACGGATCCGACTGAGCAACGCCGGGCTCGCCTCTGTTCCATGCACAGCCATCGAACAACACGTTGCCGCCAGATCCTCGGCTCTCGGCCGCGAATTGGGGTTCTCCATTCCCGCCTCCAAGGCACGGACGTAAAGATCACACGCACGATCCCGCTCGCCCATCGCTCGGTACGCTTCGGCAATCGGACGAAGCGTCTGAGCCCGATAGATGTTCACGATCTGATCCCGCTTCGCATCGAACACCTCCAGGGCGTCTTTCACCTCCTCTCGCGAGCGTTCCTGGTCGCCCGCGAGGAACCGCAACTGGGCCAGTTTGGCCTTGAGGGGAATCTCAATGGTGGGCTGCCAACTTGCGTAATCGGCGATGGCGCGGGCCTCCTTGACCCAATCCAAAGCCTTCGTCGGATCGGCGTGAGCGAGGCAGTGTTCGATCATGTCCATCAGCAGTTCGAGTCGCACGAACCCCGGCGTTTTGTCCCACGAGGCACGGATGCTCTCCTCGACCCTTGTGCGCCGCTCGACATCGGAATAGACCCGATCGAAGAGTCGGACGTAGGCCGCCAACGCGTCGTTCACGGCATCGAACTGCTGGCTGGCGGCCATCTTTGCCAGGACTTCCATCTCCGCATCGAAGTCAGCCACCGGGCGACTCATTGCCCGTACGACGGCCACCTTGCCGACGATCCGGTCTTTCCGCCAGTCTTCGGCCCCTTCGGCAACCTCCATGGCGAGACTCAGATAGGCCTCCACTTCGGTCTTGAACCCGCGTTGCAGGCAATGCATGGCCAGATCCGCATAGGCTGTGCCTCGCCGCCAGTCGTCGATCCGTTCGATGTAGCCAAACGCCCGGCGCGGCTGATCCAGATCAAGGCAAGCCGTCACGACCGCCGCCTGCGCCAGGGACCGGCTCTTGACGTGCGGATCGATCGGGATGGCGGAGGCGGCGCCGAAGGCGATGTCCAGCAAGTCAGATTGGTTGGCTTCCAGCGGAGCATCGGTCAGAGAACCCGAGGCCGCCTGCTCGTCCCGTCGGCCGCACCCGGCAGCAACGACACCCAGAATGATGCCCACGAACACACATCGGGAACGCCATCGAATCGTCACAGTACCCTCACCACCGATCTGCAAGCCCAACCACATACGCAACAGAAACACACCATCAAGAATTGTAGGTTCCCTATGTTAATGTTGTGTTAGATTCGGATTAATTTGGCGTACGCAGGTTTCTTTTTCGTTGCCCCAAAACAAAGCCGATGGCAGCGGATACGTCTTGCTGCCATCGGCTCGTTGTTGCATGCCACACTTCCACCCGGATTAGAGGCTAATCGCGCGCTGGGTTTCCGGTGGCCACATCATCCTCAGTCCAGCAGGCCGAACGCATCGGCTGCGCTCCAGCCTTTCAGCCAATTGTGACCTCCAAACGCGCCATTGTACGCCACGGGGGAGAAGAATCCGTCGTCCGGAGCCGTGCCGCCGGCCGTGAGAGCCTCGTACGCGGGCAACGGATTGAGCTTCGTCACCTGCGCCATGACCTTGCCGCCCACCTGCACGGGCGTGCTGCGGACAAGGTTCTGAATGGGCATCTTGGCGATGTTGTCCTCGATCTTGTTGCGGTAGGCCGGAGCCATGACGCCAAAGGTGTTGAGAGTAGCCGTTTCCTTGTTGCGATAGAAGACGCAGTCCATGAACTGGCACCAGTTGCCCGAGGTGAAGGTCGGGTACAGGACCTTCGGGGCCACGCCGGCCGTGTTGGTGGGGTAGCTGTCGAAAGGCGTGCTGAACAGCGACAGAAGAGTCGGAACGCCGGCCGAGCCGTAGCCGCCGCCGTCGCCGCCGGTGCCGCCGTCCTTGATGATCGCATCGCCGAGGTCCATGAAGATGCAGTTGCCGAACTGGGCCCGCATGTTGTCGCGCCATTCCGTGCCGGAATCGCCGTCATAGGGCTGGCCGATCACGGTGAAGTTGTAGAAGCTGGCGGCCCCGAAAGGCTGGGCGGCCGCGGACTCGGCTCCGTCCATCTCGAAGCAGTTGTCGCCGATGCCCGAGCCCTGACTGTTCGTACCGCAGTAGCCCTGCACGATCAGTCCAAACTGGGCCTTGCCGCGCCAGCCCTGATCGACGTCGAAGCTGTCGTCGCCGATGTTCCAGATGTTGACGTACTTCAGGGTGACCGTTCCGCCCCAGATCTCGATGCCGTCATCGACGTTGTTCATGATCTCGATGTGCTCGATCTCCGTCGCACGGCCGACGCCGCCGATCGACAGGCCGTTCAACTCGTTGGCCATGCTCAGCACCTTGCCGCCGTAACGAAGCGAGACGTAGCGGACGACGCCGCTGTCGTCTTCGTCGTCGTTGCCGCCATAGAGCGGGGCCGTGTCGCCGGCGAATCGGGCGGCGAGGCCCTCCATCTGGGCGGTGTCCGTTCCGTCCGGCTGCCCGGTGCCCTGCTTGTCGAGCGTGGCGGAGATCAGGGCGTTGCCGAGAATCGTCAGGTTGCCCCACTCCTCGCAGGTCGTCCGATAGGTCACCAGGTCGTCCTGTTCGGAGGTCATGATGATGGGGGCGTTCTTGCGGCCGTTGGCGAAGATCTTGGCGCCCTTGGCGACGACCAGGGCGCTCTCCGGCGTGCCGCGGATGATCGTGCCGGGCTCGATGGTCAGGCTCGCGCCGGGCTCAATGTAGATCACGGCCTTGAGGTGATAGACGTTGTCCGCGGTCCAGGTTCCCGACTTGACGATGTTCTCCGTCACGTTGACGTCGGCTGCGCCGGCCATCCCGGCCGCAACCATGCCCACCAGGGCAATCAGTGCAATCTTTCTCATGGTTCCTTTCCTCCAAAATTCGGTCAATGATCGAGTGTGGCGGCGACACTGCCGACACACGATGTACAAGAGCCAATCCGGGATTCCCTCCTGGCCTCCTCCGATCTGCGAGCCTCAAGGAATTCCCAATGCCTGCCGTCGCATTGTTGCACGACTGCGTTAGCACAAGATTAAAGCCAGACTGAAAATCCGTTAGGACGGAGATTTATTCCGCTTCATCGGACGGACACGGATTGTCGCACGATTTATCCAAAACTAATACCCTCCACATGCAGGGCTAACGTCCGCATCCGATACTATATGTAGTGATGATCCGAAAGAACGGGCTTGAGCGTTACGCAAAGGAAGGGATAGTCCCATCGACCCGAGCAAGCCAGTGTTTGTCGTCAGCGACCTGCACATGGGGGATCGATCTCCCAAAGACAACCTGCGACAAGGCAATCGTGAGACGATGTTCGACCAGTTCCTCGCCTACGTCGCCGATCAGAGAGGACAGTTGGTCCTCCTGGGCGACGTCTTCGAACTGCTTCGCTATCCGCTGGACAGCATCATCGCCTGCCGGCAGGGCCTGCTCGACCGTCTTGCCCGCATGGACACCGTGTACGTGCCCGGCAATCACGACCAGGACCTCGCGTCTTTCATCGGTGCCGGCGATCCGCCCCATCCGTTCTTCCACAGAACGTCCCACGCCTTCGTCCACCAGGTGGGCGACAGACGATTCAAGTTCATGCACGGCCATGAAGTCGATCCGCTGATCACGTCCGGTACACAAAGCATCACCCGGATGATCGGCGCCGTGGCCTATCTTCTTGAGTCCCGCCAGGGGACGTGCATTCTCTCGAACGACGCGATCACCGACGCCCTTCTGGAGATCGGCGAACACGCGTTGGAGCTATGGAGCCGCCTCACCCGCCGGATGAATCGCGCGCTGCGAGAATGCTATAACAGGATGCCTGCGGAGCAAATGACGATGCTGAGCCGCCATGCACGCACCCACCGCATGCTGGGGCGGTATCATCAGGACAGAGCGGAAGGTTTGTACGACGTGGCCATCGTGGGCCACACGCACAAGGCCGGCGCTTTCCACAACTGGTACTTCAACAGCGGTTCCTGGACCGGGGCCCACAGCAACTTCCTGCGGATCTCCCCCGACGGAAACGTCGCGGTCTTCGATTGGAGTGCGGCCGGCCCGCGGTCGAACAACACCCTTCTGGCGAGTTGACAAGGAGACCAGATGGCCAGGATCATCTACGGCGTGGCGGGAGAAGGATTCGGACACAGCAGTCGGGCCCATGGGATCGGCCAACACCTGATCGAAGCAGGTCACGAAGTCCTGTTTGCCGCCTCCCGCAAGTCGCTCTCCTACCTGCAAGTCCACTTCAACGAGAACGTCAAGGAAATCGCAGGACTCCGCTTGGCATACCGGGACGGGAATCTCCTTCCGTTTAGAACGCTTCTGACGAACTCATCGCGACTGTACTCAAACCGAAAGCTCAACTCGACGCTGTACCGCACGGTCTTCGAAACGTTCTGCCCGGATCTGGTAATCTCCGATTTCGAGCCGTTCAGCGCCTGGTGGGCATGGCGATGTGGAATACCCTTCATCAGCATCGATCACCAGCACCTTCTGACGATGTGCGAGTTGGAGCGCCGATCCGACGCGCGATTCCCAAGGCTTTGCGCAGAACTCGTCACACGATGCCACTGCCCGGGAGCGACGGCTTACATCATCGTCAACTTTTTCCAGGTTCCCGTGAAGGACAACAGAGCGATTCTAGCCCCGCCCGTGGTGCGGCCCGTCGTCGAATCGCTGCCGCCGACCAATGGACAACACATCCTCATCTACACCACAGACATCTCATGGAAAGACAAGCTCGCCGCGTTGCTGAACTCCTTCCCCGGCCAAGCGTTCCACGTCTACGGGTTAGATGAGTCCCGACGGATCGGCAGCTGCGAATTCAAGAGAACCCCCACGGAACGATTCCTCCAGGACCTGGCAAGCTGCCGGGGCATTATCGCAACCGCAGGGTTTTCGTTGCTCAGCGAATCCCTCCATTTCCGCAAGAAACTGCTCCTGCTCCCCATCCAGGGGCAGTATGAGCAAGTTCTCAACGCCCGGTATGCCGAGCGACTTGGCTTGGCGTTGAACCGCACGTCACTCGATGCAGACACGCTGCGAGAGTATGTCAGCTTCCTCGATCACCCGATCCCGAACCGTTGCGAGATCCTTTGGCCGGACAACAAGGCATTCTTCGACATCCTCGACCAAACCCTTGATGCAGTCTGGCCTCCATTCGACGTTGTTTCCGCCGGGCCCGCAACTCAAGACCGGTTGCTTGCAGGCGAACCTCGCGGAACGTCCCGGCGATCCCCGTGAGAAGACGACGGCATCGTCCGCAGCTCACAGTTGGTCAACGTCGCGTTCGGAGGCCCAAACCCTGGCGAACCGTTTCCGCGGCGGGCAGGCGGACAACTACTTTCAGTTTCTGACGCTGCTGGGGATCGAACCGACGAACAACCAGACCGAACAGGCGATTCGACACCTCGTGGTCGACCGGCACATCACGCAGGGGACGCGTGGCAAATGCGGATAGCGCTGGTGTGAACGCGTCTGGACCGTGATCGCCACCTGCCGCCAGCAGGGTCGCCGGGTCTTCGAGTTCTTCTGCGACGCCCTCAACGCCCACTTCCAACAAAAACCCGCACCCTCACTGCTCCATTGACGCAAGTCCGTGAACGGCTACGAATACTACAACCTCGACAAGCTGCGAAAAGCCGCCGCCGGGGATCGTCGGATAACCCTGCGGGAGATCCTGGAGAAGATCTTCAACCTGATCCCGCGTTTCAAGTCCAAGGACGAATTGCTGGAAGAGGAGTTCGCGAAGTTCGTGGCAAACGTCAAGCCGGAACAGGCGGCGGACATTCCCGCGATCAGGACCTATTTCAAAGCCTACGTCACCAGTGGACGCGTGCGAGAGATCATCGACAGCCGGCAGTTTACCGATCTGGCGACGAACCCGGTGTTTTCAACTCGCGACTTCAAGGCTGTTCCTGCAAAGTACCGGGCGCTTGTCCCAGAGTACATCAAGGACTACGTCTCACTGAACCAGTTTGCCGCATAGTAAGGGCATCATGTTAGATACAGATACCAAACGACGCATCGACACCGCCCGCGACATCCTTGTCGGCAAGGTGCCCGACCCCAAGAGCCAGGTCGAGCAGATCACCATTGCGCTGATCCATAAGTTCATGGACGATATGGACGCCGAGGCGGAAGAGTTGGGCGGGCAACGCAAGTTCTTCGCAGGTGAATTCGCCCGTTACGGCTGGGCCAGACTCATGCGGTCGGGACTGGGCGGCCACGAGACGCTCAACCTCTACGCTGAGGCCATCGCCAAGATGCCGGAGAACCGCGGCATCCCGCCGCTGTTCCGCGACATCTTCAAGAACGCCTTCCTGCCCTATCGCGATCCTGAGACGCTTAACCCACATATTTCATCGGGGGCATGAATTCTGTGTGGCGGTCCTATTCTGGATATAGTGGTGCGGGATATGGTGGGTGTGCCGAAGTCAGCGCGTACCCTCCCCCTGTTGCCCCCCCTCGCCACCGGGATGTCACTTGCGTCAACCCGAAGGCAGGGAACTCGTCGGCAGAGCACGGAGGCGATCCAGGATCCTGGCAAAGAGGTCCTTCAGAGGATAGCCTCCGGCCAGATGGATCACGACCCGTCG
>DATIKY010000312.1:0-12823 GCA_035476995.1 Sedimentisphaerales bacterium | reverse complement strand
TTCTCTTGCCGAATCTGAACCTCACCTGTGGTGAGATTTACGAATCGGCTCCTCGGTTACGAATCCACGCCTCTTTCCCGATGAAAACTGCACATTCGCAAGACTTGACGGAGTGCCTTATGCAACTGGAGGGTCTACTCTAATTCTCGGCAAGGAATTGTCTCATCTATTCTGACACAGAGGGCAAAGCGGGAAACGCAAATCTCCTCGTCAAGGTCCATGTTGCTCGTTTGCTATGCTCCCTCAAGTCTGGCGGTCTTCATCGTGCATCCGGTCGATCCAATAGTCCGGTTCTCTGTGGAAGTGAGCGATGGCGAGGATGAGGATCAGATCGTCCTCCTGGACGTAGACGATCCCGTAGGGGAAGCGCCGGACCGGACATCTTCTCGCGTCCTCATGAAACACCTGCCAGGCTTGCGGAAACTGCTTGATGCGATCTATCGCGAAGAAAACCTCCCAGAGGAACTCGTATCCAAGGCCGGGTCTTTCGCGGTTGTAGTAATCGACCGCGTCGTCAAGCTCAGTCTTCGCGACATGGAGGAATCGGACCCTCATCTGGCTCTGTATTCCGCGAGAACATCCTCCGCCGACACCGTGGCCGCTTCACCAGATCGATAGGCACGAAGCCTGGCGGCGATTTCCTTTCGCCACACCTGATCGACGGCCTCATCCGGCTTGTCGAGGCTGGTGAGAAGTTGGTCAACAAGGGCGGCTCTCTCAATAGGCGGCAGAGCCAAGGCTTCCTTGAGCAGATCTTGCGATTCGGGCTTCATTCCATGTCTCCATGAGAACCGGACATTTCTACACCGCAGTCTCCGCGACGAAGGCTTCCAGCACCGGGCCATCCTCGCCGTCCAGCACATCAGGTCCAAAGGTCTCGATATGGAACTTGAGGGCTGATTGTACATCCTTGAGGGAATCTTCGTAGGTGTCGCCTTCGCCCACGACAACTCCCTTGACGCCGACCGGGTACGCCACATATCCGTCGCGATGCTTCTCGATAATGATCTTGACGTGTTTCATAATCCACGCTCACTTCGCCGACGCATTGTGCCGATGATCACGAATCGGACTTCATGTTCTCTTGATGACTTGAGTAGTCCTTCGGTTTCCGCGCTTGCGCAGAGAGGCCATCTCGCGGCTCTTGCGGAACATTATATCGAAACGCTCCCGAGTCGTCAGGGAGGTCAGATAGTCCAGTTCGAACTCGATTTCCGCACGCTCATTATGAGCGCGAGTCTTCAGCACAGCCATTGAATTCACCTTGCTCGATTCCGAAACGCTCTGAACGCTCGGTCAGATTCATTCTATCCAATTCGGCTGGCTCACGCAAGGATCGGTCTGCCAGACGCAGGTTCACAGGCGTGGTTCGTGGCGACGCCGTGAGGCGTTATCCTGTGTTGAGGGTGCTTGCGCCCTCGAATCGCGGGCAAGATGCCCGCGACACGAAGATATGCTCTTACGAGCACACTACGAACGGGCCAGACTCACGCCCGCCAAGGGCTTCGCATCGGGCGGTCCAGGAGGTTGTTGGCCTCGGCGTCGTTGGTAAATCTCTCGTTCGTTGGGTCCCACTTCAATGGGCGTTTGACCTTGATCGCGATCTGTTCCAGCCAGCAGAGCGTGTCGGAACGGACGGCGATGTCGATCGGCGAAGCCGGCTGCGTTCGACCCAGGACGGCGTCGACGAAGTTGACGTGGTGGTTGTCGCTCTTCAAGAGCCGGACGTCGCTCGGGCCGAATCTCACCTTCAGCAACGACTTGGGATTGGCGTCGATCCGCTCGCGATCGACGTGGACCCAGCCATCGCTGCCGAGGAACAGCACGCCGTGACCGTAGCCGCCGACTTGCAGGGGATGGTCCTTGGCGGTCGCGTCGTCCATGTGGACGAGCGTCACGCCGTTGGCGTAGCGATTCTGAACCTGCCAGCTTGTGGCGCAGTCGGTGAGCATGTCCTGGGGGAACGCCCCCGTGCCTTCGATCTCGGTCGGCCCGGACAGGTCCGTGCCGTTGCCCCACTGGGCGATGTCGAGATGATGAACGCCCCAGTTGCCGATCATGCCGATGCAGTAGTCGGAGATACAGTACCAGATGCTCCAGCCGCCCCATCCGCCGGGAGTTCGCGGCGTGTCGGTGTAGGGTCGGCACCGCTCGTAGCAGTACGGCGCCATCGGGGCCGGACCCAACCACATCTCGTAATCCAGTTCCGGCGGGACCGGCTCGGTGGGCTGCTTCGGACAGGTCCAACTGCCCGGCACGCCCACGAGGATGGTCTTCAGTTGGCCGATCTTGCCGTTGCGGACCAGTTCGCACGCCTGGCGGAAGAAGCCGCCGGACCGCTGCTGGGTCCCGAACTGAAAGACCACGCCGCTGTCGTGCACCGCTTTCTGGACGGCCTTGGCGGCGCGGAAGCTCCAGCCGATCGGCTTTTCACAATACATGTGTTTCTTCTGGCGGGCGGCTTCGATGGCGATCAGCGGGTGCCAGTGGTCGGGCGCCGTGATCTGTACGGCGTCGACGTCCTTGCGGCCGACGACCTCGCGGAAATCCTCGGATGCGGCACAATCCGAATTGTCGTACCATTTGTCCACGACCTGCTTGCCCTTCTGGAGTTGGGTCTGGTGGACATCGCAGACCGCAACGACGCGTACTTCAGGATTTCCCAGGAATGCCCGCATGTTGCCGGTGCCCTGGATGCCCAGTCCGATGCAGGCCAGGGCCAACCGATTGCTCGGGGCCTGCGCTCCCAAAACCGAAGACGGCACAACCGACGGAAAGGACAGGCCGACGGCCGCCGCTCCTGCCGATTGAAGAAGCCTGCGACGACTCCATCTGCCTGTTTGAATCGCTCGATCCGGACTCATGGTCATTGCCCTTTCTGCATTTGCAGCGTGACGACTTGGGGCCCCTGGCCCAGGGACAGGGTGAACGTGCCGGGAGAAACGGACGCATCCGAGCCCTTGAGCGTCACGGCGTAGTCGCCGTGGAAACCCTGGAACGCAAGGACGCCCGCGGGGTCTGTGTCGCCGGAGGCGCTTGTGGACCATTCGGTCATAAGGGCCTCGAAGCGTTTTCCCGCTTCGTTCAGGGTCCAATCTCGTTTGGCCAGGCCGCAGTTGGGGCCCCGCCAGGAGGCGCCCGCCCAGAAGACCCACATCACGATGCCTTCGACCGACGGATGGCTGTAGGCGGTGCGATAGACCAGTTCCAGCTTGTCGGCGTTGGACTTCTCGTCCGCGTCGGCCACGTCGAACTCGCTGATCCAGATCGGCAGGCCGAGGGCGGCCACCTTGTCCAGACGCTGCTTGATCACTTCCGGATGGGCGAGGATGTCCTCGGACCAGATGTGGCCCTGGATGCCGACGCCGTCGATCGGGGCCCCCCGCTCGCGCAGCTTGCGGATGTGGGCGACGTACTCGTCGGTCTGCACCTCCTTGAAGTCCTTGTCCACCGAGAGGATATTGAATTCGTTCGTGAAGAGTTTCGCGCCCGGGTCGAGCTCGCGGGCCCGCTTGTACATCCACACGTGGATGTCTTCGCCGAGCCGGTCCTTGAAGAACGAGCCGTGCAGCATCTCGTTGTTCACGTCCCAATGCAGGAAAGTCCCGCGGAAATGCTTGACCGCGCTATCCATGCGGTACTCGACCGCGGCCTTCAACTGCTCGGCGTCGAGCTGCAAAACCCACTTGGGCTGCCACTTCTCGGGCTCCCAGAAGATGCAGTGGCCCCGAAGCGGAATGCCGTTCTCCCGACACCACTGCGCCATCGCGTCGGCGGTGGCGTAGTCCTCCTGTCCGGGTCCTCTGCCGTTGCGATACCACTTGGATTCGTTCTCGAAGACCGCCCAGTTGAAATGCGATTTGAAAAAGTCGCGATACTGTGCGTTCCTCAGCAGGGCGCCGCTCATGGCAGACCCGAAGGGAAAGGCCTTGCGGGTCTGGCGGACCTCGATGGCGACGCCGACCGCCGGCTTGCCCTGCTCATCCACCACGCGAATCTGCACCGGCCGCCGGCGAATCTCCCTGATCCGGGCATCCGCCTCCGCTCGCCAGGACGCGTTCTGTGCCCATGAAGTAGACCCGCAAAGACAGCTCAGAAGGACTACCGAAACCCAGCGGAACTTACGCATGGCAGCGTCTCCAATCATCAATAATCCATCGGCCTTCATCAATCCAACGGCACGATCCACAGGTTGCGGAAGCTGACCGCGTTGTCGTGGTCCTGGAGCAGGATCGGGCGGGGCTGCGGTCCTTCCGGCTGGCCGGCGCCGGTCTTGTTCGGGACCTCGACGTCGTTGTGAACCAGCACGCCGTTATGGAACACCGTAATCCGCGCGTTCTGCACCTTGACGGGTTTGCCGTCCTTCTCGCCATAGCGGGCGGCGCGGAACAGGATGTCGTAGCTCTGCCATTCGCCCGGCTTGGCGCAGACGTTCTGGTCGGGGGCCTTGAACGTGTAGATGCTGGCACACTCGTTGTTCCTGGGTTCCAGGCCGAAGGAGTCGAGGATCTGGATCTCGTACCGCTGCTGGATGTAGATGCCGCTGTTGCCCCGACCCTGACCTTTGACATTCTCCGGCACCACAGGCGTCTTGAACTCCGCGTGCAGCATGAAATCCTTGAAGTCCTGCCTGGTCATGATGCTGCCCGACTTGGGCACGATCTGCATTTCGCCGTCGGCGATCTTCCAGCCGATCTGGCCGCCGCCCTGCCTGTGAAACTGGGAGAAGTCCTTGCCGTCGAAGAGCGTGATCGCATTGGCGGGCTTCTTGAACTCGACCTTCACCTGCGGCGGCTCGGCGTAATCCCGCCAGATCCGCTCGATCTGTTCGACGTCGGGCTTGCCCTCGTGGACGTACCAGCGATAGCGGAACACGTGGTCCTCGCCGGGCTTCATTTCCCATTCGCCCGCCACCGAGGGACAGAAGTTGAAGAAGATGTGGTTGGTGGGCTCGGGCCACAGACGCATCGGCTCGGGGTGCCGGAAGTTCTTGGGATAGCTGAAGAAGGTCACGCCTTCCCACTGGCCGTCGATCTGGCCATAACTGTCGGCCCAGCGGGCCCGCGTGCCGTTGCCGTCCTTGCGGTTCTTGCCCTCGCTGGTCAGGTAGTCGGCCTCAGGACCTTTCCACTGGCGGGTCGCGCGGAAGCCGAGACCGCCGTAGCGGTACTCGTCCTGGATCAGCGGCAGCTCGGCCACGCAACGTTGCGTCGATTGGAAATCCACCAGCCAGTAGCCCTTCTCGGGCCCGCCCACATTGTACACGCGAACATCCCAGACTTCCTTGAGAATTGTCTGCTCGCCCTTGGAGGTCTTGAAGGCTACGTGGTCCTGCTCGGCCTGGAATCCGCCGTAGACCGCGCCGGTGGTCGTGGAGAGGAACTTGGAGAACCGAACGGTCCCGGTTCCGTCGCCGACGTTCCAGAAATCGACCTTCCTGCCCTCATACTTCGTGTGGGTCCAGGGCATCCAGATGCCCAGGTGGTGGAGATGGTCCGGCGGATTGATGTCGGTCAGCACGTTGCCCCTGGGCGACCACAGCGGATGAATGAACGCGCTGTGATCGTACAGAGGCAGCCTGGCGTCCGGAATCTTGGCGACGCCCTTGGGAGCGGGCCACATCGCATGATGGTACTGGAGCACCCTGGCGTCGCCCACACTGACCACCAGGAACTTGTCGTCCTGAGCAGCCTTGACCACCCGCTCGGCCCTGGCGGCGCCGGGAACCAGATCATAAGTCCTCGCTTGCCCGGCGGGCAACGTCCCTGCGACGATCCAATGCAGCCTGGGCGTCGAGCCCTGCTCGACCTGCGCGGGGACCGTCACGCGGTCGGCCCCTCGGACCTCCTGCAACGACATCGGCAGCCCCTGCACCGCCTGCGGCACCGTCGCCAGCGAGATGGAGACGGGAGTGTCCATACGGGCGTGTGGCCCTGCCTCGACGGTGATCGTCGCCAGAGGCTCGGCTCCAAACGCCGTGACGGTAAGAACCACCGATAGAATGCCGATAGTAATCGTTGACAAGCGTGACTGCATCGCGATGCTCCTTTCTGAACCACAACACGGGCCCCGCACGCCGAACGCCGTGCCGGGCCCCACCCGTACGCACCGATCCCCCGCAACCGAAAGACGGATTCTACCCGCCAATTATTGCCCCCGCAAGGAAAGCACGCTCATTGTTGGCGTCCCCGGCGGCCGGCGGTCATCAACCAAAGACGGTCGCACGTCCAGGAAAACCATCGACAAACTTCGTTTGTCGCTGCCACCCGAGCCTGGATTCGGACTGCTCGCATGTGCTGTCGCGTCGCCGACAGCCTTCTGCGAGGCGCGGCGCTGCATGCAGACAGTCCCCCCCGAGGATCGGGTGGCAGCGACAAGCGGAGTCTTCGGAGCTTGTCCATGGTCCATCGAATGGGCCAGGCAAGCGGATCGCCTGGAAAACCTGGGGCTCTGCCCACTCAGCCTTTCACGCAGGCCAGCGGCTCCAGGCGGGCGACCTTGCGGGCCAGGCCGGCTCTTTCCGTGGCTTCCACGACGACGCTGACGTCCTTGTACGCGCCCGGGGCCTCTTCGGCGATCCCTCGCATCGACGAGCCCCGGATGACGATGCCCTTCTGGGCCAGATGCATCATGACGTCCTTGCCATGCCAGCGCTTGCCGGCTGCGCTTCGGCTCATCGCCCGTCCGGCCCCGTGGCAGCAGGAGCCGAAGGCGAGGTTCATGCCCTCTTCCGTGCCCGCCAGAATGTAGGAGGCGGTGCCCATCGTGCCGCCGATCAGGACGGGCTGGCCCACCGGCTTGAAGTCCTCCGGCAACGACGGATGTCCAGGGCCGAAAGCCCGCGTCGCGCCTTTGCGATGGACGTAGAGTCTCTTTCGCTTGCCGTCAACCTCGTGCTCCTCCACCTTGCAGGTATTGTGCGAGACGTCGTAGAGCAGCGTCAGCTCCGCGCGGGCAAAGAGCTTCGCGAAGGCCTCGCGCGTCAGGTGCGTGAGGACCTGCCGATTGGCCAGGGCGCAGTTGATCCCGGCGCACATCGCGCCGTAGTACTGCCTCCCCACGTCGGACTTGATCGGGGCGCAGGCCAGCTCCCGGTCGGCCAGCTCCAGGCCATGTTCGGCGGCCGCTTTGATCATGCGCGGGGCGTAGTCTGTCGCGATCTGGTGACCCAGGCCTCGCGAGCCGCAATGGATCATCACCACGATGTCGTTGAGGGCCAGACCGAAGGCCTTGCCGACGTTCTCGTCGTAGACCGCCGTGACGCGCTGGACCTCGAGGTAGTGGTTGCCCGAGCCGAGCGTGCCGACCTCCTTCTCCTGGCGCTGCTTGGCGTGGTCGGAGACGTATCGCGGCTCGGTGCCGGGCATCTGCCCGTTCTCCTCGATGTACTTGAGATCGGTGCGGGTGCCGTAGCCCTGCTCGACCGCCCAGAGGGCGCCGCCGGTGAGCATCTCGTCCATTTCGAGCGGAGAGAGCTTCAGCTTGCCTTCGCTGCCAACGCCCGCGGGCACACGCCGGGCCAGGACATCGGCCAATTCCTTTTCTTTGCCCTGGATCTGGTCGTACGTCAGGCCTGTGCGAAGGGCCCGCACCCCGCAGGAGATGTCGAAGCCGACGCCGCCGGCCGAGATGATCCCGCCTGCGTCGGGGTCGAAGGCCGCGACGCCTCCGATGGGGAAACCATAACCCCAGTGCGCGTCCGCCATGGCGTACGAGGCCTTCACGATTCCCGGCAGCGCCGCGACATTGGCCGCCTGCTGATAGACTTGCTCATCCATCTCACGGATCAATTCGTCATCCGCGAAGACGACCACGGGCACGCGCATTCTGTCAAACGGCACGATCCGCCATTGGGCTTCGGCCTGTCTTTGCAGCTTCTGGGCGAACATTCCTGAACTCCCGAAATTCGAAACTCGAATATCGAAATCCGAAACAAGCACGAATGCTCAAAACCCCAAATCCAAAACGGACCGTCCGGCGAGCGACAGCATTTCTGTCATTTGGACTTCGGTCCTTCGAATTTGTTTCGAATTTCGAGTTTCGGATTTCGTGCTTTCTTCCTACACATCGACGATGCACTGGGCGAGCCAGTTGCCGGCTTTGTCCTTTTCGACCTTCAACCCGGCGTAGGTCGCCGCCTTGACTTCGACCGCCGGTTCGTGCCGGTCCAGGTCGATCCGCTCGCCCCAGGCGAGGGCCCGCAGGCCGCCGGCGATCGACTCGATCTCGAAGCGACTGAACAGCATGCCTCGTGTGTCCATCTCGTACAACAGGGAACTGAGCCAGTCCATGAAGAGCAACTCGTCGTCGTCCTCCCGGCAGACGATCTCAACGGACTGGCGAGGCTCGACTTTCCCAGGATCGGTGATGACCGCGGTCAGCGCGATCGCCGCCTGCGCGAAGGCCGCCTCCTTCGTCGGCCCTACGCCACGAATCCCGATGTCCGCCGGGTGCGGGAACAGTTCCCAATGCGTCGCGACCACGTGAACGATTCTCCGAATCAGTCAGATGATCCACATGGTACCGGGGTGTGTACGCAAAGGGAATCAGCATTCTCCGCCATTCCACGCCGTGGAGATGGAGAACCGTCCGGATCGGGGTCAGATCGGGCCGCTACCTGGCCGGCAATTCGCTGGACCAGGCGGTCTCGTTGCGGCTGGCGGACAAATCGCGAGCCTTGACGCGGAACCGGTACCGTTGACCGGTCCGACCGACCTTGACGCTGTAGTCGCGTGACTTCTGCCACCCGCTGCTGAACCCGGACTCCGTCGTGCACTGGAAGAAGTACTCGACGTCTCCGCTGTCGTCGGTCGCCTCGGCGGCGGTCATCTTCGCGTAGTAATCGAACGTGCCGGTCCCGATGCGGACTTCCGTGGGCTCGGTCGCCCACGTCATCGGGTCGGGCGTCGGGGGCAACAAGTCCACAGCCACCTGGGTAGACCAGTCGGTCATGTTGCGGTTGCGGGACTTGTCCCTGGCGCGGACGCGGAACGTGTAGTATCCCTTGGCAAGGCCGACCGCGTCATAGGCGACGGAATCCTGCCAGTCGTTGCTGTAGGCGGGGTGCGAGGTGCATTCGAACAGGTACTCGACGCCGCTGTCGTCGGCCGCGGTCGTCGCGACCATCCGAATCGTGCCGGCCGCGATTCTATGAGGCTCGGTCTGCCAGGTCATGGGGCTCGGCGCAGGGGCCGTGCGATCCTCCAGGGGCGTGATCGCGCTGAGCCGGTCCGACCATTCGGTCTCCAACTGGTTGCCCTGGTTGCGCGCCTTGACCCGATACCAGTATTGCCTGTGAGGCGTCAGGCTGATGTCCTCCCAGCGAGACTCTTCGTTGGGCCCGAAGGACAACCATCCGCTGTTGATCGTGGGCATGAGGAAATCTTCGAAGTAGTACTCGACGCCCGACCCGTCGGTCGAGGTGGCCGTCGTGGCGACCATGGCGATCGAGTAGGGACTTGTCGCATATGGCGCCGTCGCGAAGCTCATCGGACTGG
Source organism: Sedimentisphaerales bacterium (assembly GCA_035476995.1). Lineage (GTDB taxonomy): Bacteria > Planctomycetota > Phycisphaerae > Sedimentisphaerales > Anaerobacaceae > PLanc-01. The sequence goes on along the minus strand of DATIKY010000312.1, from coordinate 3,326 downwards.
GAATCGGCGAGGTCTGCATCCCCGGGCCGGACCGCCAATCCATCGCCAGAATCGCAAAGTCGATGAAGTTCACGTCGCCCGCGCGGTCGAGGTCGGAGGCCACGGGATTCTGCAACGTCAGCCAGTCCTGCGAGAACCGCATCAAGTCGCGATCCGCGACGTTCTCGTCGTGGTCCAGATCGGCAGGGCGTCCCAGGTCGGACAGGGACATGCTCGCCTCGGGCGTCCCTCCGTAGGCGCCGAGATTGATCCGCTTTCCGTGGGGCCACAGTTCGCCCGTCCAGTTCGAGTTCGGTCTGCCTGCGTCGATGCAGTAGCTCGTCTCGGCGTCGCAGACCCACCGTCGGTCACGCGCATCCCATCGGCCCGCCTGCGACCGGAGATGATAGTCCCCGAGACTCCACAGATCGTCCGCGGTGCTCGCCGTGCCCCGGTCGTCCCAGGACCCGTTGGAGACAAACCGCGGATCTGCGACGATTTCGCCCAATCCGGCGAGCGCGCCGCCGCCCAGATGGCCGCCGCCGTTGAGCCAGTAGGCGTTGTAGGTGTTCGTCGCTTCGCCGTGCAGACCGCCTGCGACGGGCGCTTCGTTGAAGGCGATGATATTGTCGTATACCAGAGCCCGGCACTGGCTGATCCCGCCGCCGGCTTCGCCTGCGCGATTGCCGACGATCGTGTTGCTGAAGATCGCTTTCGTGCAGCTATGAAGGCCGCCGCCCTGGCGAAGGGCCCGATTGCCTGCGATGAGGTTGTGATGAATGTCTCCGGCGCACTGGTAGAGCCCGCCGCCGTGCGAGGCGGAGTAGTTGCCGGTGATCGTATTGCCGGCGATCTCGCCTTCGCAGGAGTACAGGCCGCCCGCGTCCCGGTTGTCGGCGATCACGTTGTCCAGGATCAAGCCGATGCAATAGGCCAGTCCGGCGCGGTTGCCGGAGATGAGATTGCCCTGGATGAGCCCGCCGCAGGAGTGGACGCCTTCCAGCACGTTGTCGCGGATCTCGTTGCCGAGGATCGCAGGCTTGGCGCCGCTCTGCCCTTTGATCCCCACCCCGGTGCAGTCGCGAATGGCGTTGCCTCGGATCGTGGGCGAGCTGGCGACGCAGAGAATGCCTGCGCCGGTGACGGTGAAACCCGTCAGCACGGACTGCTCGCCCTCGGAGAAGTCGAACACCACGCCCGCAACAGCGTTCGCGGAGATCACCGTCGCTGCCACCACCGCGGGATCGGAGGGGTCTTCGCTTTGGACGGTGATCTGACGGCCATTGAAGGCCACCCGCTCGCGATACGTCCCCGGCTTGACGACCACGGTATCGCCGTGCCAGGAAGCGTCGATCGCCGCCTGGATCGTGCGGTAGTCGGCAGTTCCGTCGTCATCGACGGTCAAGACCTTGGCCGCGCAGGGAACGGTCAGAGCAAGTGCCAGCAACACAACAATCCGCTTATCCATACAGACCCTCGTCCATCAGCCCCTAATTGCACCCGGTCTTCATTATATCCGTTTGGCCCTTCCGATTCAACCAGAATCGCATCTGCAATCCTATGGAAAGCGGCTTTATAGGACGCATCCGATAAAAGCGAGGATCGATCCCGCGTGGCGGACGTTGTGATGCTCAAGAAAGAACGCAGAAAAATCGTCTCGTGGAACGATGTCTTAGGAGCAGTAGCCTGGTGCGGTCACGGCCCGGCCCTTTCGCCCGGCGTGTCCGTTGTCCCGATCAAGGCGCCGGTTGCCGAACCGTCAACAGCCTCCTGGCGGATTCCAGCGATTCCCGCTCTCCCAGCATGAGCACCACATCCCCCGGCTGAAACTCCGTCCCGCCGTTGGGCACAAGGTATTCGCCATGCCTTTGGATCATGGCGACCAGCAAGCCCTTCGGAAGTTTGAGTTGAAGGACTGTCTTGCCCGCCGCCGTGGAATCCGGCACGACCACTGCCTCCACCATGGACGTACGAAGGGCCCCCTCCGTCCGATCGAACTCCAGAGGCATGCGCGGCTTGGACTCGATGGGCCGGTCCAGTCCCAGCCAGCGGGCCACCCGCGTCAGGGACCTGCCCTGCAAGAGGACCGAGGCGATGACCACGAAGAACACGAGATTGAAGATCATCTCGGCCCGCGGGACACCGGCGGTCATCGGGAACGTCGCCAGCACGATCGGCACCGCCCCTCGCAATCCCGCCCACGAGATCAGCAGCTTCTCGCGAATGCCCAATCCGCTGCCGATCAGAGAGGCCAGAACAGCCAGCGGCCGAGCCCCAACCATCAGGAACCCAGCCAACAAGAGCCCCGATCCGACCACCGGCGTCAGGTGCGACGGGTAAACCTGCAAACCCAGCATCAAGAACATCCCGATCTGCATCAGCCAGGACAGTCCGTCGTGGAATCGTTCGAGGCTTCGCTTGTGGATGAAATCCGCGTTGCCCAGAACCACCCCGGCCAGATAGACCGCCAGAAATCCGTTGCCGCCCAGCGTCTCAGCGGTTCCGAACACCAGCAGCACCGCGGCCATGGTCAGCACGGGGTAGAGCCCCTCATACTCCAAGCGGATGCGGTTGACCGTGTGGATGATGCCCTTGCCCAGCAGCAGGCCTGTCACACCGCCAATGAGCATCTGCTTGACCAACGCAGGAAAGGCCGACCACCACGGCGTCGAAGGGTCGCTCAACAAGCTCAACATCGTGACGGTGAGGAAGACCGCCATGGGGTCGTTGCTGGCCGATTCCAGCTCCAAGAGCGGCTTCAGCTTCCCTTTCAGACTGACGCTGCGCGACCGCAATACCGCGAAGATGGCCGCCGCATCGGTCGAGGACATGACCGAACCGAGCAGCAATCCCTCCAACCAGGTGAAACCCAGGACCACAACGGCAAAGGCCCCTACGAAAACCGCGGTCAGAAAGACCCCCACGGTGGCGAGGATCATCCCGCTGCCAAACACCGGGCGAACGCTCTTCCATTCGGTGTCCAGGCCGCCGGCGAACAGAATGAAAGCCAGCGCGAAGGTGCCCAGCAGACGGACCAGACTCGGATCGTCGAAATGGATCCCGCCGACGCCTTCGGACCCCGCGAGCATGCCGACGAACAGGAACATCAGCAAAGCCGGAACGCCCAGACGCTCCGAGGCCTTGCTAGCCAGAACACTGGCCAGCAACAGCAGAGATACCCCCAGGATCACATACTGCGTCGGCATTGACTGTACCCCTTCCTTAGTGCCAGTCTAATTGTTAGGATTCCCGACTTCAACTGTTATCTTTTGAAAACCTCTTGCATTCAGTCCTGCTTCGACTACCCTGAGCGAGCCGGTCGGAGGATAGGGCTCTGCGGGGACGCA
>DATIKY010000311.1:0-2830 GCA_035476995.1 Sedimentisphaerales bacterium | reverse complement strand
GTCCTCAAACGCCGTCGCCACCGCTACCCCCTCATGCAACGACCCCGAGAGCAACTCCGTGAGCAACTGCAGAAAACATAAACCCCTGGTATCGCACGCCTTGTGGACGGCAGTGCCATTCGGACCTGACACCTTTAATTCTCCTATGCCAGATATCCGCTAAAGCGTAATCGAGGGGATGACCCTGAGCCCTTCTCAGAACGCATAACGCGGGTCATGGAATCATCGCGCCCGGCGCTTGCGGTCCGTCAGGAGCGTGGTCTTCGCCCAGACCTCCTCTGATCCGCACGGTCATCGCCAAGGTCGTGGGTGGCCCTTCGCTGGACAGGACTGCGCGACGACGTTGATCCGGCCTTCGGGGCTGATGTCCACCTGACCTTGCAGGGTCTTGGCGGAGGTGAATTCGTAGTCCCGGTCCGCCCGCAGGAGGATGCTGCGGTTGTCCACCTCCAGGTGGAGTTCCTGGTCGGGGTTGCGGTGACGCAGGATGTTGGCCAGGAGAATCGCCTTTTCCAGGCCGTCGCCGGTGAGGTAGTTGGCCAACTCGTCCGGCTGGGCGAGCCGGTTGCCGTCATAGATCGACCCGGCGGGCATCGCCTGCAGCCAGTCGTAGACCTGGGGCACGGACATCTCCTTTGTCTTCTCCAGCGAGATGGGGCTTCGTTCGATGGCCGCCTTCAGGAAAGGCCGCCAGTCGCAGCTCTCCATGTCGCGGTAGGCGTAGAACGCCAGGTCGGCGGTCGCGTTCTGCGAGCGGATGCCGCGGAGGTAGTCGATGATCTGGTCGCGGGTCCAGTCAGGCGAGATCCGGATGGTCTGGCTGTTTGTGAAGTTCTTGCTGCTCTCGGGAAGACGGGCCTCCATGTGCACGAAGTCCAGCAGGTCATCGACGAGCTTGCCCGCCTCGGGAATCGTCGGCTCCAGGAACCTCCGCATCGCCTCGCGGCCCTCGGCCCGGCGGACATCGATCTTCTGCTTGAGCAAGTCGCACAGGCGGTCGCAACGGATCCGCCCGGGCAGCTCGAACCGGACGAAGTCCTCGTCGGCCACCTCCGCCAGGAGCTTGTCGTGGGTGTCGTCGCCGATCTTGAACGGGCTGCCATGCTCATAGCTGTAGAGCAACTCGGCCCGGATGAACCGAGGCTGGCCGTGACAGTCCCGGCACAGTTGGAAGTACTTCTGGTAACGGGTCTCGGACCGCAGGAAGCTGGCGAAAACGGTTACGTCCAGGCCGGTCGAGAGGTAGCCGGCCAGGCACGTCTTGAAGTGCTCGTACGCCTTCGGGTCGATCGTCGCGTCGTCGTAAAGGCAGTGGATGACGCCGGTGTTGTGGGCGACGACGGTGACCTGCTCGTTGCGGAGGGCCCGCTGGGCCTTGTTGGAGATCTCGGTGCCGTTGAACCACATGGTCTTGGTCACGAGCCGGCGGTTGTTGGTCAGGATGCCGTCCTGCAGGTCGATGAAGTTCTGCGAGTGCAGAGGCGTCAGGACCATGAAGATGTCCTCCAGGGGCACGCCGCAAACGATGAAGGCCGCCGCGGCGTAGAGGGTCGCCAGCGAGACGCACTCCCCCGCCGCCTTGCCATAGCCAGGCTTGAGGCGGAAGGCGTCCATGGCTTCGACCGTCTCAGTCTTCCAGTACGGGATGATGTCGGTCGTGTACTTGTCCAGGCCGAAGTGGCGCCGGATGTCCACGTCGTAGTAGTACTTGTCGCCCTCGTAGCCGAACAGCGCATTGCTGGCTGCGATCTGCTGGGGGGACAGACACCGCTCGAACCGCTTGATCTCGGTGGCCTGGTTCGTCAGGCCCCAGGTCTCCAGGTCGAGGTTGAAGTCGAACTCGTCCATGATGAACTGCCGCATCCGCATGAGCCTTCGGTAGCTGCTCTTGCCCGCGAGCTTCTGGAACGACTCGTGCTGCCGCCACTTCCAGATCACAGGACTCATGATGTTCGCCAGCACCAGGCTGTAGATCAGCTCGGGAAAGACGAACAACTCCATATCCGACAGCGTCACCGCCGACGAGTATTTCTCCAGATCCTCGGTTTCCATCCCATTTCCTCAGACAAAACATGACCATCGTTGCACGCCGCTCCCTATACGCCCGGACGGCAGCAGGAGTTTACCATATCGAGAGCCTTTTGAGACATCGTGAAATGGGGTTGACAGCGGATTCGCCCAGCCCGAGAATGCAGGCGGTTGACCCGCATGCAGACATAGGGACTGGAGACTACAGGGAGAAGACCATGAAACGAAGACGGAAGATCGTGATCATCCTGCTCTCTGTCGCTGTCCCGGTTGCCATCGCATGGCTCGCCTCGCAACCGATCTACTGCAAGGTGTTGCTCGGCATGGCCAGAATCCTCTCGCAACAAGTCGATGTTGTGCTTGAGATCAATGGCCGGATTGTGCCAGGCGTCCGCTGTTTCAGAGAATCGACTTGTTACGATGAGAGTCCGTCGGATAGACTGGTTCTCCACATCAATGATCCCAACGCGGTCTCAAAACATCACATCCTCCTTGTCGCCCCGACGGAGAGAATGGTCCTTCTCCCAAGCCAGAGCACCGAGAACTATCGACTGATTCGGGACAAGTGGCTGATCCAATCAGACATCGGCGCTCTGGGAGTGGAACTCGGGTCCTCGAAGTTGGACGGCGTGGACCCACAGTTCGAGCGGTCGGAGAGCACGATTTCTGGCTCATCCGGTTTTTGCGTACTTTTGAGTTGAGAAGAGTGGACATGCCGGCTTATCCAAAGGTTTTGCAAGGACTTAGGATAGGAGTCAAGCATGTCCACCAGCTTATTGTACCATGGGTTTGGGATTCGGGG
>DATIKY010000310.1:0-3748 GCA_035476995.1 Sedimentisphaerales bacterium | reverse complement strand
GAACGCGTCTGGACTGTGATCGCCACCTGCCGCCAGCAGGGTCGCCGTGTCTTCGAATTCTTCTGCGACGCCCTCAACGCCCACTTCCAACAAAAACCCGCACCCTCACTGCTCCATTGACGCAAGTCCGTGAACGGCTACCTCAAAGCATGGGACCAGTTGCCCATTGGCCTGATGGGTGATAAAATCCGGCTTCATGAAGAGTAATGAACCCATGCCGTACGTCCCAGCAGGGGGCTCTCCCCATATACAAGAGAAAGTGCACGAATCTGGTTTCACGCCGCTTCTGCTCGATGTCAAAGCAGTGGGGACCTTACTGTCAGTCAGCCGGAGCACGATCTATCAGATGAACGACACCGGCCAACTCGGTCCCATGCCTATAGCGCTCGGCTGCCGGAAACTCTGGCGGTATGAGGAACTTGCCGCTTGGGTACGTGCCGGCTGTCCAGCACGCGGATTGTGGGTTAAGATGGCTCAGGAGCAGGGATTTGGGCATCAGGGCGGGCGGAGATTCTGAGGTTAGGTTGTTCGAGCGGCGCATCTGAGATTTGGGGGGCAAAGGGGAGAGCACTATGGGATCGCAGCACACTCTGGACTTGGCGGCCGGCGACACAATTGTGATTGTCACCCATGCCGCAACGCTTCGAGTTGACTGCCACAAGATGGACGGGGATTGGTCGCTGCTGCTGCGGTATCGGACGGATGCACAATGTCCACGGCTCGCAGTGAACAATCCTCAAGAGCACGTTGGCGATGCACGGAGGCAGCAGGTCGAATCAGCAGCGGAAAGACTACCGCTCAAGGAGGCGAACGGCCTTGCAGGACGGGTCCGTGATGATGGGGAATCTCCGCCAACAGAGCATCAGACTGGTGCTGTGGTCGATGACCCGAATATGGGGCAGACAGGAGAAGCCCAGGAGTCCGTCGAGTTCGGGGTGATACGCAAACTGGGAGATTTGCCGCCGGATGCGGTCATCTCAGAGGACGGACTGGCGAGATTCTTCGGACGCTGTAGAACAAGCATCAAGCGAGCAGTCCGACGAGGGGAATTGCCGCCGAGCGTGCGAATGTTCGGTGAATCGGTATGGACAGTCGATGCCCTGCGTAGCCATGTGAACAAGCGGCTTGAGGCTGCGGACAAAGAAGCAAAACGACTACAGCAGAGGACATCTCGGCTTTGTCCTTGACGGAGGTCATGCGGCCGTACCTGGAGGCTCTTTCGTAAGAATCGCTCCTGAATCGTACGGGGCAGTTGCCTCTCCGCACTACCGGTGATGCGGCTATGCCCGACTTGTCCTTTCAGCCATCTCCACCACGATTCGGATCGCCTGCTCCAGATCGAACTCGGCGAAGTCCTTGCTCCGAAGAACAGGCTTCAACTGCGGCTCAAGCTGTTGTCGGAGCATGGCCAGTCGAACTGGGGAGACATCCGCCCGGTCATTGCCGGGCACGGCGAGCTTCCTTCGGATCAGATCGATCAGGACGGGGTCTTGGGGCCGAAGATCCAGCCGGCGGACGGCGTAATCGATATCGTAGAAGTCGCGGATCGCTACCTCGCGACGTGACAGGGCGGCCCGGAACTTCTCGGCAAACGCCTCCGTCTTCGAAATGCAGGGCACTGACACGGGCAAGACCATGGGCCGGCCCGACACGGGGTTCAGCAGAACGGTCCTCGCGGCCCCGTTGAATACCGGCGTCAAGAGTGGCTCGCGCAGGCCGATCTCGATCTTGATTCGGTCCTGCTGCCGACTGAGCAGGGACTCGTAGCCGATGATCGCCACGTACTGCGTCGAACGGTTGGCCCCGGCCAGCGGCTCGATCACACGGAACACGTCAAGCCGCTTCGCAAGCTCCGCAACCGCCCTCTTCAGTCCTGCCGCTTGCTTGCTGCGTGCGGCACGTGGGGCATCACACGGCGTGGGGATGACGAAATCGAGGTCCTCGCTCAATCGGTAGAACTCCGCGTGCACCTTCGCCAGACATGTCCCACCCTTGAACACCAGCGCCCCGGCCGCTGCCAGGTCCTGCAACAGTACGGTACAGAAGTAGTCCTTTTCCACGAGTCGGGTCGAGAACCCTGTCTCGGCCGCCGTGAAACTCACCGCCTCCTGGAACATGTCCCGATCTTCGTGGGCGCGAATGAGAGCTGGATCAGGCTTGGTCATTGAGCACCACGCCCCATCGTCGGTTCACCGTGCCGCGTTTGGGCCTTGTGGGAATCCATGGGATCAGGCTCGTGGTCGGCTTCAGAGCCTTTTCCAGCTTTCGGAGCAGGGCGTGGTCCGCCTTCTCACGCTCCAGCAATACGCCGATCCGGCGGATGGTGCCTGTGTCGCCATAATGCAGGGTGGCCTTCGTCAGATCGGCCGCGCTTGTGCGTCTGGCCATCAGTTCGCGGCGTATCCAGACGTATCCGCGTGGGAGGCCGTTGAACCGTGACCAGTCATACACGGCGTCCACGAGCGTCCGGGTGCGCGATGCGTAAACCACGACTTGGCCATCCGGCTTGCAGACCTCCTGCGTGTCGCCGAGCCGTGCATCCGCCACTTTGATGAGCGTCAGGGCCACCGCTCCGATTTGTCGCTCGACCGAAAGCCGGTTGTTGTAGGCGTACATGCGGGCAGGGATCTGCTCGTCGAACCCGTAGAGATGGAAGGCATTCGGCCCGCAAATCTGATAGCGGCCCTGCTTCTCCGCCATCAGCGTGTTCAACGCCAGAGCTTCGTCGGGGCTCCACTTGCCGCCCAGGGGCAGTCGTGGCGGGACCAAGTACAGCCCCCGATAGACCCTCGCAATCAGGCCGGCCCGCTCCAGCCGACTAAGCAACTCCCGCTCCTGTGTGTTGGTCAGATGTAGTGGTTCTCTCAGTTCGCCTGTCCGCACGGTCGTCAGTTTTCGCAACTGGATGTAGGCGAACAACCGGGTTTCGAGTTGTCCCAAGCCCTTTTTCATGGGTTGCATTGTACAGATGGGATAATTGCCTTACAAGCAATTATCAAGAAATAGAATACACCCCCGATGCTCTGATTACTCGACGCCATCGCCGGTACTGCGGGGACCCCATAGGGGTGTGGGAGGCGGGCTCCCCCCGAGCCCCGATGGGAGAATGGCTCGTGGAGAGAAACACGATGTCTCGGGGGGGAGCATCGGTCAACCCGTCCGTTGCCCCGACCGATAAATCGTACAAACCGTGTTTCTTTCTGCTTGACAGGGGGTGTCAGTGCGTCAGTTTTCATCGAAATGGACGCAGGTGGAGACAAAATGGAAACACGATGTCACGATCCATCCTTCGCGTTGTGATCCCAGTGACGGTCAACGATCAGAAATTGGCGAATACGTTGGAGTGAAGGCTGGCTGGGGCGGGCCACGACGCTGCGGTTGGGGATGAGGATAGAGACCGGCCAATTCGGTATCCAACCTATAGGATTTGCCTCCACATCGCGTGGAAGGCAACCGCTTCCCAATGATCTGATGGCCAGGGGAAACCCTAAGTTACGAGGTGTTGCCCGTGCCAGGTGCAATTCCAATGGGATTCTGGTATCGTGGTCGAAGTCATTGGAGTCACAGGTGTAGGAGTACTCACACGTGCGGCTATCGCGATCTGGGAGTCTACCCTCCAGTTGCATAAGGCACTCCGTCAAGTCTTGCGAATGTGCAGTTTTCATCGGGAAAGAGGCGTGGATTCGTAACCGAGGAGCCGATTCGTAAATCTCACCACAGGTGAGGTTCAGATTCGGCAAGAGAATCG
>DATIKY010000309.1:0-6946 GCA_035476995.1 Sedimentisphaerales bacterium | reverse complement strand
TCTGCGCCGAGAAGCCCCATTATCGCTCGTTCGGCCCCTGCCAGGCCCCCGCCACGTACGGGAACGCCCCTTTCCCCCCTCGGTCCCGAGCCGTGTGCCAGCTCCAACCCGCCAGAATCACCCGACAACGCAAACGGCTCGGGAAATCCCAACAGGGAAAGCACGAAGCTCGAAATCCGAAATTCGAACCAAATCCAAAGCACGAAATCCAAATAACCGAAACGCCGGCACCTGTCGGACAGTCCGTTTTGAGCTTTGGGTTCTTGGTCATTCGGGCTTGTTTCGGATTTGGGTTGTGTTGTCGTTCCCCCTGTATTCTTTTGACAGCCGGCCCGCGTTCTGGTAGATAGTCGCTTCCGGTTTTGCCCCCCGTTGGCAGGGCCACGAGGAGTGTGGGGCGGTCTCGAGTGGCAACAAGGGTTGGTGCGGCCTGGAAGGAGAATCGCTTTGTCCGCTCCTGATGTGGAGAACATCTTTGCCGATATCGTCGAACGCGCCAGGGCACTGGACCCTGCGAACGCCCGCAAGTGGTTCGAGCAGTTGCGCGTCCTGCACTTCGACGGCGGCTCGATCGACATCGGATGTCCCGATGAAGCGAGCGTGCAGTTCCTGGACAAGAATTGCCGATCCGTTTTCACGCGCGCCGCCCAGCAGATCACGGGCCACCTAGTCACCGTGGATTTTCGCGTCGGCGGAGGCCTGGATCGCACCGAGCCCATCCCGGCGATTCTGGGTCCTGCGCTGCATCCCGACTACACCTTCGACAATTTCGTCGTCGGTCCGAGCAACCGCCTGGCCCACGCCAGTTGCATCGCGGTCAGCCAGTCGCTGGGGAACACCTACAATCCGCTGTTCTTGTACGGCCATTCCGGCCTGGGCAAAACCCATCTGCTGCACGCAGTCTGCCACGAAGCCCGCAAGCGGTCGCCGGACATTGTGATCCAATTGCTCAGTTGCGAGGATTTCGTCAACCGCTTTATCCGGGCCATCGAGCAGGGCAATCTGACGAGCTTCCATAGCCAGTTCCGCACGGTCGGCGCCCTGATCATCGACGACATCCAGTTCCTCCGCGAGCGGGAGCAGAGCCAGGAGGAATTCTTCCACACGTTCAACGCCCTTTACAACAACGGCAGGCAGATCATCCTCACCGCCGACAGTCCGCCGACGGAGATCCCTTCGCTGGAAGACCGGCTCATCAGCCGGTTCAATTGGGGTTTGGTCGCGAGGATCGACCCGCCCAGCTACGAGACCCGCATTGCGATCGTGCAGAAGAAGGCCCACCTCCGCGACCTGCCGATCGGCGACGACATCGCCGAGTACATCGCCAGGCAGGTCCAGGCCAACATCCGAGAACTGGAAGGGGCGCTGACGACGATCTACGCGCTGGCGGTGACGAGCAAAGAGCCGGTGACGCTCGAACTGGCCCAGCGGGCCCTGGAAGGCCAGATCAGGCTGGCGGCCCGACACATCAGCATCACGGACATCATCGACGTCGTCACGCGGCACTTCGACGTGCGGCTCACGGACCTCCAGAGCAAACGCCGCAGCCAGAGCATCACCATGCCCCGCCAGATCTGCATGTACCTGGCGAGGACGCTGACCAGGCACAGCCTCGAGGAGATCGGCGGCCACCTGGGCGGCCGGGACCATACGACGGTGATGCACGCATGCAGCAAGATTGCCGATGAGAAGCAATGCGACCCCAAGATAGACGCGCTGCTCAACGAGTTGACCAGGCAGATCACCCAGGCCCAGCCCGCGTAGGATGGTCTGGCCGGGGGCTTTCGAGTACAATGGCCTGAGGTTGTTCGGGCATCGGAAAGCCGGTGGAGCAGAATGGAAACACAGTGGAGCATCCCAAGTGAACAGGCCGACACGGACGGAGCGACCTTTCGCAGGTCGTTGCGACCGGCTCTGATCGTCTCGACGCAGAATCTCACGGAGCATACGACGTTCCTTCGCCGGCTGCTCGTGGGCATGGCGGACGAGTCGATCCCTGTGGCCCTGGTTTGTCCGCCGGGGTTCGACACCGAGTCGGTCGCCCCCGCGCCGGCGGCTCTGTTCACCCATCCGCTCCTGCCTCTTCCGCTGATGGAGCACGTGGGGGTCGATCGGTTGGCCTTGCAGTTGGAGCGGTTCCGACCCAGCGTGCTGCATTGTCTGTGTGAGAGCCGTGCGGGTTTGACGCGCCGGATCGCCCGTCGCCTGGGTTTGCCGTACGTGCTCACGATCAACTCCCTGGCTGCGAAGGTGCGCCGGTTGCCCGTCTCGTCGCATCGTTGCGCCAGGATCGTCGTCCCCGCCGAGACCATCGGCGTCCACGTGGCCAAGGCCCTGCCTCGATTCGCCGACCGGATTGTCCAGGTCAATATGGGCAGCTTCGTGGACACCGACATGATGTGTTTCTCCAACCCGTCGCGGTTGCCGAGCCTGGTGGTGGCCCATCCGCTTCGCCGGGCGTCGGACTTCGAGGATCTCTTCAAGGCGGTCAAGGCGTTGCGGACGGACAATCGCGAGTTCATGATGGTCGTGATGGGGGCCGGGCCCGCGGAGCACGCCCTCCGCAGAATGCTTGTGACCCTCGGTCTGTCGGACGTCGTCACAATCGTGCCGATCCTGAATCCCTGGCGGTCCGTCGTGGCGGCCGGGGATATTTTCGTCCAGCCCAAGCCGCTCCGGGGATTCAGCTCCTTCTTGTTGGAGGCGATGGCCGTGGGCACAGCGGTGGCCGCCTGCTGGGGCGGGGTCGACGACTTGATCATTCCCAACCAGACCGCCCTGACTTTCGAACCCCACAGCGAACCCAGCATTCGACAGGCGCTCAAGCAGTTGCTCGACGACCGCGATTGCGCCCGTCGGCTGGCCGCGACCGCCCAGGAGCACGTCCGGGCCAGGTATTCGGTCAGCGCGATGGTTTCGGCCATGCTCAAGACCTATGCGGAAGCCCAGCAGTTTCGGCCCCAGCCGTGCGCCTGATTCAGGTTTTCCGGTTTTTCTTGAATCGTTTCGCCGCGATTGACGCCTTATAATAGACGTCCCAGGCTTGGAGTCCGTGTGCAGCGAACCTTCGGCGTGCGACGGGCCTTTGGAGATGACACGATATGGCGGAAACCGAAGCGATTTTGCTGAGACGATTCGCCCGCAGCGGCGACGCGGAGGCGTTCGCCGAGATCATCCGGCGGTATGCAGGGCTGGTCTACGGCGCGGCCCTGCGGGTCCTGGCGGACGTCGATCGAGCGTCGGACATCGCCCAGGACACGTTCCTGCAACTGGCCAAGGACGCCGGGAACGTGACGGGCTCTCTGCCCGGTTGGCTGCACCGCGTGGCCACCCACAAGGCCATCGACCAGGTTCGTCGCGACGCCACGCGGAGACGCCGCGAGGCCGAGCATGCGGTCCCGCGATCCGACGAGGCAACCGACTGGAGGGAGGTCTCGCCTTTCGTGGACGAGGGGCTCAACCTGCTCGATCCGCAGGTGCGGAACATCCTGATCGCCCACTTCCTGGAAGGCCGGTCCACGCGAGAGATCGCCCGGGCGCAGGGCGTTTCCCAGGCCACCATTTCGCGTCGGATCGAGACGGGAGTCGAACTGCTTCGCGCAGGACTGCGCCGGCGTGGGATTCTCGTCGCCGCCGGGGCGCTCGGTCTTTTGCTGGGGGAGAACGCGGTCGAGGCGGCGCCGTCGGCGCTGATGACGGAATTGGGCAAGATCGCTTTGATCAGCGGGTCCTTGGCCGGCACAACGGCAACCGCCGGGGCTGCATCGGGCCTGGCAGATCTGGCCGCCGGCGCGTTGACCGCGGTGAAGACCAACCTTTTGGTCGTGGCGACCGCGGCTGTCGTGGTGATCGGGGTCGGCTCGGTCGCGACGTATCAGCACGTCGCCAGACCCGCTCGGCTCCCGATGCCGACATCCTGGGAGTCCGCGGGATCGCATGCGATCGAGCCCGGCCCGACTGCGGGGCACGATTCGTCAATGCAGCCCGACGCGGCAGGGACGGTCGAAGTCGTTGCGGCCGGCGACCCGAGCGGCAATTCCACTGCGGCGAGGGACCCGGTTCAGATCCGCCAGGGCCTGGCAGGCCCCGAAGCGGAAACGGACCCTCGAACCTATGCAGGCCCGAGGGGAGACGGACCCATCGTTGCGAGCCTGGAGAACGCTTCTGCTTTGCAGCGTGTGCCGGGTAGGTCTTCGTCCTCGGCTGGGACGGACCCCTGCGAGACGTCCATTCCCCTGGAGTTCGGACGGCAAGGGCATCAGGGCCAGTCGGAGCCTGTCGCTGTGGAATCGCCCTATGAAATCGTTCAACGATTGCGGCGGGAAGCGACGGCCGGAATCTCCGATGGCTATGTCGATCCGAACCTCGCAGGCGATTTGTCGCTGGGTGCGGTTGAAGCCAGGGCCGAGTTGAAGCTCACGCCCCCGTTCCGGGGCAGCCCGGTCGGGACGATGGGATTCCAGCATCAGAGCACGACGACGGTGAAGCCCGCCGGCATCGTGGAGACGCCGCCGGACGCGCCTCGCGAGCCGGTGTATTTCGCGGTTCGGGCGGGCGACCGGGAGATTCAGGGGATCACCTATCGCTCGATCCGCTCGCCGGGAGAGATCATGCTGGTCCTGGATACGGACGCCGACGGACTCTGGTCCGATGAGACGACGTATGTGGGGCGCAGGCTGTGGGCGTACCCGACGACGGCGACCTATGAGTTCGGTCCGGTCTTCCTCCGCCAGGGGGCGACCGAACCCACGGGCGAATCGCTGTACGCCCAGTGCTCGAACGGGCAGTGGTTGACGTTCTGGCCGGCGTTTTACCGCGACGGCACGATCACCCTCGACGGCAAGACCTATCGAATCGGTCTGGTCGATTCCGATTTCGACGGTCGGTTCAACAAAACCCTCGGTCCGATCGCTCTGAACGGTCGGGATGCGGGGTGCGATCTGCTGGCGATCGACTTCAGCGGCGATTCGCAGTTTCTCCGCAGGCCGATGGAGACGCCGGAGGTGATGCCCTTGGGCAAATGGATTCGAATTGCCGGGCGAACCTACGGAATCGAGGTGCCCGAGGACGGCGGCTCGATTGAGTTTCGCCTCGCGGAACCGGTCGAGCGTGTCCAGCGGGATACGCGTCCCTGACAAGAGCTCTTTCGAAGGAAACGGGCCATGAAGGGCATGGACTTGTTGACACGCGGGAGACTCCTGGCGATCTGGTTGCTCCTGCCGGCATCCGCGTTGACGGCCGGCGGGACGAGAGAATCTCCGTACGAAACGATCGTGCGACTGAAACGTAAGGCCGCCGCGAAGCAGCCGCAGGCGACGCCGGCGTCGGAGTCGGCCGGGGAGCTTGTGGCCCGGGCCGAGTTGAGACTGGTGCCTCCCTTCCAATTCTGTCCCGCTTCATCGCTCGGATTTCAGCGTCAGGACACGACGACGGTGAGGCCGCCCTCGATCCGGGAAACGCTGCCCGATGCGCCCCGCGAGCCGGTGTACTTCGCGGTTCACGTGGGGGGCGGGGAAATCCAGGGGATCACCTACCGATCCATCCGTCCGCCGGGAGACGTGAAGCTCATCCTGGACCTCGACGGCGACGGCCTCTGGTCGGACGAGAAGGTCCATATCGGCAGACGGAATCAGCTCTTGACGTACTGTGCGTCCTATGAGTTCGGCCCTGTGTATCTCAAGCAGGGCCGCAGCGAACCCGGTGGCGACGCATTCTACCCGCAGTGCACCGACGGCAAGTGGCTGACCTTCTATCCCGCGTTCTATCGCGACGGGACGGTCGTTCTCGATGGCAAGACCCGCCGGGTCACGCTGGTCGATACTGATTTCGACGGGCGGTTCAACAAGATGTTCCAGCCGCCGGGCCGGGGCTCGCGGGACCCGAACTGCGATGCGATCTCGTTCGACTGCGACAGGTTCGTGGATATGCCCGGCGGCGGTCGGCGAGGGGTTGAGGTGACGATGCCTCTGAGCAAAGTAATCAACCTCGACGGGCGGTACTACGGAATCGAGGTGCCCGACGACGGCAGCGTGATCGAGTTTCGACGGGCCGAACCGGCGTTCGGCGCGCTTGATCTGGGTGGAAAGGAGGTCGCGGCACAATTCTGGTCTGACGCCGGACCGCAGGAAGTGAACGGCGTTGAGCCGACGTGGCGATTGCCCGCAGGCAAGTACTACCTGCGTTCGTTGAATCTGACTGAAATCGAGCAGGGCAATCGCTGGAGATTCGAGTTGACCTCACCCGGAGGACTGGAGGACTTCGAGATCAAGCCCGGCGGAACGACCACGCTCAGGATCGGTCCGCCGTTCCAGGCCAGGGGGATGTTCCGGCGGTTCGCCTACAGCCCCGAGGCCCAGGTCCGCGTCGATCTGGAAGGACACGCGGGCGAACGGTACAGCGCCGTCGTCACAAAGAACAGCCAGAGAGTGCTTGAGCCTTCGTTCAAAGTCATCGACGGCGCCCAGCAGGTGGTTCTCTCAGGCCAACTGGCCGATAGCTGAGGCGTCGCTGCGTACTCGTGGCGAGTACCCAAGACAGTCGGCTACGGCGGGCAGGGGTATGGGCAAGGCACCCATCGGGGACCCTATCGGATCGAGGTTCAGACGCACATGGATGCGTTCGAAGTCAAGCAGGACGACGCGTGGCTCCCGCTCCACTGACGTGCTCTGCTTGTATACGATGCGTTTGGGTTGATGCGCATTTCTGCGAATACGACAACTCGTGGATGTCTCCGTGGCGGTCGCCAGCATCGTCCTGCCAGCGGAGACCGTGTTGCTCCCCTCTGTGTCAGAATAGATGAGACAATTCCGGCTCATCCGGTTTTTGCGTACTTTTGAGTTGAGAAGAGTGGACATGCCGGCTTATCCAAAGGTTTTGCAAGGACTTAGGATAGGAGTCAAGCATGTCCACCAGCTTATTGTACCATGGGTTTGGGATTCGGGGCTAC
>DATIKY010000308.1:0-5845 GCA_035476995.1 Sedimentisphaerales bacterium | reverse complement strand
GATACCGCCGTCGCACCGCCTCCAGCAACTCTCTCCTCGTCTGCGAGCTCACTCTCTT
Source organism: Sedimentisphaerales bacterium (assembly GCA_035476995.1). Taxonomy (GTDB): domain Bacteria; phylum Planctomycetota; class Phycisphaerae; order Sedimentisphaerales; family Anaerobacaceae; genus PLanc-01. The sequence continues at coordinate 5,787 of DATIKY010000308.1, read as the reverse complement.
GCCCATCGTATGCCTCCAGTTTTTGGTAACATTCTACTGAGGCAACCACCAGGCTTCGGTAACATAAATGGTGAGTCAGCGCGAGGGAACAAATAGTTGACGTTCATCAGTACTTCGGTCGCTCCGGCCCGCCGGGCGTTTTGCAGGATCTCGATGATGCGACCGTCCAGTGTTCCGGTGAAAAGCCTTTCGGCCTTTGACAGTAGCCGTGGGTTTGTTCTTGCCTGTATGGTTTCCATGTCCAGTACCTCCGGTGATTGAGTGAGGATGGTGCGGCGCAGACTGTCTGCGCCATCCGGGTTGATGCGGTGGCGACTCCCATGCGTGGGAGGCCGCCGTGCAGCGTTCTGCGTGAAAAAGAAAGAGAGCCCCTGGAACAACCAAGGGCTCTGCGAGTTCGAATAGACGCTCGGGCAAGATGCCCGGGCATCGTCAAGGAATGGCGGGGATTTGGTCCGCCAACTGCAATCTGTCAGGATCTTGACCGCCGGCGCGGGATCTTCTCCTGTATCTGTCGCCGCTAATGGGTGGAAATTCCCCGTGCCGAGGTCTCACCCTCGTTGGCCGAGCCTTGACTCTACCGATGCCTGAAGCGGCGGACGGCCAAAGTGGCAAGGTCGTGGAGATTCTGAAAGCATGCAGGCCTGTCATTTCTTACGTCAGCTTCGTGTGAGATGAGCTTCCGTGCGGTCATGAAAGGCATGATGCTCCTGGTTCTCCCTGAACCTTCATCATCTATCAAGACGTTGAAGTATTTAAGCTTTTCGGTGCCCGTTATATCAGCACTGTCTTCCTGCGGCGCAGGGTTTATAAAGCCATGCGATTTCACATTTACATGGAACCATTACAGCCCGCTGAACCCGCCTCCATGAGGCCAAACACATACAGGAAGCCACGAAGGCCCAAGCGATACCAGCATTTCGGCGAAGTCATCCGCTATCTAACTCTCGATGAGCTCCAGCAGCTCTTCGACAGCATGGACAGTTACACCCACAAGCTCATATTTCAGGTGATCTATGAGCTGGGCTGCCGGGTGGGCGAGTTCGTGAGAATGCGGGCCCGGCACGTCAGTTTCAGCCGGAGCACAGTCTTTTTCCCGGCCGAGAACACCAAAACCAAGACCGCCAGGACCAGTTCGCTGCCCCAGGGGCTGACCAACGAGCTCAAGAGCATGCTCCGGCAGCAGGGGATCATGGGCAAGCGCGACGACCGGATCGTGAAGCCTGACACATACGTATTTCACCCCGGAAGACGCTGGAATACCCCATATTCTGAGAATCGTATCCGCCAGATCTTCCAACACTATGCCAACAAGGCTGGCTTGCAGCAAGTCTATGGCAAGGACACCTGCGGCAAGAGCCTGAGGATGTTCACGGTGCATTCATTGAGGCACAGTCACATCATGCACTACGTGGTGGACCGGGGCCTGCCGCTGCCCATTGTCCAGAAGCAGGTGGGACATCGGAGTCTGAAGACTACTTCAGTCTACCTGTCGGCTTCGACCGAGAAGATGGCCCAGGCGTATCGGTCGGCTCGGCAATGCGCAGGTGCAGAGACCAGTACATCGCAGTCGACAACCGCCTACATCGCTCAGTAGGCAGCAGAGCCAGACCCGCCTGAAACGCAAATGGCACTCCAGTGCGCCCTCTGTCGATGCCGATGCAGAAACTGGGATTTGATGTACAGCGGTTTCAATGGCCGTTACTCCCATTTCTGTCAGGGCTTGACGATAGGGTATTGAAATCAACTCAGCCCCAGTGCTATGCTGGTGGTCGTTGTGTACAGGAGTAGTGCCCATAATCACGATCACACATCCAGGGAATCGTAAAGATGCGCAGACGTGACTTTCTGAAGACTACCACCGTAGCGGCCTCAGGCTTTCTAGTGGTATCCGCCTAACAGTCTATAACTTATTCAGCCTTGCCCGTGCCCGATTGACCTTGGCCAGGATGTCCTTGGCCGACGCGGTCCAGATGAAGGGCTTGGGGCAGCGATTATGCTCGTTGATGTACTCTTGAATGGCGCCGATCAGGTCGTCGACGTTGAAGAAAGAGCCCCGCTTGAGCGCCTTGGCGGTCAGGTCCCGAAAGAACCGCTCCACCATGTTCAGCCAGGAGGCCCCGGTGGGCGTGAAGTGGAAATGGAACCGCGGGTTGCGGCTGAGCCACGCCTGGACCTTCGGATGCATATGCGTGGCGTAGTTGTCGCAAATCAGATGCACCTCCTGATCCGGCGGCACTTGCGACTTGATGAGCTTGAGGAACCTGAGCCACTCCTGATGCCGATGGCGTGCATGGCACTCGCTGATGACCGTACCGTCCAGGACGTTCAGGGCCGCGAACAGCGTGGTCGTGCCGTTGCGTTTGTAGTCGTGCGTCATCGTCCCACAGCGTCCCGGTTTCAAGGGCAGCCCGGGTTGCGTGCGATCCAACGCCTGGATCTGGCTCTTCTCATCGCAGGACAACACGATCGCATGCTCCGGCGGAGAGAGGTACAACCCGACGATGTCCTTGAGTTTCTCCACAAAGTGCGGATCGTTCGAGAGCTTGAAGGTCTCGATCCGGTGCGGCTTCAGGCCGTGCTCCCGCCAAATGCGTCCGATGGTCGAGGGACTGAGCCCCGTAGCAGCGGCCATGGTCGTGCGACTCCAGTGCGTCTGGCCCGCAGGCGTTTCCCGCAGCGTCTTGCGAACCACGGCGGCGCGCCGATTCGAGGTTTTCGTCCCGGACGCGGCGCGTCCTTCTCGATCCCAGCCAGGCCGTGCTCGGCATAGCGGCTGCGCCATCGTCCGGCCTTCTGCCGCGTGATGCCCAGTTGCGCCGCGATGTCCTGGTTCTCCAGGCCGTCTGCCGCCAGCAACACGATCGCCGCACGTTCGGCCAGTCGGACCGGAACACGCCGCCCGCGTCGCAGTTGTTCCAGACCCTGTCGCTCGGAATCACTCAACTGGATGGCCACAGCTCTTCTCATGAACTCTACTACGCACGCCAGAGGCATATGTTTCATTATTTATGGCAGATACCACTAGCGGGGCCGAACGTGGTCCACCTCTCCTCAGCAGCATCTGAACAAGGAGATGTCCGACCCAACATTCTCTGGATCACCTGCGAGGATCTGTCCGCTCGCCTGGGGTGCTACGGTGATGACACGGTCCCCACCCCGGAGATCGACCGCCTGGCTCGCGAGGGCGTGCTTTATACGAACGCCTTTGCGACCACCGGCGTGTGTGCGCCGAGCCGGCATGCCCTAATCACCGGCATGTACCCGACATCCACGTATGCCCTGCACATGCGGAATCATTCCCGTACAGCGGCACTGGATGAAATCAAAGACCCGGCCACACGGGCCTTCGCCACAGCACGGCCTCTGTATGAGGCGGTGCCGCCTGCTGAGGTTCGCTGCCTGACCGAGTATCTGCGTCTGGCTGGGTACTACTGCTCGAACAATGTAAAGGAGGACTATCAGTTCCGCACTCAGGTGACGGCTTGGGATGAGTCTTCCTCCCAAGCTCACTGGCGCAAACGAGCGCTGGGCCAACCGTTCTTTTCGGTGTTCAACTACACGGTAACCCATGAATCCGGCGTGTTCGGACCTGGGCGTTCCCCGAGAGTGGTTGCGTCTGAGAAGGTTCGTGTGCCTCCGTATTACCCGGATACCCCCACGGTTCGGGCAGACCTGGTAAAACACTACGACAACATCATTGTGCTGGATCGACAGGTGGGCGAACTGGTTCGACAGTTGGAAGCCGATGGCCTGCTCGATGAGACGATCATCTTCTTCTTCAGCGATCACGGTGACGGTCTGCCGCGCGCCAAGCGGTGGGTATATGACTCCGGCACACACGTGCCGTTGATCGTCCGCCATCCGAACAGACGAGGGGTCGGGACCAAGAGCGACCGTCTGGTGAGCTTCGTCGATTTCCTGCCTACCGTTCTGTCTCTTGCGGGTGTGAAGGTTCCAGACCACCTTCACGGCAGTCCCTTCCTGGGCGAACAGGCGGGTGAGCCACGCAAGTACGTGTACTTCCACCGGGACCGCAACGGCGAGAACCGGGAAACGATTCGCGCCATCCGAGACAGACGATTTCGCTACGTTCGCAACTACCGGCCGGATGAGCCCTATATCAAGCCGCTGGCATATCGGGACCGTCAGGCCGTCATGCAGGAGCTGAATCGGGCCATCGAACAGGGCACCCTAAAAGAACCACAGTGGCAACTGTCATCATCGGCCAAGCCTCTGGAGGAGTTCTACGACACCCAGACCGATCCTTTCGAAATCCACAACCTGGTGTCTGATCCCCGGTACCTGGAAAGGATCTCACAGATGCGGATTGCCCTCGACACCTGGATTTCCGGGTGCAATGATCCTTTGGATATGCCCGAGGAGGAGCTGGTCCGCTCCCGCGTCTATCCCCCGGATGGACAGCAACCTGCGACGGCCGCACCCGTGGTACGGATCGATCCGACCGGGAAGGAAGCAGGCCAACTGACGATCACATGTGTAACGGAAGGAGCCTCCATTGGATTTCGCGTGCGGCGAGCGAACGCGACACGGTTGTCGGGGCAGGACCGTCGTGATGTCTGGGCGATATACCACCGGCCAGTGAAAACACAACCCGCCGATGTGATTGAGGTGGTGGCACATCGCATCGGTTTCAAGCCAAGTCAGATAGTTGTTGTCCGTCCCTCCGGGACATAGTTTCTGCGGGCATGGGCAGAGTATCTCCCAAAGGAACTCTCACTTTTCCGCGAAGCGGAGGAGCATGTTCAGGGGGCCGGATTTCAGAATTGGGCACAGATGTGAAGAATACGGATGAAGCGGATCTGTTTCTGTGCGTGGCCAAGCTTGAAAAGGAATCCAAAGCGTCAAACGTGAAGGAATATGCAAGAACAAGCCAAAATACCCCACAACGGTGTGTTATGCTGCATACTGACTCGGCCACATCCGTAATAGGATGGGCGTTTACTCTCACGCACGGCTGGGTTGCAGGGCGACGCACACCACAGCGGTAGTGAGAGACGCTTGGCCGCACGATAACATCGCAGGTGGCATCTACCAGTGGTGGTTCAGGCCCCCCCCGTACCCGCAGCCACGGTGCTTGAGCAACACCCACGATATCGCTGCGGGGCTGCCGATGTGTCGAGCCGTCCCCCGACATCGCTAACAATCAAACTGATCGTGCCCGTTTCATCCCGGCAATCAGAGCGGCTTCGGCCGCGTCCGAATCCCCGCGTCCCGCAAGCTCCCAATCCTCGCGTTGGAATCTGCGGAAAGCTCGGACTGAGCTCAGAAGAGCTTCGTTCCCCGTCTCTACACCGAGAGCCTCAGCTTCGTCGGCAAGGTCCTGGACCGTTTCAATTTCGCCAAGATCGTACCTGTCAATGAGTCGGGCTACTGCATCCTCGGCGCTGGGTGCAGGCGGCTGCTCGTCCACGTCCTTCTCGTCGTACGCTTGCAACATTCCTTCAAGCTTGGTCACTTGGGACTCGTCGATCCCACCTTCCTCAAATGCCTTCCAGAAGGATTCGCTCTGGTAGAAGGGGTCCGCTTCGGCGAGAGCTGCTTTCACAGCCTGATATCGCTCCGCGAGAGCTGTCCTTCCAAGCTTCGGGGCTGGAAAAGTCGGTTCATGGCCCACATATTTGTCTTTACCCTCCAGTTGCATAAGGCACTCCGTCAAGTCTTGCGAATGTGCAGTTTTCATCGGGAAAGAGGCGTGGATTCGTAACCGAGGAGCCGATTCGTAAATCTCACCACAGGTGAGGTTCAGATTCGGCAAGAGAATCG
>DATIKY010000307.1:0-5318 GCA_035476995.1 Sedimentisphaerales bacterium | reverse complement strand
CTCCCTTCCGCAATTTCTCGTGGTCCAGCACGGATCCCATGACCTCGAGAAATTCATCGTCGAAAACGCAGACGTCTCCAGGATGCTAGAATTGCGGTTGGTCGGATAACCGCCGCAGGGCCAACCTGGCACTGTCCAGTATCGAGGTCAACCCCAAAAATACTTGTCCTGAGAATCTCCTTAAGATCTTCGACTTCCGGACGTTTCCACTCGTGATGATTTCGCCAAGCATTGACCAATCTGCGAAAAGCACCTACCAGGAACACTCCTGATCCGCAAGCAGGATCAAGGATTCGTTCCTGGCCGGTGAGACTGTCATACGGCATGGCATGATCCAGCAGCAGGCTTGCAAGAAAAGCGGGTGTATATACCGCGCCGTGCCCACCTTCCACAAATCGCTGATAGAGGTGGCTGATCACCTCAACCGGTAGATGCTGAAAGGAGAACTGCTCCCAGAGATATCGCTGCCGTGTTATGGTTCTGGCTTCGACAAGCTGTGCGAATGTCCTGAGGGTCTCTGCTGTGAGCCTTTCCGGGCACACATCCGATAGATTGAAGATGTCGCCATTGAACTTGTCTTTCAGGAAATCCAACAATCTGTTGACTTCATCAGGCTCGCTTCCTTTCAGGACATCAAAGAACCTCTTAGCACCCTTGTGGTATCTTCCGAACCAGCCGTCATTCGGAAAGACTCCACGGTCCTCAAGGTACTTCACAAGCACCAACAAGAGCAACAAACGTCGCACAGCAGGATTGTTCTTGCCATCCAGAACCGTATCAGCATCTACAACAGCTCTGATCAACTGCTGGTGCGCCGTCTCGGCATGATTGGCCAGTTTGGCGTTGTCGGGGTCTTCCCAAAAGGTCCCGTTGGCAAGTCGCATTGCAGAGAACTTCTTCATCTCGCCGCTGATCGCGGCAGCGATTCCGATCGCTTCGAAATCGAATGTTTTGGCAGGTTTGTATTGATAGCTGTCCCGCCTTCTGTCCCAGAATTCCGGACCTCGCGCACAAGTGAGGACGTCGACCCGACTGGGCCATGCAATGTAGAGAAGCGGGGCTTTCCCCTGCAACCACACCTGTCGGTGAAGATCAGCAAGTAATGCCTGATCCAGTTGTTCATTTGAGTTGTCAACGACGTATGCCGCAATCTGTGATGAGCGTCCATCTGTGAAACGTCGAACGAACACAAAATCAATTCGATTGAAAGACTCTGCATCGAGAACAGCAGCCCTTTCATCGACGCTCAGGTTCCGTTCCCGAGGGTCATCATCATGTACCGGGATCAGACCCGCGACAGATTCTCCGTCCGGGCGTGCAAAGTCCAAAAGCTGGAGGGGCTTCGTCAACATGCCAGCCTACCCTGTCATACGTCATTGTTTGTCAGCCACCTGCAAAGCGGCATTCCTATCATGTCTCTGTCTCAGGCAAGGTCAAGAGAATTCCGCTTCCTTGCGGGATTGGTCAGGGGATACGCCACGACCGTCTCGGTGGGGAGATGAGCGGGGTGGGGGAACGGGACGGTGTCTGGCGTCTCGTGCCGGTGGAGGTGGAGTGTAGGAACCGGGACTCCACTGGTACGAACGATATACCCTTTTCAGGAATGTGGCCTTGTAGAGGCAACCGCCCGTGAGTGCCTTCTTTCTGGCTGTTACCCTATTTCGGCAGGGCAGGTTCCCGTGTCTATCCCTACGGACGGGCGGACGCGGTCAGTCCGACCATGGGGTTTCAGTGTCGGGATTCGTGGCGGCGGGGTTGTTGTGGTCGAAGGCCCATCGGGCGAGATTGTCGGCGATGTATTGGCGGATGCGGGCCAGGGCCACGTCGTTGCGGATGACGTGTTCGTAGTAGTTGCGTTGCCAGAGCCGGCCGGGGAAGGGCGGCCAGCCGTGGTGTTTGACGCCGTCGGCGTAGCGTTTGGTGGTCAGGGATTTGAATCGGTGGACCACGGCCGGTAAGGCCAACCGTCGGACGCCGGTAGGGGCAACCCCCCGTGGTTGCCCTTCTTTGGGGTTGACGCGATCGTGGACAGGGCGGCCGGAAGGAGGGCAGGCAGAGATAGGGCAGGCAGAAGGAGGGCAGGCACGGGGCCTGCCCCTACGGGCGACAACACGATGATCGCATGAATGCGATTGGGCATGATGACGAATGCATCCGTTTCGACGCCTGGGTAATGGCCGGGCAATTCGTCCCATGTTGTCTGCACCATGCGGCCGGCGTCATTGGGATGGATTGCGTCATCTCGCCCTCCGCTCTCTCGCCGTGAGTTGATGAGGTTCGGCCCTCGTTCGAATGGGGGCAACGTCGACGTTCGCTCAGGTCAAGGTGTCGGTACGGGGGTAGTGACGCGTTTACCTATGTCCAAGAGCGGTGTGCCGAGCACACCCTACCCCTGTCGCGTCAGCCGGGGCTCTTCCGCTTCCGCGTTTCCACGCTCTTACGCTTCGCGTCTTACTTCTTCTGTCCCGGCTGTCTGGGCGCGGGGGCGTACCAGGCGATGCCTTCGAACTTCCAGGACGTGGACAGCTCTTTGACCATCATGTCCTTGGTGGCTTCGTCCATGGTGTAGAAGTGCTGCTGGAGGCTCTCGGACCAGAACCGGTAAACCGGGCGGGCATCCGCGGGCTGCTGGCCGTCGGGATAGGCGAAGAACGCGATTCCCCTGTACTTCCAGGCGGTCGGCTGCGTGTCGAGGAGTCTGTACTTCTCATCCTCGCTGATGGTACAGAAGTGCCGCTTGGAGGTGGTCGAGACGAAGTGGTAGACCGGGGCGGCGTTCTCGATGACCCCCATGTAGACGCTCGGGGCATAGCCCTGGTTGGCGGGGTCTTCGAAGTTGATCTTCGGCTTGTTCGGCTCCGCTGCTGCGGCGGCGGGTTGGGCCGGTTCGGTCGGAGGGGCTGTTTTCTGCGTCGCGGCCTGGGCGACGTTCGGATCTTTGACTTGGGTCTCGATCGGTTTCCGGGCTGAGAGGGTTGGAGGGGTTGCCGCCTGCGCCGGATCGGCCTTCGTCGCGATCGGAGACGCAACGTTCGGATCTTTGGCCTGCGGCGGCTGGACCTTGGAGGGCGAGGCTGCAGGGGCGGTTTCCACGGTATTCTGGGGAATCCGTTGTTGCTGTTCCAGGCGGTGCAACAGGTTCTCGGTCCGGGCCGAGGCCGCGTCGGGAATCTGATTGATCAGCACGAGATCGGCGATGCCGGAACTCGTTTGCTCCACCAGGCCTGAATCGGGGGTCGGGACGCGGGTGTCTTCGCCCGTCAGCACACCCACATTGTCGATCGGGGTCGGCTTCGCGGGCTCGAATCGGGGCTTGACCGACGGAGCCGGCGTTTCAACGGGTTTGGCGGCCGGAACGACCTCGGTCGGCGTGAACTGCTTCCGCAGGTCTCGGATGGCCAGGCTGTGGAAGTTCCCTGCGGAAATCGCGGCGTACCGGCCGCCTTCGGGGATCACGCATTGGCCATAGTTGTCCTGGCCCCAGGCTTCGATTCGACCGTCACGGCGGAGGGCGAGGTTGTGGAGCGACCCGGCGGCCACGCCAATGAAATCGTTGCCCGACGGGGTTCGGCATTGACCCTCGGAATTGCGCCCCCAGGCGACGAGTGTGCCGTCGGCTCTGACCGCGAGGCTGTGCAGGGTCCCGGCGGCGATATGGACGAAATTGCTGCCTTCGGGGACGCTGGATTGGCCGTCGCCGTTGCTGCCCCAGGCGACGAGCGTGCCGTCGGTTCTGAGAGCCAGGCTATGGTAGTAGCCGCCGCAGACCTCGACGTAATCCTTGCCCGCAGGCGAGTCACACTGTCGGGCCTCGTTCCAGCCCCACGCGGCGATCGAGCCGTCCATGCGAATTCCCAGACTGTGCCAGGTGCCCGCCGCGATGGCTCGGAACTTGGTGCTCCGAGGCACCGAACATTGCCCTCGCGAGTTGTCGCCCCAGGCGATGACCGTGCCGTCGGCCCTCAACGCGAGACTGTGATACATCCCCGCGGCGACCGCGACGAAGTTGTTGCCGTAAGGAATGTTGCACTGGCCGGAGGAGTTCTCGCCCCAGGCCATGAGCGTGCCGTCTGTGATCAGAGCCAGGCTGTGGTAGCCGCCGGCGGCGACGGCCATGCACTCCCGACTCGGCACAGCGTTCGAACGGCCGCCGAGGCTTTCACCCCAGGCGAACACCTGTCCCGGCTGGGCATGGCACACGGCCGGAGCGGCCATGAGCAACGCCAAGACGATCAGTCGTTCCGCCCACGCGGCCGGAACTCCATGAATTCGCACGTCTGTCCTCATGAAGGTAACACTCTCTGACAACGGCTCTTGACACCAGCCTCCACACTGGAACCTCAGCGGGCTCATCACACCCAGCCAGCTTCTCCTATTGTACATTATTTGACGGGCAATTCAAGAGTAAACCCCCGGATTCCCCAGGCGCAATCGTCCATCTCGTCCTAAATCCCCTCTCTTATCGTCATTCGGGTGGGCGATCATTGGCATTCGGCCGGTCCGCGGTCCCCGGAAAGGAGCCGCAGTGTGGGCCTTCTTCGTATGCAGCGGTTGTGAGGCTCATGGCTTTTGTTTGTCCTGTGCCTATCGTAGGGCGAGTAGGACGTGTAGGACAAATAGGGGTTGCGGCGATTTGCTCGCTTGTGCGTCCTTTGAACTGGAACCCCCTGATTCAGTCAAGGTCCGATAGGATCTGCTCGTTCGCGGGAATGAGAACTATCCGCGTCGGTCTCGATCTGTCTGCAAGCCGAAGGATCTGGGATGCCCAAGAGGCGGGTGTCGCAGCTCTTTACGCCTACCTTGCGACGTGGCCTTGGGATGTTGACTGCGGTTTCCCTGCGATCCAGCCTCTCCAATGGGTTTCACGTCCGCTTGTTTGGGCCTCCGGTAGGATTGCGTCTCAAAGTCGCCAAATCCCGCTCACCCCGTGGGCCAGTGTGTTCTCGGACCCTAACGACTCACAAAGAAACCTTGCACCGGCCGAAGCTTTTCTTCCGTGAATCGCAGCTTGTGACGCGAATTCGCTTTCTCTGACGCGAACCGATAGGGGCGATCCCACTTCTTCGCTCATATGCCGCCTTCTTGCCCTGGCTTGAGCTCAGTGTCCCCGGTTCTCCAAGGTGAAAGAGTCTGTACTTGCCTTCACGCTCAGGCCACGGCTCGTTGCCATAGGTATATCCGGCTCATCCGGTTTTTGCGTACTTTTGAGTTGAGAAGAGTGGACATGCCGGCTTATCCAAAGGTTTTGCAAGGACTTAGGATAGGAGTCAAGCATGTCCACCAGCTTATTGTACCATGGGTTTGGGATTCGGGGCTAC
>DATIKY010000306.1:0-40522 GCA_035476995.1 Sedimentisphaerales bacterium | reverse complement strand
ATCAGTTCCGATACAATCATCGTTGGACTCCTTTCACCAAACCGCAAACTGTTTTCAGACAACAACTTGCAGTTCTACGAAAAGGAGTCCACCTCCGTCCAAATCACTCAGATCCTACGTAAACTCAAACCTGCACCCTTTACGATTTACTATTTTGCGGCCTCCGCCGGCGGACTCGGCCCGAGCGGTGGAACCCAAATAGTAAATAGCAAATAGCAAATCGTCAATCCCCATACCCCTCGGGGTGTCCCATGTGCCATTTCCAGGCGGTGGCGACGATGTCTTCAAGGGCGGGGATCTGGGGTTGCCAGCCCAGCTCGACCTTGGCCTTGGTCGCGTCGGAGGTCAGGACCGCCGGGTCGCCCGGCCGACGGTCCGTCTCGACCACCTTGAAATCCCGGCCGGAGACCCGCTTGACCGCATCGATCACCTGGCGGACGGAATAGCCCTGGCCGTTGCCCAGGTTGAACGTCTGCTCGACCTGGCTGTCGAGCCGGTTCAGGGCCAGCAGGTGCGCCCGGCACAGGTCGTCGATGTGGATATAGTCGCGGACGCAGGTGCCGTCGGGTGTCGGGTAGTCGGTACCGTAGATCTTGATGTCGGCTCGCTTGCCCATCGCGGCCTGGATGATCAGGGGGATCAGGTGCGATTCGGGGCGGTGATCCTCGCCGCGTCCGCCGTCGTCGCCGGCGCCGCAGGCGTTGAAGTACCGAAGGGCCGCGTAGTGGAGCCGGCCGGTGTCGGCCTGGTAGCGGCACATCCGCTCGACCGCCAGCTTGGTCTCGCCGTAGGGGTTGATCGGTTTTTTGGGGGCATCCTCGGTGATCGGGACCTTCTCGGGCATTCCGTAGACCGCTGCCGTGCTGCTGAAGACGAACTTCTGTACGCCCGCCGTCTCCATGGCCGAGAGCAGGTTCTGCGTGTTCGAGAGGTTGTTGCGGTAGTATCGCAGGGGCTCCTGCACCGACTCGCCCACCTCGATCGAAGCAGCGAAATGCATCACCGCCTCGATCTTTCGCTCGCGCAGGACCTTCACGAGATCCTGGAAGTCCGCCAGATCGCCCGCGATGACCTGGGCCCCTCGGACCGCAGACCGGTGTCCCTTGCCGAAATTGTCGTATACGATCGGCTCGTGCCCCCCCGCCGCCAGCAGGGCGGTCATGTTGCTGCCGATGTACCCTGCTCCGCCACAGACGAGAACGTTCATGGATCTTCTATTTGCGATTTACGATTTGAAGACGCGACCAGCACAGCGCGAGACGCGAAGCCCAAATAGTAAATAGCAAATAGCAAATAGTCAATCCCGGAGGGCTTTCTCGATCCGTTTGACGATCTCGGCGGCCAGTTCGGGATCGCTGCCCAGGTCGATCCAGGCCATCTGGGCCTTCTGTTGCGGGGTCACTTCGAAGGTTTGCTGGGTCGATTCGCTCCGCGTGTGGATCAGATAGGCCTGGGATACGCCGGCGACCTCGTTGCCCGGCAGGGCCAGTCGCTGGGTTTCGACGGTGCATTCGAGACGATAGCCGCCGGATTCAGGGGCCGTTTCCAGGCTTCCACGCTCCAACGCTTTCACTCGCACTTCCACGATCCTTCGGATAGACTGGAGATTGGCCTCGACGGTGTTGAAGCCCCCGACGTTGTCGCTTCGCCAGAACTCGAAGAACTGCGCCCCCCGCAAAGGCCGGGTCCGGACGAGGCCCTGTTCGACGTCGAGCTTCTCGATGGGAAAGTGCATCTTCGCCAGCACGTCGTGGGCTGCCACCACGATCTGAGCCGTCGTGACCCCGTTCGGGCAGAGTATCTGGGCCGGCCCGGACGCCGCCTGGCGGCTCGCGCAGCCCAACGACAGCATGCCGCCGAGCAAGGCGGTCCACAAAGCGATCTCGATCCTTCCGTTCATCCGTCATCCTCAGTAGGGTGTGCCGCGCACACCATTGTCTGTGAGTCCATTCAACGCCCTCGATTATAGGCGCAACCGGCCGAGCCCTCAACTCGAATTGCTGTTCGCGACGATCGGGTTTTTCATGCCAGGGAAAGCCCTGGGGCAGGCATCAACGTGAGCTTCTGCGTGTTCACGACCAGGCCGGGACGCCCTCGCCACGAATCCCATGCCATCGGCCCCAAGGCGTCCCTGAACGGCTTCCACCTCCGCGCGGGGGCCTTGGCTACGGCGTGCTCAGTGTCGTCATTGGACGACTCGCCCACAAGGGCCATTCCGAGCCGTCGGCCGGGGATACTCTTCAGTTGCAGGCGTGGGGGTTAGGCTAAAGAGGGGGTGGTCCCGGCGTCGATATCATCGAGTATGGAGTCCTACTTGCATACTGAAGGGCTTGCCTGATGTCGTTGATCCAGAGACAGACCATCGTCGCGGCCCTGCGAGCCATGTCTGTGGGCCGGCCGGCCGTGGATTTTCTGGACTATCTGACCATCGAAGCCGGACTGTCGGTCAACACGATCCTGGCTTATGGTCGGGACCTGCGGGAGTTTCTCTCCTTCTGCGGCGACGGTGGTGTGACCGAGATCGCAGGTTTGAACGTGCACCTTGTCCAGGTGTACTTGGGGGAGCTGGTCCGGCGTGACAAGAGCGAGAACTCCGCCAAGCGGGCGTTGGTCGCCATTCGCATGTTCCTGCGGTTCGCCAAGCTCCGCGGCCTGATTCAGGACGACGGATCCGAGATCCTCGAAAGTCCCAAGGTCTGGCAGCGGCTTCCGACCGTGTGCAACAAGCAGCAGGTGCTCAAGCTGCTCCAGGCTCCGAGTCCCGAGGAGCCGTTCTACCTGAGGGACAGGGCCATGCTCGAATTGCTCTATGCCACGGGCGTGCGGGCCAGCGAGGTAGCGGGCCTCAAGACCACCGACCTGAACCTGGACATCGGCTATCTGCGGTGCTTCGGCAAGGGCAACAAGGAACGGGTCGTCCCCCTCGGCAAAGTGGCGATCGCTGCGACCCTGGAGTATCTGCGGGATCTGCGTCCGAGGCTGGTTCGATCCCAGAGCGGGTCGTTCGTTCTCCTGTCGCGAACAGGCCGGCCTCTGTCACGTATTGAGGTCTGGAGGCTTGTGAAGAAGTACGCCCTTCGGGCAGGGATGCCCCGAAAAGTGACTGTCCACACGCTTCGTCATTGTTTCGCCACTCACTTGCTCAGCGGCGGCGCGGACCTTCGGAGCGTGCAGGAGATGCTCGGCCATGTGGATATCGGGACGACTCAGATTTATACGCATGTGGACCACGAACGACTGCGTCGGATTCACAAGAAGTTTCATCCTCGCCCGTAGGTCGTGTGGAGATCGGACGCGTTTGTGCGTGGGGTTGAACAAAAAAGTCAAAAGTCCGAGTCGAAACCCGGAAACTGCGTTGACTTTCGGGGGTTTTGGCAGTAGTTATGAAGATGGATGATATCGGCAGGGGAACTCAGTCTTGACTTCTTGGTTTCTCGACCGTGAGTCACAGGAGTCAACTTCCCTTCGGCGCGCGTGGCTTGGTATTCAGAACTCCCAAGAGGGTTATGCGGATGAAAGCTTCACGGCATCACATCCTAATGATGTTGCTTATCGCAGCCTGCCTGCGAGCGGCGTACGCCCAGGAAGCGGCGCCGGTGGCGGCTGTGGCCGACGAAGCGGTCCCGACGACTCAGATCGATACCCAAATGAGGATCAACAGAACCACGCTCCTGGAGAACCAGACCAGCAAGAACCGCGTGGACGCCGCGATCCTTCTGCTGACCAGCGAGAATCCTGAAGCCAGAAGGATCCTGTTGGAAGTGCTCGCCCTGACGGACAACCCCAACGTCCGGGCGGCGGTCTGCGAAGCGATCAGCTTGATTCGGACCGCCCAGCAGCCGATCCGAGCCAAGGAGGACTTCATCAAGCCCTTGATCGGGGTCATCACGTCCGAACCGGACTATTCCATCGTCAGACTGGCGGCCGAGGCCACGCTGGTGTTCAGCTACAGCCAGGTCCAGCAGGACCTTGAGAGGGTCGTGGAGGACGCGTCGCTGCCAACGATGGCGAGGACCAACGTCATCTACGCCATGAGACGACATCCGGACAAGCGGGCAGTCGTCAAGTTGTTGAACCTGATGGATGTCGCGGAACCGCAGATTGTCGAAGCGGCCCGCAGCGCGCTGGCCTCGGTAGGCATTTCCGCGAGTTCCGATCCGACGATTCGTCGTCAGACGCTCCTGGAGCTCGAGCAAAAGAGCATGGAGACATTTCTGTTGGACCGGGTGATCCGCCAGGAAACTCGGATGCGCGAGAACGATGCGGAGCGGGAGAGCTTGTGGAAGAAACACCTGACGGACAAGACCGCTCTTTACAACCTGCAGGGCACGGAAGACGCCAAAGTCAGGTTCCTGGCCACGAATCTCGGGGACCGGGACGCCAGAGTGAAGCTCTGGGCTCTGGAACGGCTTGAAGAGTTGCGGGTCGGGACCAGCAAGGCGAAGTTTTCGGCGCTTGAGTCCGCGCTGATCGCTTTGATCTCCGACCCAAGTCGGGACGTGCGGCGGAACACGGCCAGGCTGCTGGCTTCGCTGTGGGAAGTTAATGTGGCTAAGCCTCTGCTGGATCAATTGAACGTCGAGACCGACGAGGGGGTCCGCCGGGAGATTCTGGTGGCGTTGCGGGAGGCCTGCTATGCTTCTCTGACCACCCCTGGTCCAAAGCTCCCTGAAGAAATCCGAACCGGCACGCTCGCCTGGGCCGTCAGGTTTCTCGATGATGCGGACCCGGAGAAGGCTCGCGTGGGCGCTGAGGTTATCGGCAAACTGCTAGAGCCCAACGGGCTGAAGGTCGAGGAGGCCAACGGCTATCTCAAGACGCTTGCCGACCGCTACACCCGATTGAATCCTACCAACGATATCGCTCTGAGGGTTGACCTGCTCAACGCGATGGCGGGACTGTGCTCCTCCGACAGCAAGTGTCGAGAGCAGGCGGCCAAGCACTTCGGCGGGTTCTTCGAGCAGGCGATTGGAGAAAAGGCGGATTCGGTCCGATTGATCGCCATCGATGGGCTTTTCAACGCCAGCGGCGATAAAGCTTCCGCAATACGAAGGTTATGGAAATCTCTGGGCGAGGATCCGCTGCCTGCGATTCGCTTGAAGGTGATTGACCTGGCAGGCGAGGCTGGCGGCCCGCAGGAGTTGGAGTGGCTGGCGGAGAAGCTTGGGGTTGCCGGCGAAAGCGATCCGGCGTGGCAGGCCACTTTGAGAGTATTCCGACGGTCGCCCTCGACGCTTCTGGCGGAGTGGGTGACGAAGATCAAGTCTCCCCCACTGGCGACTCGATTGACGCCGGAGCAGCAGATTTCGTTCTTCGACATGGTCAGACAGAGGGCCCAGGCGGAAACCAAACCCGAATTGTTGCGGGACGCCCAGACGAGTCTTGCGGATTTGTACGTGATCGCGGGACGGCTCAAGGAAGCTTCGGAGAGCCTCCGTATCCTGGCTGCTGGAGCGACCGGTCAGGAACTTGCCAGGTACCAAGGGCAGTTGCTGCAAGTCTACCTGGGACTTGGGAGTATAGAAGATGCGTGTGGTTTGCTGGTTAACTATTTGCCCACAAAGGGTTTAGACTTAACTCCGGAAGGGGGGCTCGCCAAGTCCGTCGAGACCTATCTGAGCAACCCCGCCACGGCGAATCCACAGGCTCTGTTGGGCGCCTTCCAGCAGGTCAAGGTGAGCGACCCGCAGGCGTCCCAGGAGTGGCGTGCTCTGCTGAGCAGGTGGACGGACCGCTATGCGAAGGAAAGAAAAACCGGCGAGAACGACATTCCCGGCAACTAGGCGGTTGCATTCGTCCTTTCCATCCGGTAAACTCCTGGCGTTTTGTGGCAGTTCCTGATGCCCCTGATGCGGTGGGACTGCGATGTGGCACGTGAGCGGTCGCGTCGGCGGGTGTCTTTTTTTCGCATTTTTCGGTTTTTTCCCGTTGCACTCCCGAGGCGGTTGCCTTATATTCATCGGTTTATAGTCCGCAGGTACGCAGATTGATCGAGGAACCTTGCCTCAGGTGAGGGGATGACTGCCTGTTCAGGCGGCATGCCCGTGTCTGAGGACAGGGATTTGTTGTCTCTGCGGGTTGCGTTCCCGGACTTGAAGACTGGAAGGTCGCTGCTGTAGCTCAGTAGGTAGAGCGCGTCCTTGGTAAGGACGAGGTCCTGGGTTCAAATCCCAGCAGCAGCTGGTTGCAGGCACACCAGGACGGGATGACCCCGTAGGGTTGGTCGCCGTGTTGGTCTTTTGATATTTTCGGGAAGAAACGAAAAGGACAAGCAAATAGCTGCTCAACAGCACAGTTTGGAGGTTTAATTAACGATGGCCAAAGCAGTATTTGAACGGACCAAACCGCACGTAAATGTGGGTACGATCGGGCACGTGGACCACGGCAAGACGACTTTGACGGCTGCGATGACCAAGGTGATGGATCTCAACGGTCTGTCGAAGTTCAAGTCGTACGACGATATCGCCAAAGCCTCGGAATCCCAGGGCCGGCGCGACCCCACGAAGATTCTGACGATCGCCACGGCGCACGTGGAATACGAGACCCGGCAGCGCCATTACGCTCATATCGACTGCCCGGGCCATGCCGACTACGTGAAGAACATGATCACCGGAGCCGCCCAGATGGACGGCGCGATCCTGGTGGTCAGCGCCTATGACGGCCCGATGCCCCAGACGCGCGAGCACATCCTTCTGGCCCGTCAGGTGAACGTGCCGAAGGTCGTGGTGTTCCTGAACAAGGTGGACCTCGTTGAAGACGCCGAATTGTTGGACCTGGTGGAGTTGGAAATCCGCGAGCTGCTGAACAAGTACAAGTTCGACGGCGACAACGCGCCGGTCATCCGCGGCAGTGCCGTGGCGGCCATGAACGCCTCGTCGGCCGACGATCCGGCTTGCCAGCCGATTCTGAGCCTGCTCAAGGCCATGGACGAGTACGTCCCGATTCCCAAGCGGGAAGTGGACATGCCGTTCATCATGCCCGTTGAGGACGTGTTCAGCATCAAGGGCCGCGGCACGGTCGGCACCGGCCGTATCGAGAAGGGCAAAGTCCATGTCGGCGACGAAGTCGCGATCATCGGTCTTTCCCCCGACATTCGCAAGAGCGTCGTCACCGGCGTCGAGATGTTCAATAAGACCCTGGACGAAGGCCAAGCCGGCGACAACGTCGGTCTGCTGCTGCGAGGCATCGAGAAGAAAGACCTCGAGCGAGGGCAGGTCATCGCCAAACCCGGCAGCATCACCCCGCACACGAAGTTCGAGGCCCAGGTGTACGTGCTCACGAAGGAAGAGGGCGGTCGGCATACCCCGTTCTTCGCGAACTACAAGCCGCAGTTCTACTTCCGTACGACCGACGTCACCGGCGCCGTCCAGAGCCTGATGAGCGAAGACGGCAAGCCCGCTGAGATGTGCATGCCCGGCGACAACATCAGAGTTCAGGTCGAGATTATCTCGCCCATCGCCATGGACGATGGTCTTCGGTTCGCCATTCGTGAAGGCGGCCGGACCGTGGGCGCGGGCGTCGTGACGAAGGTGCTTGCTTAGGCCGAAGGTTCGGATCGCAAGCAGGCAAGCCACGGGCCGTGAGCCGGTGGCGAGGTGTCATGGGCCGGCTCGCGCGAGGGGGCGGATCACCGCCCGGGCTCGTGCCGGCCGTGTAGTCGGAAAGCATTATGGCGAAGAAGAGCAAGAGAGAATATGTCTGGCTCGAGTGCAGCGAGTGCAATTCGAGGAACTACAGGACTGAGGTCAGCGTGGCGGAAGGCGCTCCGAAGCTGGAGCTCAAGAAGTTCTGCAAGACCGAACGCAAGCGCACGGTGCACAAGCTCAGACGCAAATAGACGAGAAATTGCGGCGTCCCCCGGGAGGCCGCGGCGATACGCCAGTAGCTCAACTTGGTAGAGCATTGGTCTCCAAAACCAAAGGTTGGGGGTTCGATTCCCTCCTGGCGTGATGACGGCGTCGGTTCTGTTGGGGCGCCAAAGCCAGAGAAGTGCCGGTTGAAATAGGGTCTCAGCCATGCTGACAAAGATATACAAGCCGGGGCAGGGGAAGTATACCCGCCTCGGGAGCGGGTTCTCCGCCGCAGCGATCGTCGTCATCGGGTGCGTCAGTCTGTACAACCTGTTGTCGGACGGGGATCGAAGCCTGTGGATCACGACCATGGTTCCCGTGGTGATCGCGGTGGCGTTGATCGCGGTGGTCTACTGGCTGATGAACAAGCCGGTGGTCGCGGACTTCATGATCGCGGCCGAAGGCGAGCTGAAGAAGGTCAACTGGTCGAGCCGCAAGGAGGTGGCCGTTTCGACGGTCATCGTGATCGTCGTTGTGTTCGCGATGGCGATCCTTCTGGGCGTCACTGACTTCGTGTTCCAGTTCGTGTTCCGCCATCTGATTGGTTGACGGTCGGGCGATGGCGCGGACCAAGGCGTCTACGCCAGGCAGGAGTCGTCGCAGGGATGAAAGCGGTTTGAGAACGGGCAGCCGTGCGGGCATGGGCCTGCGATACGCCGATAGGTCTATCAACGAGTGTGAAGACAAAAAATGCACTGGTACGTCCTGAGAGTTGCGGCTAATAAGGAAAATCAGGTCAAGGAAGCGCTCGATCGCAAGACCCAGCAGGAGGGCCTGACCGATATCATCGGCCGGATTGAGGTGCCCACCGAGCAGATCAAGCGGATCCGCGCCGGCAAGCAGACCGTGCACAAGCGCAAGCTCTACCCGGGCTACGTCTTCATGGAGATGGAGACGACGGAGGACGGTCGGGTGCCGGAGCGGGCTTGGTTCATGATCAAGGGCACCGGCGGCGTCGGCGACTTCATTGGGACCGAGGGGATGCCGACGGCGATGCGCGACACGGACGTCGCCAAGATGCTTCTCGAAGCGGAAAAGCCGGAGGAGGCCCCGAGCATCAAGGTCGAGTTCCAGAAGGGCGACCATATCAAGATCCGCGAAGGAGCGTTCGAGAACTTCGAGGGGGTTGTGGATTCGATCGATTCGGAGCGCGGGATCGTCAAGGTGATCGTTACGATCTTCGGCCGCAGCACTCCGCTGGACATCGAATATTGGCAGATCGAGAAAGTGTGACGCAGGGAAGCGGGCATCGTTCACGGACTGCCCGCGTCCGCATCGCGCGAACGCGGGTTGAAAGGGATAAGCAAACGCGGGCCGTCATAAGTTTTGGTGTGCGATAAGGGTATACGATGGCAAAGGAAATCACAACTCAGATCAAATTACAGGCACCGGGCGGACAGGCGACTCCGGCCCCCCCGATCGGACCGGCGCTCGGCCAGCACGGGGTGAACATCGGTCAATTCGTGTCGCAGTTCAACGAGCGAACGCGGGAAATGAACGGGACGATCGTGCCGGTGGTCATCACGGTGTACTCCGACCGCAGCTTCACGTTCGAGGTCAAGAGCCCGCCGGCGGCCGTGTTGCTCAAGAAGGCGGCCGAGGTGGCCAAAGGCAGCGGCGTGCCCAACAAGGAAAAGGTCGGCAAGGTGAGCTCCGAGCAGGTTCGCAAGATCGCCGAAACAAAGTTCAAGGACCTCAACGCGTACGACCTCTCCGCGGCCGAGAAGATCATCCGCGGGACCGCACGCAGCATGGGAATCGATGTGGTGGACTAAAGAACCCGGGTTCGTCGTCCGCGTTTTGGATGAAAGATAACGTATGCAGACCAAGAGCAAGAGATACAGGAAAGAGGCCGAGCGGGCTCCGGATCAGCCGGTGAGCCTGGAGCAGGCTGTCGAGAAGATCAAGTCGTTCAAGTCCGTCAAGTTCGACCAGACGGTCGAATGCGTCCTGGTGCTGGGAATCGATCCCAAGCAGACGGATCAGTTGGTGCGAGGGTCTCTCTCGCTGCCCCACGGCGTCGGCAAGCAGAAGAAGGTGATTGCCTTCTGCGACGACTCCCTGGTGGAGACCGCGAAGAAAGCGGGGGCGATCGAGGCCGGCTCGGATGAGCTCATCAAGAAGATCACGGAGGGCTGGATGGATTTCGATGTGGCGATCGCATCGCCCAAGGTCATGGGCAAGGTGGGCAAGCTGGGCCGCGTTCTCGGACCGCAGGGCAAGATGCCCTCGCCGAAGAACGGGACCGTGACGGACGACGTCGCCACCGCGGTGGCGGAGTTCACCGCCGGCAAGATCGAGTTCCGCAACGACGCCGGCGGGAACGTGCACGCCGTGGTCGGCAAGCAGAGCTTCGACACGAAGAAACTGATCGAGAACATCGAGGCGTTCGTCGCTCACATCAAGAGGGTCAAGCCCTCCGGAGCCAAAGGAACCTACATCAAGAAAGCCTGCCTGTCGGCGACCATGAGCCCGGGCGTCCAGGTGAACATCTGACCGTCGACGGCCAAGGTTCACCCGGGCGGCCTTTCGCCGCGGAGCGACCCGCCCGACGCGGGTGTGGATTGAAACCTAGGGAGATACGATGAGCAAGTACGTTAAGCAATTGGTGCAGGCCCAACTGGACGAGAGGATCACGAGCCGCGACGTCCGTGACTTCATGGTTGTGAGCACCAAGGGGGTTGGGGGCGTCGCCAACAACGTGATGCGGGGAGCGCTCAAGGAGAAGGGGATCCGAGTGCTCGTCGTGAAGAATTCGCTGTTCGCACGTGCGCTGCGGGACCGCAAGATGGACTCCGCGGCCCAGTTGTTCAGCGGACCTTGCGCAATCGTCTACGGCGGCGACAGCATCGTGGACGTGGCCAAGGAAATGCAGGTCTGGCTCAAGAAAGTCCCTGCGGTGGAGCTCAAGGGCGCGTTTGTGGATGGCACGTTGTTCGACGCCAAGGGCGCCGGGATGCTCTCCTCGATGCCGACTCGCGTCGAACTGCAAGGGAAGGTGGTTTCGTGCGTCCTGTCGCCGGGCGCCCGTGTGGCCGGCGCACTGAAGGGACCGGCGGGTGTCATCGCGGGTTGCCTCAAGAGCATCATCGAAAAAGCTGAGAAGCAGGCGGCCTGATCTCGCGGGCCGCGGGCATCACACAGTTCATCGAACCTTAAACGGCCTCGACGGCTGTCCCGCAAGGGTCAAACGAGACGATGGAGTCTCGGCTACTGTCAGGCGTAGTGCATATGGGAGTTGATTCAAATGGCAGACGAAAAAACGTGGAGCGACCAGACCAAGCAACTGGGCGACAGCATCGTGAAGCTGACGCTCATGCAAGCCAAGGAACTGGCGGATTACCTCAAGGAAGTCTACGGGATCGAGCCTGCGGCCGGCGGGGCCGTGATGATGGCGGGTCCGGCAGCGGCAGCAGCCCCGGCGGCGGCCGAAGAAAAGACCAGCTTCAACGTGATCCTGGCCGGTTTCGGCGCCAACAAGATCCAGGTCATCAAGGTCGTGCGCGAGCTGACGAGCCTGGGCCTCAAGGAAGCCAAGGAGCTGGTGGACGGCGTGCCGAAGCCCGTGAAGGAAAACGTGAGCAAGGAAGATGCCGAGAGCGCCAAGAAGAAGCTCGAAGAGGCCGGCGCCACGGTGGAAATCAAGTGAGTCGAAACTGTGCGTAAGAAAAAGGAATGCGCAAAGAACGCAGCTTCGGCGACGCGAGATTGACTACCAGTACCACAGGAGCATTAGATGGTTGTGCGGACGTTTCGTAATTTCGGAAGAATGCAGGATGCGGTCGAGATCCCCGATCTCGTGGTGGTCCAACAGGGCAGCTACGCGAAATTCCTGCAGAAGGACGTTGCGCCCACAAAGAGGACCGACACGGGTCTCGAAGCTCTCTTCCGGGAAATCTTCCCCATCGAAAGCTACGACAAGAAGATGACCCTGGAGTACATCTGTTACGAGCTTGAGAAGCCGCATTATACGCCTCTCGAGTGCCGGCAATTGCGCCTCACCTACGCGTATCCCTTGAAAATTCACTGTCGGCTGCGGTCGGAGAGCGGCTCGGATCTGGCGGAACAGGCGATTTATCTGGGCGAAATGCCCGTGATGATCGGCGGCGGCGAGTTCATCGTCAACGGTGCCGTTCGCGTCATCGTCAGCCAGTTGCACCGAAGTCCCGGCGTCGACTTCCTGATCGAAAGCAAGGAAGGCGACCGCGTTCTCCACGGCGGCCGAATCATACCCGAGCGGGGAAGCTGGATCGAGATCGGCGTAACCCAGAAGGACATTCTGGTAGTCAAGATCGACCAGTCCAGCAAAATTCCCGCCACGGTGTTCCTGCGGGCCATCAGCCCGGAGTTCGGGAGCACCGAATCCATCCTGAAGTTGTTCTACCCGGTCAAGAGCGTGGCCACGAACAAGCTGACGTCCACCATGTGGGCGGCCAGCCAGATCGTGGACACCACGACCGGTGAGATCCTCGTGGAAGCCGGTCACCAGATCGGCGAAAAGGTCGCGGTCATCCAGCAGAGCGACCTCAAGAAAGTCGACGTCATTGAAGATGTCCGCGACACCATCGTGATGAACACGCTGGCGCAAGACGATTGCCCGGGCCACGAACAGGCCCTGCTGAAGTTCTACATGCGGCTTCGGCCCGGCAACCCGCCGAATCAGGAGAAGGCCCAGGCGTTCTTCGCCGAGAAGTTCTTCGATTCGAACCGCTATCGCCTGGGCAAGGTCGGCCGGTTCCGGCTCAACCGCAAGTTCGGCCAGAACGTCGACGAGAACGCGATGACGCTTCGCGCCGAGGACTTCATCAACACGATGAAGTACATGCTCGCGCTGCGCGACAACGAAGGCGAAATCGACGATATCGACCATCTGGGCAACCGACGTCTGCGGACGATCGACGAGCTGGCGGCCGACGAGATCCGCAAGGGTCTCCTGAAGCTGCGGCGGACCGCCCAGGAACGCATGAGCATCAAACGCGACTCGGAGGAGCCGCCGCGCGTGGCCGATCTGATCAACTCCAAGAGCGTCGCCAGCAGCATCAACTTCTTCTTCGGACGCGGCGAACTGAGCCAGGTCGTGGACCAGACGAACGCGCTGAGCCAGCTCACCCATGAGCGGCGTTTGTCGGCCCTCGGTCCCGGCGGTCTGAATCGCCGTCGCGCGGGTTTCGAAGTTCGCGACGTGCACATCAGCCACTATGGCCGCATCTGTCCGATCGAAACGCCGGAAGGCACGAACATCGGCCTGATCTCGTCGCTGGCGATTTTCACCACCATCGACGAGTACGGCTTCCTGCAAAGCCCCTACCGAGTCGTCAAGAACGGCAAGCTCAGCGGCGAGATCGCCTATCTCCGCGCCGATGAGGAAATGCGGGCGATTTTCGCGCCGCCCAGCGTCGTGGATCCGCAGACGCACAAGATTCGCGATGCGCTGGTCTTGGCCCGCAAGTCCGGCGAGCTGTCGCAGACGACCCGCGAGGAGGTCGAGTACGTCGACATCTCTCCGCGACAGATCGTCGGCGTCTCGGCGTCGCTGATCCCGTTTCTGGATCACGACGACGCCAACCGCGCCCTGATGGGGTCCAACATGCAGCGGCAGGCGGTGCCCCTGTTGAAGACGGAGCCGCCTCTGGTCGGCACCGGCATGGAAGAAGTGGTCGGACGCAACTCCAGCATGGTGGTTCGGGCCGAGCATTCGGGCGTCGTCACCTCGGTGGACGCCACGCACATCGTGGTCAATCATACGGACGAGTACAAGCTCGACAAGTTCATGGGCCTCAACGAGCGGACCTGCCTGAATCAGAAGCCGATCGTCAAACTCGGCCAGAAGGTGCAGGCCGGGCAGGTGATCGCCGACGGCGGCGGCACCGCCGACGGCATCCTGGCCCTGGGCAAGAACGTGCTGGTGGGCTTCGTGTCCTTCGACGGCTTCAACTTCGAGGACGCGATCATCGTCAGCGAGCGTCTGGTCAAGAACGACGCGTTCACGAGCATCCACATCGACGAGTTCACCGCGGAGGTCCGCGAGACCCGGCTGGGCAAAGAGGAGTTCACGCGGGACATCCCCAACGTGAGCGAAAAGGCGTTGCGCAACCTGGACGAGCAGGGCGTGGTTCGCGAAGGAACCAGGGTCTGCCCGGGCGACATCCTTGTGGGCAAAGTGGTGCCCAAGAGCAAGGTGGAGCTGACGCCGGAAGAGAAACTGCTCCACGCGATCTTCGGTCGGGCCGGCGAGGACGTCAAAAACGACTCGCTCGAACTGCCCAGCGGTTATGAAGGCGTCGTGATCAAGACGGAGGTCTTCACGCGGCGCGGCGCCGGCGGCGAGGACCAGAAGAAGGTGCTGGTCGAGGAGACGAAGAAGTACGAAGCCCAGGCCAAGGCCAGGGAGTGCTCGATTTTCCGGCAGATGGTCACGGCGATCCACGAGAAGACGGAAGTCAATATCATCGACCCGAACACCAAGCAGAAGGTCGGCGCCAGCGAAGACAACGACGTGATCTACGAGCAGATCGAGAACTTCGACATCAAGTGGGTCAAGCCCGCGTCGGTTCGTGACGAGGTCCAGAAGATCGTGAGCAAGTTCTGGCTCAAGATCACCGAGGCCGAGGAAGAGAAGAAACGCCTGATCGAACGGGCCAAGCACGGCGACGAGCTGCCCAGCGGCGTGCTCCAGATGGCCAAGATCTACGTGGCGATCAAACGCACGCTCTCGATCGGCGACAAAATGGCGGGCCGGCACGGAAACAAGGGCGTCATCGCCAAGATCATGCCGGAAGAGGACATGCCCTTCCTGGAGGACGGGACTCCGCTGGACATCCTGCTCAATCCGCTGGGCGTGCCGAGCCGGATGAACGTGGGTCAGATCCTGGAGACGCACCTCGGATGGGTCGCGAGAGTCCTGGGCTTCCACGCGGTGACGCCGGTCTTCGACGGCGCGAGCGAGGGGGACATCCAGAAGCTCACGGTCGAGGGCAACGAGCGGATGGACACCCGCAGGAAGGAATTGAACGATCGGGGCGACGCTCCGCCGGCCGACGAGCTGTTCTGCCACGTCCCCAAGACGCTCAAGACGCAACTCTACGACGGAAGGACGGGCGAGCCGTTCGATCAGAGAGGCACGATCGGCTACATCTACATGATGAAACTGCATCATCTCGTGGACGACAAGATCCACGCGCGGGCGACCGGACCGTACAGTCTGATCACCCAGCAGCCCCTGGGGGGCAAGGCCCGCACGGGCGGGCAGCGTTTCGGCGAGATGGAAGTGTGGGCGCTCGAAGGCTACGGCGCCGCCTACACCCTCCAGGAGATGCTCACGGTCAAGAGCGACGACGTGGAGGGCCGCACGAAGATCTACGAGTCGATGGTCAAGGGCCAGAACACGCTGGAGGCCGGCACGCCGCTGTCCTTCGACGTGCTGTGCAACGAGATCCGCGGGCTGGGCCTGAACATCCAGCTCGAGAAGAAGCGTCTGGGACGCACGGCTCTGTAGATCGGCAGTCCAGTTTTGGGTTCTATAAGGGGCTTTAGATGTTAGGCAATATCTACGATCGAATTAATGATTACGGTTCGGTCAAGATCTCCCTGGCCAGTCCGAACGACATTCGGAGCTGGTCTTTTGGAGAAGTACGCAAGCCCGAGACGATCAACTACCGGACCTACCGGCCGGAGAAGGACGGTCTGTTCTGCGAGCGGATATTCGGCCCCGAGCGCGACTGGGAGTGCGCTTGCGGGAAGTACAAGGGAACGAAGTTCAAGGGGATCATCTGCGACCGTTGCGGCGTGAAGGTCACGCACAGCCGCGTGCGGCGCAAGCGCATGGGCCACATCAACCTGGCGGCGCCCGTGCTGCACATCTGGTTCTTCAAGTCGATTCCCAACCGGCTCGGCACGATCCTCGGGATGAAAAGCTCGGACCTGGAGAAGATCATCTACTTCCAGGACTACGTCGTCACGGACGCCGGGGCCACCGGTCTGAAGATCGGGCAGCTTCTGAGCGAGGAGGAGTTCCGCGACGCCCTGACCAAGTCCGGCAACTCGTTCAAGGCGTCCATGGGCGCCGAGGCGATCAAAGCGCTTCTGGAGGCGATGGACCCGGAGGTTCTGGGCGGCAGCCTGCGGAAGGCCATCGCCAAGACCAACAGCAAGCAGAAGATCCGCGATCTCACGAAGCGGCTCAAGACCATCAACGAGATCAAGAACAGCAACAACAAGGCCGAGTGGATGGTCCTGGAGGCGGTCCCGGTGATCCCGCCGGACCTGCGGCCTCTGGTGCTCCTGGAGAGGGACAACTTCGCGACGAGCGATCTGAACGACCTTTACCGGCGCATCATCAACCGCAACAACCGTCTCAAGAAGCTCATCGACCTCAACGCGCCGGAAGTCATCATTCGCAACGAGAAGCGAATGCTCCAGCAGGCCGTCGATTCGCTCCTGGACAACGGACGCTGCCGGCGCCCCGTGCTGGGCAGCAACAACCGGCCTCTGAAGTCGCTGACCGACATGATCAAGGGCAAGCAGGGGCGGTTCCGCGAGAACCTGCTGGGCAAGCGAGTGGACTACTCCGCCCGGTCGGTGATCGTCGTGGGCCCCAACCTGAAGCTCTATCAGTGCGGGCTTCCGAAGAAGATCGCGCTGGAGTTGTATCAGCCGTTCATCATCCGCAACCTCAAGCAGCACGGGTACGCCGACACGATCAAGAGCGCCAAACGCATGATCGAGCGGCGCGACGACCAGGTCTGGGACATCCTTGAGGAGGTCATTCACCAGCACCCGGTCCTTCTGAACCGCGCCCCGACGCTGCACCGCATGGGCATCCAGGCGTTCGAGCCCGTGCTGGTCGAGGGCAACGCGATCATGCTGCATCCGCTGGCCTGCAAAGGTTTCAATGCGGACTTCGACGGCGACCAGATGGCGGTGCACCTGCCGCTGAGCATCGAGGCCCAGGCGGAGACGCACGTGCTGATGATGACCACCAGCAACGTCTTTTCGCCGGCCAACGGCGCCCCGATGGTCGGTCCGTCCCAGGACATGGTGATGGGCAACTACTATCTCACCGTGGCGATGGAGGATCTGCGGCCGGTCGGCAGCCCCGCGGTGGCCCCGAAAGGCAATCTGCCGGTGTTCCGTGACGCGTATGAAGCCATGATGGCGCACGAGACCCGCAAGATTACGCTCCACGACAAGATCCGCGTCCGGGTTCCGCATGCGATCGTGAAGGACAAGACCGGCGAGAAGCGGTTCGACCCCAGCGACGGCAAGGCCGTGCACGTGATCGAAACGACCGTCGGCCGCTGCATCTTCAACGACATTCTGCCCAAGGGCATGCCGTTTTACAACCTGACGATGGCCCAGAAGAAGCTCAGCGCGGTCATCAGCGACTGCTTCACCTACGCCGGCAGCGCCGCGACGGTCGATCTGCTGGACCGGATCAAAGATCTGGGATTCCGCTACGCCACCCTGGCGGGCCTGAGCTTCGGTCTGACCGACATGAAGATCCCCGCGAAGAAAGCGGACATCATCGTCGAGACGGAAAAACGCGTCAGCAAGATCTATCGGAACTACGAGGACGGCGTTCTGACCGAGCGCGAGCGGTACAACCAGGTGATCGACGCCTGGACGAACGCGCGCGTGGCCGTGACGAACGAGATGATCCGCGGCCTGAAAGAGGACACCAAGGAAGACGGGACCCCCTATCTGAATCCGATCTATCTGATGTCGGACTCCGGCGCCCGCGGCAGCATCGACCAGATTCAGCAGTTGGCGGGCATGCGAGCCCTCATGGCCAAGCCCAGCGGCGAGATCATCGAGACGCCCATCAAGGCGAACTTCCGCGAGGGTCTGACCGTGCTCGAGTACTTCAGTTCGACCCACGGCGCCCGAAAGGGTCTGGCCGACACCGCCTTGAAGACCGCCAATTCCGGCTATCTGACACGCAAGCTCATCGACGTGGCGCAGAACGTGATCATCATCGAACGCGACTGCGGAACGCTGCAGGGCATCACCAAGACGAGCATCAACCGCGGCGACCAGGTCGACATTCCCCTGTCGCAGTTGATCATCGGGCGTACGGCCCGAGACAACATCCGCAATCCGATCACCGACGAGATGATCGTTCACGAGAACGAGATCATCACGCACGAGATCGCCAGGAAGATCGAGGCCCTGGGCCTGGACGCGATCCGCGTCCGCAGCCCGCTGACGTGCGACAGTCCGGTCGGCGTGTGCGCCAAGTGCCACGGCTGGGACATGAGCACCGGACGCATGGTCGAGGAAGGCGCCGCGGTGGGAATCGTGGCCGCCCAGTCGATCGGCGAGCCGGGCACGCAGTTGACCCTGCGGACATTCCACACCGGCGGCGTCGCGTCCCGCGCCATTCTGGAACGCGAGCAGGAAGCGACCCACAGCGGCAAGGTCCAGTACCGCGACGTCAACGCGGTGCCTCTGAATCGCGACGACGGCACGACGGTCATCGTGGCCCTCAAGCGCAACGGCGAAATCGCGTTGCTCGACCAGAAGGATCGCGAACTCGACAAGTTCAAGGTTCCCTACGGCGGCATCATGCTGGTGCAGGATGGGCAGTCGGTCAAGGCCGGCACGATCCTGTTCCAGTGGGACCCGCACCGAACGCCCATCCTGGCGGAGGTCGGCGGCATCATCCGATTCGTCGACATCGTCGAAGGGGAAACGGTCCAGACCGAAGAATTGCGCAGCAAGGCCGGTCGCGGCAAGAAGGACAAAGACAAGGAAGCCGTTCTGGATGGCAAGGTCGTCGAGAGGCCGGTCGTCATCGAGCACAAGGGCGACAAGCATCCGCAGATCATGATCGAGGACGCCAAGGGCAAGATTCTGGACGTCCACTACCTGCCGGCCGGCGCCCGCATCGAGGTGCAGGAAGGGCAGGAGGTCCAGGCCGGACAGTTGCTGGCTCACCAGCCCCGCGCCACGGGCGGAACGCAGGACATCACCGGCGGCCTGCCCCGTGTGACCGAGGTGTTCGAAGCCCGCAAACCCAAAGACCCGGCCGCCATGGCTGAGATCAGCGGACGCGTCGAACTCCGCAGCGACAAGCGAAAGGGCAAGATGACGATCACCATCCGCAGCGAAAGCGGGATGGAGAAGGAGCACCACGTTCCTCGCGACCGCCATTTGAACGTCCATACCGGCGACCACGTCGAGGCCGGCGACGCGCTGACGGACGGCCCGCTGGTTCCGCACGACATTCTGCGAATCAAGGGCGAGGAGTCGCTCCAGCGATACCTCATCGGCGAGATCCAGAACGTGTATCGGTCCCAGAACGTGAACATCAACGACAAGCACGTCGAGATCATCGTTTCGCAGATGATGCGAAAGGTCGAAATCGACTCCGTCGGCGACAGCACGTTCCTGCCGGGCGAGGTGGCCGACAAGTTCGTTTTCCGTAAGGAGAACGACCGGCTGAGCAACAGCATCAAGATCGCCAGCGTCGGCGACGTGACCGAGGTGGCGGAAGGCCAGGTTCTTGACAAGAAGGATCTGGCGAAGATCAATGACAAGATCGAGGCCCTGGGCGGCGCGCCCGCCAAGGGCAAGAAACCCAAGCCCGCTACGGCCAAGACGCTGCTGCTGGGCATTACCAAGGCCTCGCTCTGGTCCGACAGCTTCATCGCGGCCGCGAGCTTCCAGGAAACAACAAAGGTGTTGACGGAAGCGGCGCTGGCTGGTAAGATCGACGAGTTGCACGGTCTGAAAGAGAACGTGATTCTGGGCCATCTGATTCCCGCAGGGACGGCGTTCAAGCCGCACCTGGAGATGAGGGTCAAGCACCTCGTCGAAGCTCCGGTTCCGAAGGAACTGGCGGGCGTCAGAGAGGAGAAAGAGGCCGAAGCCAAGGCCGAGTCCAAGATCAGGGAAGTGCTGGGTATCGAATAACTCTTTGTGAATGAGAATTGAGTAGACTATGCCGACGATCAATCAACTGGTCAGAAGTCCGAGAGCGTCATCGAAGAAGAAGAAACGAGTTTCCGATATCAGCGGTTCCCCGCAGGTCCGCGGCGTGTGTCTGATCGTCAGGACGCAGACGCCGAAGAAGCCGAACTCCGCCTTGCGAAAGGTCGCCCGTGTTCGGTTGACCAGCGGCAAAGAGGTTACCGCCTACATTCCAGGCGTTGACCACAACCTGCAGGAGCACAGCACCGTGCTGATCCGCGGCGGTCGCGTGAGAGACTTGCCGGGCGTTCGATACCATATCGTCCGTGGCGTCCTGGACTGCTCGGGCGTGGCGAATCGTCGTCGCGGCCGCAGCAAGTATGGAGCCAAGAGACCCAAGTAAGTGAGGCGTTCCCTGTTCGGAGTGGACTGTTCCTAAACGATAGAGAGTACTATGGCCAAGAAGTTTACAGCTTCCAGCGAAGTGTTGAGACCGGATTCGAAGTTCAATAGCAAGATGGTTTCCAAGTTCATCAACTGCATGATGTGGGGCGGCAAGAAGAGCGCGGCCCAGAACGCCTTCTATGATGCGATGGAGATCGTCGCCGAGAAGATCAAGGACGTTACGCCTCTGGAGATCTTCGAGACCGCGATCAATAACGTCAAGCCGGCGCTCGAGGTCCGCAGCAAACGCGTCGGCGGCGCCAGCTACCAGGTTCCGATGCAGGTCAACCCCAAGCGTCAGCAGTCGCTGGCGTTCCGGTGGATCCTGGCGTCGGCCCGGGGCAAGAAGGGAAAACCCATGGCCCAGCGGCTGGCGAACGAGATCGGCGACGCCTACAACCGGACCGGCGGCGCGATGACGATGCGGGAGAACGTCCATCGCATGGCCGAGGCCAACAAGGCATTCGCCCACTTCGCATGGTAACTACCGGGAATTCTACTGCCACGGGGATCTCTCGCGAGCCCGTGGCAGTTTTTTTATGGACAGACTAGAGAACATACGGAATATCGGCATCATGGCGCACATCGATGCCGGCAAGACCACGGTGAGTGAGCGGATCCTCTACTACGCCGGGAAGACCTATAAAATGGGCGAGGTCCATAATGGAACCGCTGTAATGGACTTCCTGGAGGAGGAGCAGAAGAGGGGCATCACGATCACGTCGGCGGCCACGAAGTGCCCCTGGAAAGGGTTCGAGATCAATCTGATCGACACCCCCGGGCACATCGACTTCACCGCAGAGGTCGAGCGGTCGCTTCGCGTCCTCGACGGCGCCGTGGCGGTGTTCGACAGCAGCGAGGGCGTCCAGGCGCAGAGCGAAACGGTCTGGCGCCAGGGCCAGAAGTACGACCTTCCGTGCCTGTGCTTCATCAACAAAATGGATAAGACCGGCGCCGATTTCGAAATGAGCGTGGCCAGCATCCGCGACAAGCTGCACGCCAACCCGATTCCGGTCCAGATCCCGATGGGGGCCGAAGATTCGTTCGTGGGCATCATCGATCTGATCGCCATGAAGGCCGTCTTCTACAAAGCCGAGGAGATGGGGGCTGCGTACACCGAAACGGACATCCCCCCCGAACACCTCGACAGGGCAAGGAAATACCGGGCCCGCATGATCGAGGCCGCGGCCGAGAACGACGAAGAGCTGATGTCGACCTTCGTCAACGACGAGCCGGC
Source organism: Sedimentisphaerales bacterium (assembly GCA_035476995.1). GTDB lineage: Bacteria > Planctomycetota > Phycisphaerae > Sedimentisphaerales > Anaerobacaceae > PLanc-01. The sequence continues at coordinate 19,081 of DATIKY010000306.1, read as the reverse complement.
GGGGGAAGAGGCGATTCACAGGGGGCTTCGCAAGGGCGCCTTGGCGAATAAAGTCCATCCGGTGTTCGTCGGGTCCGCGCTGAAGTACGTCGGCATCCAGAGGCTTCTGGACGGCGTGGTCGCATACCTGCCTTCGCCGCTGGACAGACCCGTGATCAAGGGGCACAAGCCGGACGACGAGGCTAAGGAGATCCTCGTCAAGTGCGATCCCGAGGGCAGCTTGGTCGCCCTAGCCTTCAAAATCACCGGCGACGCCCATGGGGATCTCTACTTCCTGCGGATCTACCAGGGAACGCTGAAGGCGGGAAGCCGGGTGTTGAACCCCAACCGAGACAAGAAGGAGAACATTACTCGGCTCTTCGAGATGCACGCGAACGAGCGAAAGCTGCGGGACGAAGCTCGCGCCGGCGACATTATCGCGGTGATCGGCCTGCGCGAGACCCTGACCGGCGACACGCTCTGCGACACGAAGAGGTCCGTCATGCTGCCCAGCATCAGTTTCCCCCAGACGGTGATCACGATGTCGATCGAGCCGCGATCGGCGGCCGAGAGAGCGAAACTGGGCGATGCCCTGGAGTCGCTGCGGCGCGAGGATCCGACGTTCTCCTACAAGATCGATCCCGACACGGGCCAGACTGTGATCAGCGGCATGGGCGAGTTGCACCTGGAGATCCTCCAGCACAAGCTCGTCAAAGAGAAGAAAGTGGACGTTCGGGTGGGCAAGCCGCGTGTGGCCTACAAGGAAACCATCACCAGGGCGGCGCGGGCGGAGGGCAAATTCGTTCATCAGTCCGGCGGCAGGGGCCAGTATGGCCACGTGGTCCTGGAGGTTCAGCCGCTGATTACGGCCGACGGGCAATGGGAATCGAAGATCGGCTTTGGCGCCGCAGTGTCGCCCGATAAAATCCCTTACGAGTACCTTTCCTCGGTCGAACGGGGGGTCCGCGAGGCGGCGGGCAACGGCCCGTTGGCCGGTTACCTGGTCATCGGCGTCAAGGCCACCGTCGTGGACGGGTCCTACCACTCGGTCGATTCTTCTGATCTGGCTTTTGAACAGGCGGCCGCGTTCGCTTTCGAGAAGGCGCTGAAAGAGGCCGGCCCGGTGCTTCTGGAGCCGGTGATGCGGGTCCAGGTCTCCGTTCCTGACGCCTACTTCGGCGCAGTCCAGGCGGACCTGTTGTCCAAGCGCGGGCTGATCAGCGACTGTCGGGTCCACGGCCCGGTTCGGATCGTGGATGCGCAAGTTCCCCTGGTGGAGTTGTTCGGCTATTCCAGCGATATTCGCAGCTTGACGGCCGGCCGCGGGAGCTTTACTATGGAGCCTCTGAGCTACGAGCGGGTTCCGGACCAGGTGGCCAAAGGCATCTTGTACTGAGGCCAGGCGGAAATCTGAACAATTTTCGCTTTTTTTCCTATAGCAGGGTTGACAGCTAACAGGGTAGCTGATAATTGTAGTGTTTTTCAGCTGTAGCGAGCAACGTCAGGATGGCGTTGCGATACGTAGTTACGCTGTGGCATATCTGTCCTTGCCATCATGGATGGCACAACGGGTGTTCAGAGTAGCACGGGGTTGGCGAAGTCGAAGGCGGTTTCGTCCGGGTCTGACGGCAGGCACGACCTCGAATTCTAAGGAAGGCCGGGTGGCCTTCGGCGCCCGCTGAAAAGTGTTGCGGAGTCGCCGGATGGGCCTAGTCGCCCTTCCTGCCTCAATCAAGACGAGTGATGCATGGCCGGCGTAGAGAGCGTATCTGCTCGCTGGCCTGTCTGTCGCTATAGACAGAGTTGGTGATCGTGATTAATGGGCCTGACCCGAGGCGGCGACGTCCGGGACCAGGCAGACCGAGTGGTCCCGAGGAGCAGAAATGGCTGCCGAAAGCGAAAAGATCAGGATCCGGATGGAAGCATACGACCACCGGACGCTGGATGCCTCCGCGAAGGAGATCGTCGAGCATGCCCGCCGGACGAACGCGCGGGTCAGCGGCCCGGTGCCGCTGCCGACGCGGATTGAAAGATATACGGTGTTGCGGAGCCCGCATGTCGATAAGAAGTCGCGCGAGCAGTTCGAATTGCGGACGCACAAGCGGCTCATCGACATTCACGAGGCCAACGCCAGGACGGCCGAGGTGCTCAACCGGCTCGTTGTACCCGCAGGGGTGTTCGTTAAGATCAAGGCGTAAGGGCGTAGGACGTCAGCTATGACGATGTTACTTGGCAAAAAAGTGGGTATGACCCAGGTGTACGACGAGGCGGGCCGGCTGATTCCGGTGACCGTCATTCAGGTCGGTCCGTGCACCGTCACGCAAGTGAAGACCAGCCAGACCGACGGGTACAACGCGGTGCAGTTGGGCTTCGAGGACGTAAAGGCCTCGCGGCAGACGCAGGCGGACATCGGGCACGCCAAGAAGGCGGCCGCGAGCCCCAAGCGATTCGTCCGCGAATGGCGGCTGCCCGCCAGGGCCGATTCGCCGTACAAGGCGGGGGATTCGGTCACCGTCTCGGTGTTCGACGGCGTCAAGTCTGTGGACGTTGTCGGCACCAGCAAAGGCAAGGGCTTCGCCGGTCCGATGAAGCGCTACGGCTTCAAGGGCTTCCCGGCCTCGCACGGAACCGAGCGAAAGCACCGGGCACCTGGGTCGATCTCGAGCCATGCGATGAATGCCGGTAGGGGCGGCGGCCTCAAGAAGGGCAAGCGGATGGGCGGCCACATGGGCGACGTTCAGGTGACGAGCAAGAACCACCCTGTGATGGCGGTCGACGTGGAGAACAATCTGCTGGTGGTCAAGGGCGCGATTCCGGGGCCCGCCGGCGGTTACTGCGTTGTCAAGAAGGCCAAGAGCCTGGGTGTATAGACTGGATTGGAACATGATTGATTTAGCAGTATACAATACCAGCGGCCAGCAGGTGGACACGCTCAAGGTGGACGAGGCCGTGCTGGGTGGTTGCGTGCGGTACGCGTTGCTCAAGCAGGCGATCGTGATGTACCACGCGAACAAGCGAGTGGGCACCGCGACGACCAAGAGCCGAGGCGTCGTGGCCGGTTCGACCAGGAAGGTGTATCGGCAGAAGGGCACCGGCAACGCCCGCATGGGCACCCGCAGGGCCGGCGGCAAGCGCGTCGGCGGCGGCACGACCTTCGCCAAGAAGCCGCGCGACTTCAGCCAGCAGATGCCCAAGAAGCAGCGGAAGCTCGCGAGGGATTCGGCGCTGCTGGCCAAACTACGGCAGCAGAGCGTGGTCGTCGTGGACAGTCTGGCGTTCGAGAAGCCTCGGACGAAGGACTTCGCGGGCGTTCTGAAGAACCTCAAGATCGACCGGAGCTGCCTGGTGGCACTGTGCGACTACAATGAGAACGTGCACAAGTCGGCGCGCAACCTTCAGCGGGTCGATGTGATGCCGGTGGCGGACCTGAACGCCGCGGCGATCGTGAACCACAAGCAGATGCTGTTCACGAAGGATGCGATCCTCTCGTTCCTGGATCGCAGCGGCAAGGTCGAGGACGGGGCGACGGCGTGAGGCCGATCGCGAAAGTGTTGGCTCCGGTTTTAATTCGAGTTACCGATGGATGATTACAGCGTGATAGTCCGGCCGATCGTCACCGAGCAGGGCATGCACTTTGCGAACGTCAAAGGGGCATACGCCTTCGAGGTGAACTCCAAGGCGAACAAGACGGAAATCAAGAACGCCGTGGAGCGGATCTACGGGGTCAAGGTCGACAAGGTCCGCACGGCGCACCGCGTCGGCAAGCCGCGGCGAAGAGGAAGAGTCATGGGCTCCACGCCGGCCTGGAAAAAGGCGGTTGTGTACCTGCAGCCTGAACATCACATTGATCTGTTCTGATCCGGCGGATCTTGGAAAGAGAATAGAAGTATGGGCATTCGAATTTACAGACCGACAAGCGCAGGGCGGCGAAACAGTTCGGTGAACGACTACGCCGAATTGACGACCGACAGGCCGGAGAAGACGCTCTGCAGGAGAATCGGCAAGCATGGCGGCCGCAACCACAGCGGCAAGGCGACCGTGCGATTCCGAGGCGGCGGCGCCAGGCGGATCTACCGGCTGATCGACTTCAAACGGAACAAGGACGAGGTGACCGCGAAGGTGGCCACGATCGAATACGATCCGAACCGGTCGTGCTTCATCGCGCTGCTCCAGTACGAGGACGGCGAGAAGCGGTACATCCTGGCCCCGATCGGGGTGACCGTCGGCGACGTGCTGGAGAGTGGTCAGGTGTGCGAGCCCAAGACGGGCAACTGCATGCCTCTGGGTTCGATTCCGGCCGGTCTCGAAGTGCACAACGTCGAGATGACCGCCGGACAGGGCGGCAAGATGGTTCGGGGCGCCGGGAGCGCCGCGAGGATCGTGGCCAAAGAAGGCGACTGGGTCACGATCGTGCTGCCCAGCGGCGAGATGCGCATGGTCCGCAGGGAGTGTCGCGCGACCATCGGTCGCCTGAGCAACCCGGATCATCAGAACATCCGGATCGGCAAGGCCGGTCGGATGCGGCATCGCGGCAAGCGGCCGCACGTGCGAGGCAAGGCGCAGAACCCGGTCGACCACCCGATGGGCGGCGGCGAGGGACGTTCCAACGGCGGACGTCATCCGTGCTCTCCGAGCGGCCTGCTGGCCAAGGGCGGCAAGACCCGAAGCCCGCGCAAGACGAGCAACGCGAGGATCATCCGAAGACGCCGTAACACGACACAAGGGCAACTGGTGCTGTAGACGCCGGGTGGACCGGCGCGTCGGTGGCAGCCAGCCCCGGAGACGCTGAACGAGAGAAGACGATGGGAAGATCTCTGAAAAAAGGGCCGTTCGTAGACGAGAAGCTCATGAACAAGGTGAGCAAGCAGGTCAGCGCGGGCACGCGCGATGCGATCAAGACCTGGGCGCGACGCTGCACGATCGTGCCGGAGTTCGTCGGGTTCACCTTCATGGTCCACAACGGCAAGGTTTTCATCAAGGTGTTCGTGACCGAAGACATGGTGGGACACAAGCTGGGCGAGTTCTCGCTGACGCGGACGTTCAAAGGGCACTCGAGCAAGAAGCTAAAGTAACGCATGCGGGCCGATCGCGCAGGGGTGCCTGGAGTCGGCCGAGCCTGAGGCATGGTTTATGTTGAGCGCTAGGAAACTGACGGAAGTAATGAAAGACAAGGGCGTGAGTGTCGAGCAGCTCGCGCGCAGCATTGCCCATGGCGGCGTGAGCCTGAAGGACGCGGTCGGGGCGCTGAAGAACTGGCAGCGGAGTCTGTTCCGGCCCCTGCCGAAACCGGAGGACGTGAAGCGCCTGGCCGAGACGCTGTCCGTGGAGCCGGTCGAGATCAGCGACTGGCATTCTTCGTATCAGTATGCTCCGATGTCGGCCCGCAAGGTTCGCCTGGTGACCGATCTGATCATCGGACGACCGGTTCAAGACGCGATCGACACGCTGAAGTTCACGCGGAAGCGGGCGGCCCCGATGGTGGACAAGGTTCTCAAGGCGGCGATGGCCGACGCGGATGAGCAGCAGGCCGACGTTGGCGCCTTGGTTGTGAAGGAGGCTCGGGTCGACGAGGCCGGGATTCGGCTGGGCACCAAGCGGTGGATCCCCAAGGACCGCGGGCGGGCCCATCCGATCAGCAAGAAGGCGTGCCACATCCACGTGACCGTAAGCCAGGCGTGACGAAGCAGACCAAGAATGATAACTGAGATACGGGACTATGGGTCAAAAAACATCTCCAACAGGGTTTAGAACGGGGATCACGCTGGGCTGGCAAAGCACGTGGTTCGCGCCGAAGCTCAACTACGGCGACTTCCTCGTCGAGGACCAGAAGATTCGTAAGTACATCGACGGGCGATTCAACCGCCAGATGCCCAAGGGCGCCGTGGCCAAGGTTGAGATCGTTCGGACCCGCAACGAGGTGAATGTGACGCTGCACAGCGGGCGGCCCGGCGTGGTGATCGGGCCCCGGGGTGGCGAGGTGGACAAGTTGCGTGAGGAGCTCGAGGGTGTGACGGGCCGCAAGGTGACCGTGAACGTCATCGAGATCAAGGAACCCGACCTGAACGCCGCGCTCGTCGGCGAGGGGATCGCCGAGCAGCTCGGCAAACGGGCGTCCTTCCGGCGGACCATGAAGCAGTTCTGCGAAGCGGCGATGAACGCCGGAGCCAAGGGCGTGAAGATCACCTGCGCCGGCCGGCTGGCGGGGTCGGAAATGGCCAGGACCGAGACGCAGAAGATGGGCAGCATTCCGTTGCATACGCTGGACGCCGACGTGGATTATGCTCAGGCGACGGCCCGTACGACATACGGGGCGATCGGCGTCAAGGTGTGGATCTACAAGGGCAAGTTCGGCGAAGTGCTGGAGCCGTCGGAGAACCGTCGTCGTCGTCCGCCACGGCGGATGGGTCCGGGCGGTGGTCGCCCGGGCGAGTCGCGGGGCGGGTACGGCGGTCAGCAGTCGGATGCGGGTCGCGGCGGTTCGTCGTCGGCGCCGCAAGTGGAAGGTCAGTCCTGAGCGGACGGCCCTGAAGGATTGAGAGGTGCCTTATGGCGATGATGCCTAAGAGAGTCAAATATCGTAAGAGCCAGCGAGGCAAGATGAAGGGCAACGCCCATCGCGGCAACTACGTCGCGTTCGGGGATTATGGCCTGCAGTCGCTGGAGATGAGCTGGGTTACCGCCAAGAACATCGAGGCCGGCCGCGTGGCCGCGACGCACTACCTGCATCGGGAAGGCAAGGTCTACATCCGGATCTTCCCGGCCAAGCCGGTCAGCGGCAAGCCGCTGGAGACGCGTATGGGCAAGGGCAAGGGCGAGCCGGAATACTGGGTCGCACGCGTGCGGCCCGGGCAGATCTGCTTCGAAATCGGCGGCGTCACCGAGGAAGTGGCCAAGCAGGCGCTGTCGCGAGTGGCGCATAAGATGCCCGTTCGCTGCCGGCTGGTGAAACGCGGGCGTGCCGTCTGAGAGAGGACATCAAGTGAAAGCCAAGCAGTTGAGAGAAATGGGTCAGGATGTGCTGCGGACGACTCTGCAGGATCTTGAGAAGCGCCTGTTCGAGCTTCGGTCGCAGGCAGTGACGGAGAAGCTGGAGAACTCCAAGGCCATTATTAACGCCCGGCGGGACATCGCCCGGATCAAGACCGTTTTGCACCAGAAAAGTGCGTAACGCACAGACGTTGCGAATCGCGGGAAGTCGCTGATATGGAAACGATCAAGAAGATCAAGACGCTGACGGGAACCGTCAGCAGCAAGAGTGGAATCAAGAGCCTTCGGGTGACGATCGACTACCGGGTCAAGCATCCGAAGTACGGAAAGTACATCCGGCGCAGGACGAAGCTTGCGGTCCACGACGAGCGGAACCAGTGCGGCGTCGGCGATGTCGTCGAGATCACCGAGTCGCGTCCGTACAGCAAGACCAAGAGCTGGCGAGTCCTCCGCGTGCTGCAGAAGGGCGCCCAGGCCTAACACTTCATACGAGATGCAGAGACTATGATTCAGAACGAAACCATGTTGGACATCGCCGACAACTCGGGTGTGAAGTCGGCTCAGTGCATTCATGTCGTGGGCAAGACCAGTGCCCGCGGGCAGTTCACCCGCGGCACGGCGGGCCTGGGCGATATCGTATGCGTGGCGATCAAGAAGTCGCTTCCCACGTGCCAGTTGGACGACAAGAAGGTGCACAAGGCGGTGATCATCCGCACGACGATGGCGGTGAAGCGGCCGGACGGCAGCTACGTCAAGTTCGATAAGAACGCGGCGGTGATGATCGACGGCGAGGGCAACCCGATCGGCACCCGCATCTTCGGTGCGGTGGCCCGTGAGCTGCGCGAGAAGAACTATATGAAGATCATCTCTCTGGCCGGCGAGGTTGTGTAAGGACGGTCGGAACGATTTACGGTCCAGTTGGATACGAAGAGGCGGATAAATGGCCTTGCATGTGAAAAAAGGTGATACGGTGCAGATCATCGCCGGGGATAATAAGGGCAACACGGGCAAAGTGCTGCACGTCTACCCGGAAAAGAATCTGGTGCTGGTTCAGGGCCAGAACATCGCGAAGAAACATGTTCGTCCGTCGCGGCGGAATCCGCAGGGCGGTCGGATCAGTGTGGAGCAGCCCATCCACATCAGCAACGTGCTGCCGGTGAACCCCAAGACGTCCAAGGGGACGCGGGTGCGGTACGAGGCGACGCCCAGCGGCGGCAAGAAGCGGGTGGCAGCGGACGGCACGGAGCTGGGAGTCATCAAGAAGGCGAAGAAGTAACGGCAGCCGCGGGCTTGTGCGGCCCGGCGCAGAGCCGGCAGAATCGAGCAGAGATTATGGCGCGTTTGAAAGACCTGTACAAATCGAAGATCGTGGCCGAACTGACGAAGGAGTTCGGGTACACGACGATCATGGCGGTGCCCAAGGTCGAGAAGGTGGTGCTCTCGATGGGCGTCGGAAGGGCCACGCAGGACAAGAAGTACATCGAGTTGGCGCGCAAGGATCTTGCGATCATCAGCGGGCAGATGCCGCTGGTGTGCAAGGCCAAGAAGAGCGTGTCGAACTTCAAGGTGCGCCAGGGCCAGGATACGGGCCTGAAGGTGACCCTGCGCGGCGTGCGGATGTACGAGTTCCTGGACCGTCTGATCAACCTGGCGATCCCGCGGGTTCGCGACTTCCGCGGCCTGGATCCGAACAGCTTCGACGGGCGGGGCAATTATTCGATGGGGCTCAGCGAACAGAGCGTGTTTCCTGAGATCAACCCGGCCAAGGTGGAGTTCCAGCAGGGCATGAATATCACGTTCGCGACGACGGCGGCGACGGACGAGGAGGCGCGAAAGCTGCTCTCCCTGTTCGGGATGCCGTTCCGGGGCCAGGCGACGAGCAAGGCCATCGAATAGTCGCGGGCCCAGTCAGTACAGTGGAGTGCGTTGATGTCAACCAAGGCGTTAGTGATAAAATCGAAGAAGAAGGCGAAGTTCCGCGTCAGACAGTACACCCGTTGCGAGCTGTGCGGGCGGTCCCACGCCGTGTACCGCAAGTTCAAGGTTTGCCGACTGTGCTTCAGGAAACTGGCGCATGAAGGCAAGATCCCGGGCGTGAAAAAGGCAAGCTGGTGACTTCTGGAGACGCGACGATCCGCAACCCGGAACGTGCAGGATAGGATACTATGAGTTGGAGCGATCCGATAGCTGACATGCTGACACGAATTCGCAATGCGGCCCGAACGGACAAGGCGACGGTCGATGTGAAGGCGTCGAAGATCTGTCAGGGCATTGCGGAGGTCCTCAAGAGCGAAGGCTACATCGAGGGCTATGACCGCATCGACGACGGCAATCAGGGGTTTCTGCGAATCGCGCTGAAGTACGATCCGGACGGCCAGTCGGCCATCACGGAGATTCAGCGGGTCAGCAAACCGGGCTGCCGCAGGTACTCGTCCGTGGACGATCTCCCGGTTGTTCTGGGGGGAATGGGCATCACAGTCGTGTCCACCAGCAAGGGCATAATCAGCGACCGCAACTGCCGCGAGCGCAAAGTCGGCGGCGAGGTCCTTTGCACGGTATATTAAACAAATGAGTCGAATTGGCAACAAACCTGTTGACGTGCCCAAAGGGGTAAAGGTCGAACACGCGAACCGGACCGTGAAGGTGACCGGGCCGCTGGGAACCATGCAGATCGCCTACGATCCGTGCCTGACGATCCAGGTCGAGGACGGCAAGTCGGTGGTCGTCGCGAATCCGCAGCCGGAGGTTCGACGCAACAAAGAGCTTCACGGCACCACGCGGGCCCTGATCGCCAACATGATGGTCGGCGTCACCACCGGCTATCAGAAAAAGATGGAGATCTACGGCACCGGTTACAGCGTGAAGGAGCAGGGCGGCAAGCTGGTCCTGACCGTCGGGTTCGCCCACGTGGTCGAGCTTCCCATCCCCAAGGGCGTGAAGGTGACGATCGAGGTGGCGGCCACGCGAGGCAACGAAGTGCCGGCCAAGTTCAGCCTGTCGGGCACGGACAAGTGCACGGTGGCGCAGTTCGCCTCGGAGATCCGCAAGGTGAAACCGCCTGAGCCGTACAAGGGCAAGGGCATTCGATATGCCGACGAGCATCTGCGTCGCAAGGTCGGCAAGGCGTTCGCCTCCGGCGGGGCGTAAGAGAGAGTTCGACGGGAGTCGCCCGATTCGTGCGGGCGCGATGAGAACTGACGAAAACGTATGAAGACTGAGCAACACAAGAAAGCGGCGGTTCGCCGCAGACGTCATGTGCGAAAGAAGGTCAGCGGTACGCCCGACAGGCCGCGGTTGTCGGTCTTTCGGTCCAACCGCAACATCTACGCACAACTGATTGATGACACCGCGGGCGTCACTCTGGTGGCGGCCAGCACGCAGGTCAAGGTCGTGCGGGAGTCGCTGCCGAAGGCGGGCAACAAGAAGGCCGCCGAAGCGGTCGGCGAGCAGCTCGCCAAGAAGGCGCTGGACGTCGGCATCAAGTGCGTGTGCTTCGATCGAGGCCCGTATAGGTACCACGGGCGGATAAAGGCCCTTGCCGATGCGGCAAGAAAGGCAGGTCTGGCTTTCTAACGAAGGCCTTTTCAGACTGGGAGACGACAGTTGGCAGCAGAACCAGTTAGGACACCGGAATTCGAAGAAAAACCGTTGGAAGATACGGTTGTCAAGATCTATCGGTGCGCGAAGGTCGTGAAGGGCGGTCGGCGGTTCAGCTTCGCGGCGCTCGTGGTCGTGGGCGACCGGGCCGGCTCGGTCGGCATCGGCTACGGCAAGGCCAACGAAGTGCCCAATGCCGTCGAGAAGGGGATCAAGGACGCCAAGAAGGCGATGTACCGGGTCCCCCTGGTCGGCAGCACGATCCCGCACCAGGTCATCGGCAAGTACAGGGCCACGCGGATCGTCCTGGCGCCGGCCAGCCCGGGAACGGGCGTGATCGCCGGGTCCAGCTCCCGCGCCGTCCTTGAGTACGCCGGAGTCCGTGACGCATTGACGAAGGTCTACGGCAGTACGTCCGCCAAGAATGTCGTCAAAGCCACGATCAACGGCTTGTTGAAACTGCGAAGCAAAGAAATGGTCCAGGCTCTACGAGGCGTTGCACTGTCGTAATCGCAACCATGGCCAAGTGGGTGATCTGTAATGTTAAGTCATGAAATTACTACTGTCGTAGGTAAACACAAAGCACGTACGCGGGTCGGCCGGGGCCGCGGCTCGGGGCTCGGCAAGACCGCCGGGCGCGGCAGCAAGGGCGCGATGAGCCGCTCGGGCGCGAAGCGCTTCTCCCTGTACGAGGGCGGATCCATTCCGCAGTTCCGGCACTTCCCGAAACGCGGCTTCAACAACAAGAACTTCGCGACCCGCTTCGAAGTGGTGAACATCTGCGAACTGGAACAGTTCGAAGACGGCGCGCAGGTCGGCGTGGAGCAGCTTTCCGCGGCCGGACTGATCGCCGGCGCGGCGAGCAAAGTCAAGATCCTCGGGGACGGGGAACTGACGAAGAAGCTCCAGGTGGTCGCGCACAAGTTCAGCAAGAACGCCGAGCAGAAGATCACGGACTGCGGCGGCACCGCGACGAAGCTGTCGATGGAAGTCAAGCCGATCAAGCGGAAGCAGAAACAGCATGCTTAAGGGTCTCATCGCCTCGCGGGGGCCCGCCCGGGCGCGTGGCGTGTGGAGAACGATCCAGTGATTGGAACAGTGGTCAATATCTTCAGGATCCAGGACCTGCGGAACAAGATCTTGTTCACCGTAGCGTTGCTGGCGATCTACCGTGTCGGGTTCCATATTCAGATCCCCGGGTTCAACCAGGAGGCCATCAAGGCGCTGGCGGAGTCCAGGGACACGGACAATCCGCTGGGCAGGGCCGCCGAGTATCTGCAGATCTTCACCGGCGGCACGCTTGAGCAGAGCAGTCTGTTTGGGCTCGGCATCATGCCGTACATCACGGCCTCGATCATCCTGATGCTTCTGGGCGAGGTGATTCCGTCGCTGAAGAAGCTCCGCCAGGAAGGTCAGACCGGATATAAGAAGATCCAGGAGTATACGCGATACCTGACGGTGCTCATCTGCTTCATCCAGGCGATCATGTATATTCAGATGATGACGCGCGGCGATCAGCAGATGATTTATGCGGGCATGGAGCGCTGGGCCATTTTCTTGGGCGTGGTGGCCATGACCGCCGGAACGGTCTTTCTGATGTGGCTCGGCGAGCAGATCGACGAATACGGCATCGGCAACGGAATCAGCTTGATCATTATGGCCGGCATCCTCGCCCGCATGCCCTGGGCGATGTACCAGTTGTTCACGCAGATGAGACCCGGATCCGAGGGGGGAATCTCGCTGCCGAAGATTCTGTTCCTGGGAATCGCGTTCGTGGCTGTGGTGGCGGGGGCGATCCTGATCACTCAGGCCCAGCGCCGCATCCCGATCCAGCAGGCCAAGCAGATGCGAGGGCGTCGCATGGTCGGCGGGGCCCGGCACTACCTGCCCTTGCGAGTCAACCACGGCGGCGTCATGCCCATCATCTTCGCCTCCAGCTTCATGATGTTCCCGCCCATCGTCGTGGACTACCTTTACCGGGCGTTTGACGGCTCCTGGTTGCTCGGGCGGATCGTGGGGGCGATGAGCCCGGGCGCATACACCTACAATATCCTGTATATGGCCCTGATCTTCATCTTCGCGTACTTCTGGGTGACCGTGCAGTTCCAGCCTCGCGAAATGGCGAAGAACCTCCGCGACTCGGGCAGTTTCATTCCGGGCCTCAGGCCGGGGCGCAGGACCGCGGAGTATCTCGAAACCGTCATGACGCGGATCACGTACTACGGGGCCGCATTCCTGGCGGCGATCTCGATCATCCCGACCGTGATCTCGCACGCACTGGGCATTGACTGGCAGGTGACCACCTTCCTCGGCGGCACCGGCCTTCTGATCGTCGTCAGCGTTTCGCTCGACCTGGTCCAGAAGATCGAGGCGAACCTCCTGATGCGGAGCTATGACGGATTCACTTCTTCCGGCAGAATCAAGGGGGCGTACGCATGAGAATCGTGCTGCTGGGCGCACCGGGCGCGGGAAAAGGAACCCACTGCAAGCGGATCGCCGATCGCTACGGATTGCTCCACCTCTCCAGCGGTGACATCCTGCGTCGCGAGCGGGCCGCCGGAACGGAACTGGGCAGGAAGGCACAGAGCTATATGGACGCGGGTGCCTTGGTGCCCGACGACCTGATCGTGGAAATGATGAGCCAGGCGATGAAGAACGCCTCGTCGGGCTTCGTGCTCGACGGATTCCCCAGGACTGTCAACCAGGCGGAAGTCCTGGACAGGGCCTTGGCCGCCAAAGGCGGGGGGATCGACGTCGTGACGAACCTCCTCGTCGACGACGGCATCGTCGTGGCGCGCATCACGGGGCGGCGAAGCTGCCCGACATGCGGGGCGGTCTATCACGTGAAGAACATGCCGCCGAAAGCGGACGGGATCTGCGACAAGGACGGTGCCCGTCTCGTGCAGCGGCCGGACGACACCGAAGAGGTGGTCCGCAACCGTCTCGAAACCTATTATCTGCAGACCAAGCCGGTGGTGGATTATTACAAGGCCAGAAGGACGGTCGACGATGTCGACGCCGGCGGAGACGCCGACGCGGTGGCGCAGGGGATCTTCCGCAAGCTGGACGGTTTGGCAGGGAAGAAGAAGTAGGCCGGCCGAACGGCGTGCGCCGCCTGCGGGTCGAACTTGAAGTCGTAGAATGGCTATAACGCTTCGCAGCCGAAGAGAAATCGATTTGATGCGCCAGGCGGGAATTGTTGTAGCCGACGTTCTTTCAGAACTACAGAGGATTGCATCGCCCGGCGTGACCACGGGGCATTTGGACCGCGTGGCCCTGGAGATGACCGCCAAGGCCGGCGCCGAAGCGCTCTTCAAGGGCGTGCGGAGCCCGCAGGCAAAAAGGCCGTTTCCGGGAGCCATCTGTGCGTCTGTGAACGACGAGGTGGTGCATGGGATTCCATCGGAGTCGGCGTTGCTGAAGGACGGTGACCTCCTGAGCGTCGATTTCGGCGTGCGGCTGAACGGCTACTGCGGCGATTCCGCGATCACGGTGGCCGTCGGCAGCGTTTCCGAGGGGAACCGGCGGCTCATGGACGTGACCCGCGAGGCGCTCGATATCGCGATTTCGATGTCGCGGCCGGGCGTGAAGTGGAGCCAGGTCGCCGGCCGGATGCAGAAGCACGCCGAATCGGCCGGCTTCTCGGTGGTCCGGGATTTCGTCGGCCACGGGATCGGCACGCGGATGCACGAGGACCCCAAGGTCCCCAACTTTGTCAGCCGGGATCTCCTGGAGGACGACATTCTGCTGACCGAAGGCATGGTCCTGGCGGTCGAGCCGATGATCAACGCCGGAGGGCACGGCGTCCGGACGGTGGGAAATGGCTGGACGGTCGTGACGAAAGATGGTAGATTTTCGGCTCATTTCGAGCATACGATAGCCATCGTGAAGGGTGGCTGTGAAGTTCTGACAAGACGACGGTAACGTTGATGGCGAAAAAAGATTCGATACGGCTGCAGGCAAAGGTCGTCGAGGCCCTGCCGAACGCCATGTTCAGGGTGGAATTGGAGAACGGGCACAAGGTTCTTGCCCACGTCTCCGGGAAGATGCGGATGAACTTCATCCGCATTCTTCCGGGCGATGTGGTCACGGTGGAGATGTCGCCGTACGACCTGACCCGCGGACGAATCGTGTTGCGACATTGAGATCGGGCCCGGCCGGACGAGTGCGTTCGAGGCGGGCCCTGCGAATGCGTGGAAACGACTATGAAGGTAAGAAGCTCAGTCAAACGAATTTGTGAGAACTGCAAGATCGTTCGCCGCAAGGGCGTCGTGCGGATCATCTGCTCGAACCCCCGGCACAAACAGCGACAAGGGTGATCGTGTGCTTTGTGGGCGACGGACGAATCGGGTCACAAGGGTAACAGAGAGGACGCTTAATTTATGCCGCGTATAGTTGGTGTTGATATCCCGGACAACAAGACGATCTGGATCTCGCTGACCTACATCCCAGGGATCGGCCAGCACACATCGGAGCTGATCCTCAAGGAAGCCGGAATCGAGCAGATGACCAAGGCGAACAAGCTCAGCGAAGACGAGCTCAGCCGGATCACGCAGATCATCGACCGCAACTACGTCGTTGGAGGCCAGCTTCGCAGGCAGGTCGCCCAGAACATCGCGCGGCTTCGCGATATCGCGTGCTACCGGGGCATCCGGCACCGCCGAGGTTTGCCGGTCCGCGGCCAGCACACGCAGAGCAACGCGCGAACCCGCAAGGGGCCGCGCAAGACCGTCGCCGGCAAGAAGGGCGTCAAGGAGCAGCGAGGGTAACGGCCCTGAGGCGACGCTGGAGAAACGGGAATCGTTCATCTGGACGTTGGACACCAGAGCACGAGGACAAAGAGAAGGCAAATGGCTAAAAGCGCAAAACGAAAAATCAGAAAGAATGTGGTTCGAGCGATCGTCCACGTCAAAGCGACGTTCAACAACACGTTGATCACGATCACGGACATGGACGGCGCGGCGATCTGCTCGAGTTCGGCGGGCTGCGTGGGCTTCAAGGGCTCGCGAAAGAGCACGCCGTTTGCCGCCCAGCAGGCGGCGCAGAACTGTGCGAACGCCGCCATGCGAAATGGCGTGCGGGAAGTGGAGATTCGAGTCAAGGGTCCCGGCTCCGGGCGGGAATCTGCGATCTCCGCGCTTCAGGCGGCAGGGCTGCGGATCGCCTCGATCGAGGACGTGACGCCGCTGCCGCACAATGGGTGCCGACCGCCGAAGCGTAGACGTGTTTAGGACTCCGGGAAGGTCACAGGAGATCGATTAGTATGGGACGTTATACAGGTCCATCCTGCAGGATTTGTCGCCGCGAGGGAATGAAGCTGTTCCTGAAGGGCACCAAGTGTGAAACGGCCAAGTGCCAGGTCGAGCGAAGACAACGGAGTCTCGCTCCCGGCATGCACGGTTGGCGCAAGGGGCGTCTGAGCGAATACGGCGTCCGCCTTCGTGAGAAGCAGAAGATCAAGAGGTATTATGGGGTCTACGAGCAGCAGTTCATTCGGATGTTCCATGAGGCGTCCAGGCTTCCCGGAAACACGGGCGAGAACCTGCTGCAACTGCTTGAGCGACGTCTGGACAACGTGGTCTACAAGCTGAACTTCGCCGGGTCACGCAAGGCGGCCCGGCAACTGATCACGCACGGTCACATCCGCATCAACGGGCGGAAAGTCGACGTAGCCGACTACATCATGAAGATCGGCGACAAGATCACCGTCAAGGACTCGGAGAAGAGCCTCAAGCGCATCAAGGAGCAGCTTGAGAGCAATCCGAACTTCACTACCCAGGGTTGGCTGCAACTGGATCGGGAGAAACCTGCGGCGACCGTCGTGGCGATGCCCACCCGGCCGGACATCCAGATCCCCGTGGAAGAGCAGTTGGTGGTGGAATTCTGTTCGAGGTAACGTTGGGCTTGGAAACGCAAATGCGGAATCAAGGCATCAGAACGGCGGGCCGTGGGAGTTCTGCATTCGGCGGTGTGCTTAGGGATGGATGTTCAGATCGGAGGCCTGTATGCGAGTGACTTGGCGCGGTTTGGAGTTGCCGACTCGTGTGGAAAAAGACGCTGGCGTATCGACTGACCGATACAGCCGGTTTTTCATTGAGCCTTTCGAGCGGGGCTTCGGCACCACGGTCGGCAACAGTCTGCGACGCGTGCTCCTGTCCTCGCTGGAAGGAAGTGCGGTCACCTCGGTCAAGATCGCGGGCGTCGAGCATGAGTTCACGTCGATCCGCGGCGTCGTCGAGGACGCGACCGACATCGTGTTGAACGTCAAGAGCCTGGTGATTCGTTTGACGGGCGAAGGCCCCAAGACGATGAAGGTCGCGGCCCATAAGGCGGGCGTGGTCACGGCCGCCCAGATCGTCGCCGATCCCGCCATCGAGGTGATCAGCAAGGACGTTGTCCTGGCGACCCTGACCGAAGACGTCGGTTTCGAGATGGAGATGGTGGTCGAAAACGGGCGTGGATACGTTCCGGTGGCGGACCGCATTTCGGACGCCGACCGGTTCGAGCAGGAGATCGGCCGGATCAATCTGGACGCTGTGTACTCCCCGGTGACGCGCGTACGATATATGACGGAGAACACCCGCGTCGGACAGCGGACCAACTACGACAAGCTGATCCTGGAAATTTGGACGAACGGAACTATCTCGCCGGAGATGGCGCTGGTTGAAGCGGCCAAGATCCTGCGAAAGCACATCAACCCGTTCGTGCAGTACTTCGAGCTCGGCGATGAGACCGTCGCGGGCGAGTTGCCGATGGAAGTGCCGGAGAAGCAGGTGGACCATGAGCTCGAGGCCAAGCTCAACACGCCGATTCAGGAACTGGAGCTGTCCGTGCGGGCCAGCAACTGTCTGGAGTCGGTGAAGGTCGAGACCGTTCGCCAGCTCGTGCAGATGACGGATGCGGACCTGTTGAAGATCCGCAGCTTCGGAAAGACTTCGTTGCGTGAGATCAAGCGAAAGCTTGCCGACATCGGGCTGTCGCTTGGGATGAAGGATATCGGCAAGGCGGCCGAAGGCTAAGGGCCCTGCAACGCGGGTGTCGCGTTGAAGACGCCGGGCGGATTTGAGAGTCTGGATAGAAGAGGTATTGTGAGATATGCGTCATAGAGTTGCAGGACGCCAGTTGAGCAGGAACACGTCGCACCGCCGGTCGTTGCGTCGGAACATGGCCCAATCGCTGATCGAACACGAGACGATCTCGACGACCGTTCAGAAGGCCAAGGAGATCAAGCCGTTCGTCGAGCGGCTGATCACGCTGGCCAAGAAGGGCAAGCTCGAGCACAGACGACGGGCCATCTCGATACTCGGCAACCGAAGCATCATCGCCTACGAAGACGGCGAGCCCATCAAGAAGGGAACGATCGTCGGCAAGCTCTTCAGCGAGTTGGCCCCGCGGTACCTCGACCGTCAGGGCGGGTACACGAGAATCGTCAAGCTGTCCCTGCGACGGCTGGGCGACAACGGCGAACTGGTCCTTCTCCAGCTTCTGGGCGCCGAGGAGCCGCTCAAGAGAGAGCGGCGCGGCGCGTCCAAGCGTCGGGCCCGCAGAAGAGCCAAGGCCGCGGAGGCCAAGCCGGCCGAGGCGACGACGGTGCAGGCTTCCGAGACCGCCGCGGAATCGACGGCTGAGCCGGAGAAGCAGGAGTAGGCGGTTCCAACGAAGTTCGACGGTTAAGCGAAGCGGCGGCATGGACGGATGTGTGTTCTGCAAGGTGGCTGCGGGCGAAATCCCGGCGGCCAGGATCTACGAGGACGATGCGGTTCTCGCGTTCCTGGACATCGGGCCGGTCAGCGACGGTCACGCGTTGGTCATTCCCAAGCGTCATTGCGCGACACTCCACGAGTGCGACCCGAGAATCCTGGGGGCTCTCGCTTGCGGCCTCGGCAAGATCGCCAAGGCGGTGGTAGATGCGATGGATGCCGACGGTTACAATGTGCTGTCCAACAACGGTTCAGCGGCCGGGCAAGTCGTCGAGCATCTGCACTTTCATATCATCCCGCGAAAGACCGGAGATGGCGTGCTGGCGCAGTGGCCCTCTTTCAGGTATCCGAAAGGACGGATCGATGAGATCGCCGCCCGGATTCGCGGAAAGCTGTAACGCGGTATTTCTGTCGCAAAGACGGATTTTTCCGAATTAGGCAATTGAACAGGTGAAGGCCTGTCGCGTATAATACAACTATTGACCGCGGGGTAGAGCAGTCTGGTAGCTCGTCGGGCCCATAACCCGGAGGTCGGAGGTTCGAATCCTCCCCCCGCTATTGAGCTAAAGAAGGCAGTCGCAACGACTTACGTGCGACTGCCTTTTTGCGTTTGGGCGGGCGTGTACCTAAATTGTACCTGTCCGCTGCATCGGCCACGTGTCAGCGAGCCGTTATCGCGGTAGTGTCAAGGATCTTTCGCTTTTTTGCTGGTCCTCCTGAGAGGGACACCGCTGCCTGACCCATGGGTCAGGCGATTTTTTTATCGGCCGTTGGCGATTCCGTCTCCTCCATTTCCTTGAGGCGGTCCATGTCCATGT
>DATIKY010000305.1:0-2624 GCA_035476995.1 Sedimentisphaerales bacterium | reverse complement strand
CAAGACTCGCTTCCGGCGGTCGGCCACCTTGGCCGGGCAGGATTGGCTACCTGCCGGGTTCCACTGTAAGGTTTAGCTCCACAACTTCATGTTGCACCTCCTTACCCAGGCTTCGCCTGGCGCTCCGTTAAACGCTCTTGGCTGTCGGCCGAAGGCCGGGCTGCGTTCATCTGACAGGAATCCCATATGGATGACCCCGATGTCACCCTTTCTGCTGGCTGCCCCCCGTCCTCGCGAGCCGGGCCAGCAGCACGATGGCAACACCAGGCACGAGCAGAACCATCCGCCCCGCAACGAAGCCCGCGAAGAACAGCGGCAGCGCGGCGACAACGGCTACGGCGCAGATTCCCAGCGTGCGCCGCGACGGCGAGCGGCGCAACATGCACAACCACACGTAAGCCGGGAAACACAGGCCGAAAAACCCCATGAAACAACGGTAGATCACCTCGCCGGCGTCGAGGCCGTACCAGAGCGATCCCCGGTTGCCCACGAATCCCAAGGCGGCGGCGCCGCCGGCGACGACGAGGGCGATGAGCGTCGAATACCTGCCGCCGAGGGCCTTGGCCTCGGGGATCACCTCGACGATGTGCAGCGCCACGGTGTAGGCAATCTGCATCGCCATATAGAGGCCGAGCGGCAAGGCGAAAGCCTTGGCCAATCCGCGGGGGGCCTGGCCGTCGACGGCGACGGCCAACGGTCGAGCGTACCCGTACGAGAGCAGGATCACGGCCAGGAAGAGCACGCCAAAGCCAACGCCGAAGGCGACTCGACCGGCGGCAGGCGACGTGCGCTGGCGAACGCGATGAAACGTCAGATCGAGATATGGGCAGAGCAAGAACCCAAACGCGCAGACCGGAGCCAACGCCGCGACGGCGATGGGATCCCGCTGCGGCGCCCACGAGAAATCGAGCCCGTCCCGCAGGGCGAACAGAGCGATGCCGGCCGTGATGGCGAGGACGACAACGGCGGCGATCAGATCGCTGCGGTCGCGACGGCGCGAGGCGATGCCTGTGAACACGGCGACGAGGGCCAGAACGATCCATGGGCCCATAGGGCCGATCAGGCGCGGCGCCATCCAGGCGGCGAAGAAGAGGTGAAAGGCCACGGTGACGGCGGAGAAAGCGACGAGCGCAGGGCGATGGCGCTGCACAACCTGCGAGCTGACGCCCGCCGAGGGCAGAATCGTTCCCATGATCGCCGCACCGACGACATTGGGCACGGCGAAGATGACAAAGCCCAGAGTACCCAGCTCGCGCACCAGCAACACGGGCAAGAACATGCCGATGCACCAGGTCCACGAGCAGGCGAGATACGCGGCCCACCCGAGCACCGCAGCCGTCGGCGTTTCTCTACGGGTCTCTCCCGGCATGTCTCTCTTATCGGCCTTTGGCCTGGACGTGGCTCTTGGGCGTCATATGAAACGTGGCGACGCACCTGCCAACGCGCCGGTTGTGCTCACCCTGCTGCACGACTTCGATGTCGAGGGTGAGATTGAATTCCCGGCCGTGCGCGAGTTGCTCTTGGATGTCCTCGCGAGGCTTCAGGTGGTAGATGGCCGTGTCGAGGCACGGCCGCAAGAAGCGGTAGTCGAGATGCTTGCACACCACGGTGTAGCCGGCTCCGCAGACGCGGAACAGATACGAACCGCCCGCTATCTCGGAGTTGGCCAGAAGCGCCGCGCCGCCCATGGCGTTGTACCAGTTCCTGTTGAATCGCCGAAAAGGCAGGAGGGCGATGTAGGTGTCGTCGTCGACTCGCCTGAAGCAAATGCCGCTCGAATAGGAGAGGGGCAAGAACAGGAACGAGCAGACGCGGTGCCAGAAATTGTTGCGGACCGAAAGACGACTGATGTGCACGTCGAGCCAGTCATAGATGCGGTGATAGAGCGAAAGCTTGGCCACCGGGTGACGGAGCCTTTCCCCTGGGGCCAACTCGGCGATCCGCGCCGACGCTGCGGCCGCATGATCTCTCGCCGCTTCATCGGCGATCTCAGCGACATCGGTCTTTTCGGATGCTATGGCGTCGGCGGATATCTTACTCATGGCCTCAACTATCAATCAGAGTTTCGACCGGTCTTCGCGGCTGATGCGCCGACCGGATTCGATCGTGCTGCACAGTGTCGTCCTTGCACTCCAAAGCCCTGCCGGCACTTGGGACATACCGGGACAGCGACACGTTTCCGTTCTCGATACTGGGTAGCTGTTTCCCGTTGTTCACCTTGTCGCAGGCGCACGCCTAGCATAGTGCCCGAAATCCGTCGAATTGTCAAGACAAAGCAGCCGGCTGACCAGGGGCGAAATGGGGAAAATCGCGAGGTCGCGTCTTGAAACGCGGGATGATTCTGTTATTGACGATCTCCAGTTGATTATCCGGCTCCGCGTCGGCGTTCATCTGCGGTGGCCGTTCGGTCGCTCGTGATCCGTGATCGGCGGGTTACGGTCTTCCTATGTCCTGCCCCTGCCACCTTCGCTCCTTCGGCCTCCGTACTACAATCCTTCAGAACATCGTTTTTGCTGCGTGATTTCTATGCGGCGAGTTTCGTAAGTCCTTTGATATCAACGGCGGAAGCGGACAGCAAAGCCGTGGCGAACTTCTGCCCCTGGGCCGTCAGCGTGTAGCGGTTC
>DATIKY010000304.1:0-1718 GCA_035476995.1 Sedimentisphaerales bacterium | reverse complement strand
ATCAGTTCCGATACAATCATCGTTGGACTCCTTTCACCAAACCGCAAACTGTTTTCAGACAACAACTTGCAGTTCTACGAAAAGGAGTCCACCTCCGTCCAAATCACTCAGATCCTACGTAAACTCAAACCTGCACCCCTTTCTACGAGTAACAGTTTCGGTTGTGTGACACCTATCTGTTACCCGGACCGCATGACCTCTTTCAACTACTTCTCAACGCCAACCGGGACATCCTCCTGCGCGACGGCTGGCTGCCAGGACGCTACACGGTTGTCGCTCGTGTGGACAACCTGCAGGTAAATGACTACTCACGGCTGTCGGTACTCAGCGAGCCTGTGGAGTTCGCCATCGAGTAGATGGCGAAAGACAGAGGCCGTCGCCAAGCGCAGTTGCGTCAATGCCTGTGCGAAGCACACGAGATTCTGTATAATCAGTATGGGGCCGAGAGGCCCTGTCATAAACAGCAGTGTTTGGGATGCCGAGGTGTACGTATGAGCGGTGAGGAACTGAAAGCCCGGGCGCTTCAATTGGATCCGGAGGCTCGTGCCGACCTCGCACGCGAGTTGCTGGCCAGTCTGGATACCCTGAGCGAGGCCGAAGTTGAGAGGCTCTGGTTGGATGAGGCCGTCCGGCGTGATGAGGAACTTGATCGTGGTGCGGCGCGTGCCTATCCAGCAGACGAGGTTCTCGATCGTGTTCGGGCTCGCCGAAAATGAGCCGATTGCTGGCCATCCACGAGGCTGCCGAGGCGGAGATCAACGAGGCCGCAGATTTCTACGATCTCCGGAGTTCCGGTCTGGGAAGCGCATTCATCGATGAGGTTCAATACGCGATGGGCAAGATCGCGGAGTTCCCGGAAGCCGCTCCCCTGATCCGGAATCGTGTTCGGAAGAGACACATCGCCAGGTTTCCGTACTCACTGATCTACTCGGTTCGACAAGATGAGATCCGGATACTGGCCGTGGCGCACCACAGACGGCGCCCTTTCTATTGGCGTGGTCGCGACTGACCAGGAAACAGGGCGGGAATGGACCTGCAGAATCCGAAGTGGATGTACTTGAAGGCGGGTTTGTCCGCATTCATCGTCTTTTCCTGCTTCGTTCTGGTCTGGGTGGAGGCCCCGACGGTACGGACGGCCTTGCTCCTGTCGCTCATGATCTGGGCGTCGGCCCGGGCCTACTACTTCGCGTTCTATGTCGTCGAGAAGTACATCGATCCACAGTACCGATTCTCCGGCCTGATCTCGTTCTTTCAGTACCTGCTGTCTCCGAAGTCGCGGGCACGCGACCGACAACAGGCTCCGTCGCAGGAACCGGAAGCCGCCTACGCATCACAGTTCCGGCTGGCCCGGATCGTGGTCGCGACGTTCGGCGCCGGCGTGACCTCGCTTGGAGTCCTGTTCGCCCTCGACGGAGAGATCTGGCTTGGGGCGGTTCTCTGCGTTTGCGGGTCCGTCTGCATCCTGACAGGCATGTTCGCCTCGCGGAGTGTGCGGAAAACCCCGAGCCGGGATGGATAGAAGATGCGGGACCACAGCGGCTGATGGGATTCGAACCCACAACATCTACCTTGGGAAGGTAGTGCTCCGTTACGCGTGATTTGATATAGAGTTTCCGGTCTCTTTGCCGATGGGATGGTTGTACCCAGGTAAGGAGACCTATCATGAAGAAGAAGTATACTGTCACCCTGATGGAAGAGGAACGGCGGATGCTGCAGGA
>DATIKY010000303.1:0-43448 GCA_035476995.1 Sedimentisphaerales bacterium | reverse complement strand
AACTGCGTGAGGAAACCGCCGCATGGGAGAAGAGCCGTGACGGGGCCGAGGTGAAAGTGAACTGGCAGTTCACCACGGCAGACGCCAGGACAAAGCTGAAACGTCTCTATCCATCAATGGATGGGTAATGGAGCAGTAGGTGGACATGGCCAAACGCATTGTGATCTCCGGGGCGACAGGGTTTATCGGCAGGACGCTGTGCAGAGAACTCTGCGACGAGTACGAGATCGTCGCGCTTTCTCGCGACGCCAAGCGGGCGGCGAGCCTGCTTGGAGACCATGCCCAAGTGTGCGAATGGGGCGGGAGGACCGCGAGTTTCTGGTCTGCTCAGGTGGACGGGGCGTATGCGGTCGTCAATCTGGCCGGAGAGAACGTAGGGCAGGGCCGGTGGACGCAGGCCAAGCTGGACAGCATCGCACAGAGCCGCTCCAACGGCGCCGTCGCAGTTGTGGACGCGGTGGCTGCGGTGAAGAACAAACCCGCGGTGGTGATCCAGGGCTCAGCGGTCGGTTATTACGGCTCGCGGGGCGACGAGATTCTCACGGAGAGCTCCGCCCCCGGCGTATCGTTCTTGGCCGATGTGTGCCGACGGTGCGAGTCCATCGCGACGAGGGTCGAGAAGCAAGGGGTTCGATCTGTCGCGATCCGAACCGGCATTGTGCTCGGCCGGGACGGCGGGGCCCTGCCCAGACTGATGATGCCGTTTCGATTCTTCCTGGGAGGGTACGTCGGCAATGGCAAGCAGTGGTTTCCCTGGATCGGTCTGGAGGACGAGGTCCGAGCGATTCGTTTCCTGCTGGAGAACCCGAACCTCCAGGGGGCGTTCAACCTGACTTCCCCCCATCCGGCCACTCTCAAGCAGGTCGTCCACGCGTTGGGGCAGGCGCTTCGCAGACCGGCGTGGTTGAGGACGCCGGGTTTGGCGGCTCGACTGGCGATGGGTCGGATGGTCGACGAGACGCTGCTGGCTAGTCAGAGGGCGATTCCCCAAGGACTGATGGACGCCGGATTCCAATTCAAGCATTCGCAACTGGAGGCTGCATTCGCAGCGATCCTTCAAGGAGAGAACCATGAGTCTGAGTGATTACTTCAAGAACGTGGAAGGCTTCGGAATTCTGGCGACCGCCGACCGGCAGGGCAACGTCGATGTGGCTCTGTACGCCCGGCCGCATGTCATCAGCGAGGATGAAGTGGCGTTCATCATGAGCGATCGCCTCAGCCACGACAACGTCGCAGCCAATCCGCATGCGGCCTATCTGTTCCTGGAGCAAGACGCGCAGCGTTCCGGCGGTTACAAAGGTCTGCGTCTGTACCTGACCCGCATGGAGGAGGAGACGGACCCGCAGAAGATCGAGGCGATTCGACGAGAGAGCCGCAAGGGCCGGGACTACGGCGACCAGAAGAAATTCCTAGTCCATTTCAAGGTCGAGGGGACTCGCCGCCTCGTCGGAGACCGACTTGTTCGTTGTCGCTTGCGGTTGACAGGTACATTAGAATTGATGGTGTGTACATAGGGAGTGCATTTTTTTGTGACGAAGTGAATAAAATATAAATGCTTTATCTGTAAGGATTTGCATTGGAATACCTTTGGGGGGAACGAGAGAAACCGAGGTCGCGCGGTTGACAGTCGCAGAGCGTCTGCCTATAGTGACATCATCCAGCTTGTGAATGTGAACGCAAGCACGAATGGAGTGTTTCGCGCGATGAGGTATCGGAAGATTCCCGATGAAACGGTGCGGCGATTGCCCCTCTACCTGCGGGGCCTGCTGTTGTCGGCCGATCGTGGTCGGGAGCACATCTCCAGCCAAGTCCTGGCGGATTTCGTGGGCGTGCAGTCGTGGCAGATTCGAAAGGATTTTTCCTATTTCGGGGACTTCGGGACCCGCGGCGTCGGCTACTCCATCGAGAAGCTCGCTCGCGAGATCAAGCGGATCCTGCGATTGGACGTGATCCGCAAGGCGGCCCTGGTGGGAGTCGGCGATTTGGGCACGGCCCTTCTGGCCTATCCGGGTTTCTGCGGTTACGGTCTGGACATCGTGGCCGCCTTCGACGTCGATCCGGACAGGGTCGGCAAGGTCGTCAACGGGGTTCGGATCGAGGATGCGTCGCAAATCGATGCGTTGCAGGAGCGGGGCGTCATTCTGGCCATCGTCGCCGTTCCGCGGTCGGCGGCGCAATCGACGATCGATCGACTTGCGGAGGTAGGAGTCAGGGGAATCTTGAACTTCGCCCCGTGCAAGGTCGTGGCTCCCCGTCGGGTCAAGGTCATCTCTCTGGACATCGCCATGGAACTGGCTCGCCTGCCCTATTACTTGCCCACAGGAGGCGCCGGCGAACACCCTCTGGCGGGCCGGAGTTCGCGGCACAGAGCGTCGTAGCGTCATGAAACTGTTTTTCGAGGTTTTTGGAGCCGGGATTGTCTCATGAGTGTGAAGAAAATAACCAAGAGTGATTTCGCAAACTTCGTCTACGCCCTGATTCAGACGGACAACGTGATCGGCGTGCAGGCGAAAGGGGATCGGTTCGATTTCGCCCCGCTGGAATCGGCGAAGGATCTTCGGCTGGATTACGACGTCACGCTCCAGCCGCCCAAGAAGTACTTTCTGCCGCCGACGGAGGTGCTCCTGACCTTCGACGTGGGCGGGGGGTACAAGTCGCAGATGGATTGCGGGAAGTTCATCCTGCTGGGCGTGCATCCCTACGACATGATTGCGATCAACCAGATGGATGAGTTGTTCCGTCAGGACAACTACGACGCCCATTACATGACTCGCCGCAACAACGCGACGATCATCGCCTGCGACGTGGCTCGATTCTCCGATCATGTCTTTGCATCGTCCATGGACACCGCGGTCGTCAGGGAGGGGTTCGATGTGCTCCTGACGGACATCGGCGACAGCTACGTGATGGAGGCTGCCACCGCCAAGGGCAACGATCTGGTGGCTCGGGCCCAAGGCGCGGTGGAGGCCGATCCCCAGGCCCTTCGACGCAGGGAGGACGTCTGGGCCCACAACAGAAAGTCGCTGAACAAGCACCAGCTCAAGTGCGATCCCGCCTATTTGCCCCGGCTGCTGGCCAAGGCCTACAAGCACCCGGTTTGGGAGGAGCGGGCCAAGACCTGCTTCGCTTGCGGATCCTGCAACCAGGTGTGTCCCACGTGCTACTGCTTCAACGTCCAGGATGACGTGAGCTGGGATCTTCAGACGGGCCAGCGGGCCCGCGCCTGGGACGGCTGTCTGCTCGACGGGTTCACCACGTGCGCGCCGAATCACGAGTTCCGCAAGGCCCGGGCAGACCGCTTCCGGCATCGTCTCTATCGCAAGGGTGCCTATGTGCCCCAGAAGATCGGCGGGCAGGTCGCCTGCGTGGGTTGCGGCCGGTGCGTCGGCGCCTGTTTGCCGGACATCGCCAATCCCGTCAGCGTGTACAACCGCCTGATCGACGATCTGGGCATCGGATAGGAGGTCTGAAGTGTGAAGTTTGAAGTGTGAAGTGAGATTCAAACTTCAAACTGTAAACTTCAAACTTGGAACTTCAGTTGAAAGGTCTAACGAATGTGTCAGTGCTGTGCTGAAAAGAAAGACATCTACCTGCCGCAACTGGCGACCGTCGCGGACATCAGCCAGATGAACGCCACAGAGAAGTACCTGCGGCTTTCGATGGATGACGGGATGTTCGACTTCCTGCCCGGCCAGTTTGTGGAGGTTTCCATCGCGGGCATCGGCGAGGCCCCGATCACGATCAGCTCCTCGCCCACCCAGAAGGGCGGGTTCGAGCTGGTGGTCCGCAAGATCGGCAACGTCAGCGGCGCCATCCACAACCTGCGGAAGGGCGCCAAGCTGGGGATTCGCGGACCGCTGGGCAAAGGAATCTATCCCGTCGAGGAGGCCCGAGGCAAGAGCCTGGTCTTCATCTGCGGCGGCATCGGCATGGTCCCGCAGAGGTCGTTCATCAACTACGTGCTTCACAATCGCGGCGATTTCCGCGACGTGTCGATTCTCCAGGGCACCAAGAACTACGATCTGCGGCTGTTCTCCTCGGAGATCGAGGCCTGGGGCAAACGCGGCGACGTGCAGATGTTCGAGACGCTGGACGAAGGCCATCCGGCGTGGAAGGGCGACGTCGGCGTCGTCACCCGGTTGATCCGCAAGGTCAACACGGACCTGAAGTCGGCCAGAATTCTCGTCTGCGGCCCGCCGGTGATGTACAAATTCGTGCTTATGGCGCTGGAAGAGTATGACGTGCCGCACAACCATATCTTCCTGAACCTTGAACGGAAGATGAAGTGCGGCGTGGGCAAGTGCGGGCATTGCCAGATCAACCACACGTATGTCTGTATGGACGGCCCCGTGTTCCGATATTCCGATTTGGCTTCTCTGCCGGAGGCGATTTAACAATGGCGAAACCTAAGATTGCGATATTCGATTTTGCCTGCTGCGAAGGGTGCCAGCTCCAGATCGTCAACCTCGAGGAGGAGATTCTGAGCCTGCTCGGGGGCGCCGACGTCGTGGAGTGGCGCGAGGCAATGAGTGAAAAGAGCGACGAGTACGACATCGCCATCATCGAAGGGTCGATCACCCGCATGGAGGATGAGGAAAAGCTCAAGCTGATCCGCAGCCGGGCCAAGGTGCTGATCGCCCTGGGCGCCTGTGCGACCATCGGCGGCGTCAACAAGCTCAAGAACAACTTCGACGATCTCGACGAGGTGAAGAAGTGCGTCTATGGCAGGGCCGCGAGCAAGCCGCACCTGCGGACAGGCTTGACCAAGGCCCTCGACGAAGTGGTTCAGGTCGACTTCTACGTCCACGGTTGCCCCATCGACCGGAGCGAATTCACGTACATCGTGCGGTCCCTTCTGCTGGGCAAGACGCCGGAGATTCCCGATTATCCCATCTGCGTCGAGTGCAAGGCCAAGGGCAATCCCTGCCTGTGGCAGTACGACCAGGTGTGCCTGGGACCGGTCATCCGGGCCGGCTGCGGGGCTCGATGCCCGTCGAACGGCTTCCGCTGCTTCGGGTGCCGGGGGTATACCAGCAACCCGAATGTGGACGCCGCGAAGGACGTGATCACCCGTTACGGCCTGAATCTCGATGACCTCAAGACCAAGATGGTTCTCTTTGGAAGCAATCAGGAGCCGACGATCTATGAGTAAAGGAACAGTCAACATCAACGTTCATCATGTGACGCGCATCGAAGGGCATGGCAACATCGTCCTGAACGCCGCCAGCGGCAAGATCGAGAAGCTCGAATGGCAGGTGCCCGAGGCTCCTCGATTCTTCGAGGCCATGGTCCGCGGTCGCAGTTACGAGGACATCCAGACCATCGTGACCCGCATCTGCGGGATTTGCTCGATCACCCACTCGCTGGCTTCGACCAAGGCGGTTGAGAATGCGATGGGGATCACCGTCTCGGAGCAGGCCGACAAGGTCCGCATCCTGATGCACTACTCCGAGCAGTTGCAGAGCCACGTTCTGCATGTGGGGTATCTGGCGGCGCCGGATTTCTTTGGCGTTCCGTCAGTGGTGCCGCTGGTGGCGATGGCGCCGGACGCGGTCAAGACGATCATCGGCCTGCACCGCCTGGCGAACGACTGGTCGGATCTGATCGCCGGCCGGACCACGCACCCGGTGACGCTCAAACCCGGCGGCCTGACGAAGTTCCCCACGGAGAAGGAACTCCGCGCTTTGCAGGATCGCCTCAAGAAGAGCCTGCCCGACCTGAAGGTTGTCGCGGAGGTGGTGCTGTCGGTGGCCGGAAACATCCCGAATTTCCAGCGACCGACCGAATACGTCGCCCTCAAGCAGACGAATCCGCCGGCCTACACGTTCTATCATGGCGACATCACGTCGACGGATTACGACGGCGCCGTCGCGATCAATGACTGGAAGACGGTCGCCAACGAGTACGTCAGCGATCAATCGACCGCCAAGTGGACGAAGTGGCATCGCAAGTCCTATGCGGTCGGCGCCCTGGCCCGGTTCAACAACAACGCCGAGCACCTGTCGCCGACGGCCAAGGCGGTCGCCAAGATGTTCGGACTCGAGAAGGGCAACTGCAACCCCTACATGAACACGGTGGCTCAGCTCATCGAGGCGGTTCACGTGGTCGAAGTCAGCATCGCGATGATCGATGAACTGCTGACCCAGGGGATCAAGCCCGAGACAGTCAAAGTCAGTCCGAAGGCCGGCAAGGCCAGCGGTTGTGTCGAGGCCCCGCGCGGCATCCTGTTCCACGAGTACGAGTTCGATCGCAAGGGCAACTGCGTCGGCGCGGACATCTGCATCCCGACGAACCAGAACCACGCCGGCATCCAGGAGGATTTCGAGGCGCTGGTGCCGATGATCCTCGACGAGCCCGAGGACAAGATCCGCCTCAAACTCGAAATGCTGGTGCGGTCCTACGACCCGTGCGTGTCCTGCTCGACTCACATGCTGGACGTACAATTCGTTCGGTGATTGATTCTGGATTATGGACGATGGATGACGGACGATGAAGTCGCCGATCATCCTTCCGGAATCGTCAATATGAGAAGGTCTACGGTTGTGCTCGGTCTGGGCAATCCGCTGATGGCGGACGAGGGGATCGGGGTATGCCTCGTCGTGCAGTTGTCGCGGCTTGCCACCGAGCATTTGGATGTGGAGTTCGTCGACGCCGGAACGGGCGGCCTGGCCATCTTGCACCAGATCCGGGATCGACGGAAAGCGGTCTTCATCGATTGCGCGTACATGGGCGAGCAGCCCGGTGTGATCCGACGGTTTACGCCCGAGGACGTGTGCAGCGGCAAGGTGCTCGCCCATCAATCGCTCCACGAGGCCGACCTGTTGCGAATCCTCGATATGTCGCGGCAGCTCGGCCAGACGCCGGACGAAGTGGTGATTTTCGGCATTCAGCCGGAACGAATTGAGCCGAGGTTGGATCTGAGCCCCTCGCTCAGGGGCAGAATCGACGAGTACTTGACCGTGCTCTTGAAGGAACTGAAGCCATAACGGGCAGAGGTGTGCCGCATATGCCATTTCTGCCAAGGAGGACCCATGAGAGAAGGCAGGATTCTGATCATCGACGATGATCCGGACATCACGGAAGCAATGTCGGTCGTTCTGAGGAACAAGGGCTACGAGATCCTCGTCGCGCACGACAGCGATCAGGGTCGGGAGCGGCTCAAGGAGATGAAGCCGGACCTGATCATTCTCGATGTGATGATGCGGACTTCGCAGGAAGGTTTCGAGTTTTCCCGTGAGGTCAAACAGGATGCACAGTTCAAGGACATTCCGATTCTGATGCTGACCGGCGTCAAGGAGAAGAAGGGCATCGATTTCAAGAGCGCCGCCGGCGATGAGAACTGGCTTCCGGTCCAGGCGTTTCTTGACAAACCGGTCAAGCCCGACGTGCTCATCGAGAAGGTGCAGGACCTGTTGGCCACGCCGAAGGCGTGAGAATCTGCGATTTGCGGTTTACTATCAGCGATTGATCCTGTCAAATGGGAATCGGTCGGCCGGGCGTATTGTCCAGGATCGTCTCCAATAGCAGATAGCAGATCGTAAATCGCGAGTGCATATGCAGAGCCTGCTCAAGAGCACCAGCCTGGTTCAGAGGGCATATTGGCTCATTCGGCTGCGATGGGTGGCGATCGCGGCGCTGGCCGCCGCCGCGTTCGGGGCCAGCGAGTTCATGGGGGTGTCCCTCCCGGTTGCGCGTCTGTATACGATTGCCGTCGTGGTGTTGCTGTACAATCTGGGTCTGTACGAGTTGCTTCGGTATTGGACGCAGGGCGGCAAGGAGCCCTCGGACGCGAGGGTCGGAGGCATTCTGGCGATGCAGATCTCCATGGATCTGTTCATCCTGACCGCCATTCTGCATTTCTCCGGGGGTATCGAGAACCCGTTTCTGCTGTTCTTCGCCTTTCACATGATCATTGCGAGCATCCTGCGGTCGAGACGTCAGAGCTATATGCAGGCGACGTTGGCTGTGATCCTCTTCGGGGGGCTGGTCGTGCTGGAGGCGATCGAGGGGCTGCCGCATTACAGTCTGAAGGGGTTCGCCGGGCACGGGCTCTATCGGGATGGTCGATACGTCCTGGGCACGTTGTTCGTGTTCAGCGTCACGTTGTATCTCATCGTGTACATGACGACCTCGATCAGTGAGCAACTCAGCCGGCATCAGGAGGCCCTCGAAAGGGCCAACGCCCAACTCCGCGAGAAAGACAAGGTCAAGAACGAGTACGTGCTGCGAGTGACGCATGACATCAAAGGGCATCTGGCGGCGGTGCTCGGCAGTCTGGACGTCATCAGCGGCGAGATGGTCGGACCGCTCAACGCCGGGCAGAGGGATTTTGTTTCGCGGGCCCACCGCCGCACGACCAGTTGTCTGGAGTTCATCGGGGCGTTGCTCAAGCTGACGCGGATGAAGCTGACCGGCCGGCTGGAGGCCGAGCGATTCTCGCTGAGGAAGTGCGTTCTCAATGCCTTGTCGCTCGTGCAAAGCCGCGCCGGCGACAAGTCGATCGAGCTCACTCACCGGATGGGCCCGGACATCGACATGATCTGGGGCGAGAGCGTGCTGATCGAGGACACGATCGCCAACCTCCTGCTCAACGCGGTCAAGTACACGCCGCAAGGCGGTAAGGTGGACCTGGAGGTCAAACGCGACCACGATTTCGTTCAGATTCGCGTCGCAGACACCGGCATCGGCATTCCGGAGTCGGCGCTTCCGCGACTGTTCGAGGAGTTCTACCGGGCCGACAACGCCCGCGCGACCGAGCGGGACGGAACGGGACTGGGCCTGGCCTTCGCCAAGCAGGTGGTGGAGAGGCACGGCGGGCAGATCTGGTTTCACGACAATCCCGGCGGCGGAAGCGTTTTCACTTTCACTCTGCCTGCGGGATCTGCCGAGGGCGAATTCCCTCTCGTTCCGAAATGACAGAGAAGCGGTTCTCGGTTATGCTATTGTCTTCGTGACGGTCCCGAACGATTGTTCGGTCGAGTTTCCGAAGGTGCCGATGACGCCCGCGTCGCTATTGCTGAAGGTCTACTACGAACGGTTGCACGAACTCATGGCGGGGTGTCGATCCGCTCTCCTGCGAAGAGTTGACGACTTGCTGGCGGAAGAGATCCGGACGCAGGATTTCGGCGAGATGGGTGTCGAGAAAGTCGCGGCATATCGCGAGGCGTGCGAAGCCTTCGTCGAAGAGCGACTGGAAATGTACAATCCGATCGGCGTTCAGTACACTTTCGGCGGCGCCCCGTCCCATCTGGCGACAGAGTTGGAGTTCCAGTTGAACTGGTACGACGCTCGGATCGAATTCGAGGAACTCGTGGCCGTGGCCCGGTCTCTGATCGCAGGGGGGGCGTGCGACGATGCGCTGGGCGGTCTGGCCGAGGAGTTGATTCGGCGGGCCGGCGCATTTCCCGACCGAAGCATCCTCGCCGGCTATCGTGCGGAACCCACCCTGCAGAAACTCCCCGACTACATCGTGGCCCGCGGGATCGAGGAGATCGTCTGCGGGCACGATTCCTCATGGTCGGGATAATGAACCGTCTCCCCTGTTCTTGAGGTGATGACAATGCCTTTGCATCTGCAACAACGAGTTCTCATGCACCTGCCCTGGGTGTTCTGTGTCGCCCTCGCATGGGTCCCGTTCACGGCCCGGGCGCAAGATTGGCCGATGCTGGCTCGGGACGCTGCCCGCTCGGGGACCGCGACGGCGGAAATCCGTCCGCCGTTCGATCGCAAATGGTATCGACTGTTCCCCGACGAGGGTTTGATGTCCGGCGTGCAGCCGGTGGTCGCGGAGGGCAAGGTGTTCGTCGGCACCTTGCGGGGGACGCTCCACGCGATGGATTGCGACACCGGAGCCGATGTATGGGTCTACCGCTCAGTCGGAGCGATTCTGCATACCTGCGCCGTCGGCGACGGCAAGGTGGTTTTCGGCGACGACGCAGGGGCAGTCCATGCGGTGGATGTGGCAGACGGCACGCTCGCGTGGTCGGTTCAGACCGGGGCCGCGGTATGGAACGCGCCGCTGATTCACCGGGGGACCGTCGTCATCGGCAGCCGGGACCGATGCCTCTATGCCATCGATTTGAACAGGGGCCGCGCCCGGTGGAAGGCGACCGTCGGGGGGGCGCTGCTGGCCAGTCCGGCGCTGGACGCCGGCAGGGGGCGCGTGTACGTCGGGAGCGAGGATATGCACGTCTACGCTTTCGACTGGAACGATGGGCGACTGCTCTGGAAGAGCGTAAAACTCCCGGGTGTCAGTTTCCGAGGGTATCATCCGGTGATTGCCCCCGACGGGTCGGTTCTGGTCACGACAGCGCCGGCGATTTGTCTGGACTCCTTCGAGCTCGTCTTGATGGACATGGTCCAAGGAATCTTCGGCGACTTCGCCAGTTGGCGGCACAAAAAGGAAGAGAACGACCGGCTCCGCGCGGCGAACTTCAAGAAGATGGCCGAGCCGGGCGTCTACGAGTCGCAACTGGACTACATCCGCAAGCGGTTGACTGTGGAACCCGTCTACCAGACGTTCTTCGTCCTGGACCCGGAAACCGGCCGGCAGAGGTTCGTGGCGCCGATCGTGTACGCCGAGAGTATGAACGGGACCGGCGCTCCCGCGATCGTCACGTCCGACGGCAAAGTCATCGTGAAGTATCAGGCCTTGCTGCGAAGTCGATACGAGCACTACTCGCCATTCCTGAACGTCGGATATCTCGACACCGCGACCGGGCACATCACGCCGATCATGGACCAGTCGCGAACCTACGGCTGGCACGACAGTCTGCTGCTGGTCCACGACGAACAGAGCCAGCTCTCCGCGGCCGGGCGCGTGCTCATCAACACGCATCAGGACAACGTCAACGCCATGGATCTGGACACGCTTCAGGGATATGGCCAGCCGTTCTGTCGGGGGATGCACGAGCCGCAGGCGGGCGAGGCGGTGGGTATCTGGGCGAAGGTTCTTCGCAGGGAGTCTCTGCCGCTCGGCAAGGAGTGGCTCGCGCGGGGCACCGCAGTTTATGGGGGCGGGTCCGTGATCGACACAGCGGTTTCGATTGCGGGCGACAGCTTCTACTTTGTCCCGATGCACGAGATCAACGCCGGCGTTGCAGTCGTCGCCTTCAAGATGTCGCCCACCGGCGCCGCAAGCCGGGAATCCAAGCCGCCTTCGGCCAAACTGACCGATGCGGAATGGGCCAAAGTGCAGGACCTGCCCTGGGATTGGGACACTGTGCAATCTCCGCGGCTCAACCACCTGCTTGCTGCCTTGCCGGGGAAAATCCCAGGCACGACGCAGCAACCGCTGACAGAAGAAGCGGCCGAACGAGTGAGTCGGATTACAGATGCGGCGCTGGATCGGTTCATCTGGGAGGCCCGGAGGGTGGAGCCGTCCGACGCCGCCGTGTGCGCAGACCTCAAAGCCAGGCTTGCATTCGAGGTGCGAGAACTGATCTCGCAGCGGTGGCAGCCCTTGATCTTCCCGCCGGGCAAGCATCCGAGGGAGGCGTACCGCATCTTCGCCGATCCTGCTGAGACGCTGTTCGTCTTGGCTCTGGCCTATCCGCACGTTGATTCGGATTTGCAGGGGGGAATTCGGGCTTACGTCGAGCGATGGGGGCTCGCGGGCGACCCGTCCGACAAACCATCGGCGGGGGCGGTGCGGTCCTACTACGACATCCAGCCGGAAAAGCTGTTCCGCCTGATGGACGACATCGTCCGCAGCGATGTGGCTCGTCTGTACCCCTCGTGGCTTTGGGCCCATGCGACGGGCGACTGGTCGAACATCGAACGCGACTGGCCACGATGGAAGGCTCTGGTGGGCCGGCCCGCCAACAAGATGGAAGAGGACTGGCACAATGGGCACGTTGCAGGCTTGATCGCCTACTGTCGGATGGCGGAACATATGAAGGACCAGGACGCCGTCGCCAAGGGCCTGGACGCGACCCGAATGGCTCTCCGTGAGCGACTTCGCTATGAATTCGCTCATCCCCGCGGCGGGCTCATCACGGCGGTCCCGATCTCACGGAGCATCTTCGCCCGCTGGCGGCATCTGACGCCGGAGGTCGGCCGGGTGCTGGCTCATTATGCCGGGCCGACGCACAAGCACCTGATGGGCGTGTACGTGGATTATCATCGACCCACGTGGTCGCTGGCCTGGGGCGTCGAGACGATGTGGCGGAACGAATCGCCCTTCGCCCTCCCGACCATGTCGGCCGAGATCTTCGCCGCCAGGGCGTGGATTCTCGGTGAACCCGCCGACCGACTGGCCCGCGTCGTGGACATCCCCTGGTGTCGGGCCGACCTGTTCCATATCCAGAAGCTGGTCGCGTGTGTCGAGGCCCATGGTCCGACCTCCTGGCAGAAACCGTCGGATTGGCCCGGTGATGAGAGGTGATTCAAGATCGATTCGTCCTTCTCGGACCTGGAGGGCAGCGACGTTGACTCTACGGCCCCTTTCCCGGTAGAATAGACAGGCGTCGCTTCCGATGTGCGAGGGTGTTGGGATTCGGTGAACAGAACGCTGCATGGATCGCCGGGCGAGATGTGCAGCTTCACGAAAAGGTCGACAATGCGCGTTTCCATCAGTGCGTTCCTGTCCTTGTTCTCTCTGTTCCTGCTCGCCTGTGACTCTGTTTCTCTCGGCACCTGGACGCTGGCCATCAACGAACTGATGGCCAGCAACGAGAATGTCGTTGCGGACGAGCAGGGGGACTATGACGATTGGATCGAGCTCCACAACTACGGGGACGACGCAGTCGATGTGGCCGGGTGTTTTCTGAGCGACGATCCGGCCGACCGGACGAAGTGGCGGATTCCTGCGACGGGGGCCGCCGCGACCACCATCCCGGCCCGTGGCTACCTGCTCATCTGGGCCGACGGCGACACCGATCAAGGGCCTCTCCACGCAAGTTTCAGGCTCAGCGCGTCCGGCGAATCCGTGGCTCTTTACGATCCCGAGGACGGGCTGCTGGATCAGGTGACGTTCGGGAACCAGTCGCCCAACACCTCTTACGCCCGATTCCCCGACGGCAATGGCTCCTGGCAGGTCTGCACGGCTCCGACTCCCGGCAGTTCCAACGACGCCGGCCCCGGCGGCGGCGTCATCATCTCCGAGATCATGTACCATCCGTATCACCGACCCTTCGCGCCGGAGGACACGCGACGAGAGTGGATTGAACTGCTCAATCGTGGTTCCGAGCCCGTCCATTTGGCGGGCTGGAGATTCGCCGAGGGCGTCGATTTCGTGTTTCCCGACGTCGCGATTGGCACCGGCGAGCGTCTTGTGGTCGCGGCCGACACGGATGTCTTCCGATCGCGGCATCCGGACGTGCAGAACGTGGTCGGCGGCTGGACCGGCTGGCTGAGCAACTCCGGCGAGACGCTGACGCTGGTCAACGCCGGCGGCGCGGTCGTCGATTCGATCCGGTACGCGGACGAGGGCGACTGGTCCGTGCGGGAACTGGGGCCGCTGGACTTCAGTCAGCGGGGTTGGCGGTGGGCAGGCGACCATGACGGCGGCGGCAAGTCGCTGGAGCTCATCAACGCGGTTCTGCCGGGCCGGTTCGGACAGAACTGGGCCGCCAGTCTGACCGATGGCGGGACCCCGGGACGGGCGAACTCCGTCGCGTTGGACGACCTAGCGCCTCTGATTCTGAAGGGTCGCCATTCGCCTGTGATTCCAGGCCCTGCGGACGCCGTGACGGTGACGGCTCGGATTCTGGACGAACGGGCCACAGGCGTGACCGCCACGCTGCGGTACCGGCTCGACGCGTCGCGATATACCGATCAGAAGCTATATCCGCGACACGATCCGGATTCGTATACTGGCCTGACGATGTACGACGACGGACTGCACGGCGACGGCGCGGCGGGGGACGGCGTGTTCGGCGCCCTGATTCCGGCGCAGGCGGACGGACAGATCGTGGAGTTCTATATCGAGGCCCGCGATGCGCGGGGCAACGTTCGCACCTGGCCGGCTCCCAGTCTTGTGGATGGCGCTGCCGAGCAGGTGACGAACGCCCTGTACCAGGTGCTTGGCTTCTTCGATCCCCAGGCCCCCTGGGTGGCAGGCAGCCAGCCGATCTACTTTCTGATCATGACGGAAGCTGAACGGGCCCGGCTCGCGGACATCGGCAACGGGACCGGCGGCCCCGGCTCCGAGGACGACAGCGACAGCAACGCCCAGATGAATGGCACGTTCATCAGCATGGACGGGACCGGAGTCGGACTGCGATACCAGGTCGGCATCCGCAATCGCGGCAAGGGCAGTCGGGACACCGCCGGCGGAAGATATCGGAACAACTATCGCGTGAACTTCCCCACGGACGCCCGATGGAACGACGTGACCGCTATCAACATCAAGAACCGTTTCGGTCACGTCGCGGTCCTGGGCAGCGCGGTCTGGCGCATGGCCAATCTGCCTGCCGAGCGGATCACGCCGATCCAGGTCCGCGTCAACGGGGTCAACCTGGCCTTGGCCGACAGCACGATGTTCGGTTCCTACGCGCTCGTGGAGGTGATCGACGACGAGTTCGTGGCCAGGCACTTCCCCGGCGATCGCGAAGGCAACGCGTACCGATGCGCCAACGACGTGGCGGACCTGGGTTTCGAGGGTCCGGACCCCAATGTCTATCGCGCCGGTTACGAGAAGCAGACGAACACCGCGGCCAACGACTACAGCGATCTGATCCAACTGACGTACGTCCTGAACAACACGCCGTCGGACAAGCTCGTGGAAGAGGTACGCAAGGTCATCCATCTCGAACAATGGCTGCGGTTTCTCGCAGTGGACGCGTTTTGCGGCAATCGCGAAGGCGGCCTGACGACCCCTCGCGGCGACGACTACGCCATGTACCGCGGCGTGAATGACCAGCGGTTCTGGCTGATCCCGCACGACTTGGACACCCTGTTCGGCCTGGGCGACAACGCGCCGGACATCAATCGCAACGTGCATGTGTACGCCGGGCTTGACGGATTGCACGAGCTGCTCACGCACCCCGACGTGCTGGCTCTGTATCACGCGCAGCTTGTCGATCTGATCGACACCGTGTTCTCGCCCGAGCGGTTCGATCCGCTCGTGGACCACGTGCTGGGCGGATGGGTCTCCGAGGATACCCTCGCTCGCATCAAGCAGTTCGTTGTGCAGCGTAACGCCGCCGTGCTCGCCCAGATTCCGCAGCAGCTTACGGTCAGCAGTCCTCTGCCTGTGGCGAACGGCTATCCGTACACGACGGCCAAAACGTACACGCTGTCGGGTCGGGCCGATGCCACTCGCACACGGTCGGTCCTGATCAATGGCGTGCCGGCCTCCTGGTCGGCCCAGTCGGGGACGTGGCAGTCGGCCAGCGGCCTGCGCCTGGCGGAATCCCTCGTGCCTGCAGGCTCCCAGTGGAAATTCCTCGACGACGGCAGCGATCAGGGGACCGCCTGGCGTCTGCCGGAGTTCGATGACGGCGCCTGGCGCAACGGGGCCGCGGAACTGGGTTATGGGGACGGCGATGAAGCCACCCTCGTCAACAGTGGGCCCGCCTCCAATCGGTACATCACCACCTACTTCCGGAAGTCGTTCCTGGTCAGTCGGGCCTGGCAGTATCTGTCCCTGCGTCTGCGGCTGCTGCGCGACGACGGCGCGGTTGTTTATCTCAATGGAGCGGAGGTCTGCCGCAGTGGGATGCCGGAGGGGCCGATCGGCTACCTGACGCTCGCCACCGCCAACGTGGCCGGGGTGGACGAGAGCACGTACGTTGAGTACGAGGTGCCTGCGGGCCTGCTGCTCGAAGGAAGCAACACACTGGCTGTCGAGGTCCATCAGGTCTCCGCTTCCAGCGTCGATTTGAGCTTCAATCTGTCGCTGGATGGATCCCGCCTGAACGTGGTGGATGCGTCTCTGACGCCGGGGATCAACCGGATCTGGATCGAGGCCTTCGAGGGCGGCAACGGCGCCGGCGGCAAGGTGGAGGAGACCTGGATCGACCTGTGGTACGACAACGGAAGCCTGTCGGAGATCTCGGGCACGCTGGAATCCGACACGGTTCTGCGGGCGTCGCTGGGGCCCTGGCATGTGATTGACTCGCTGACCGTTCCGGCGGGCGTCACGCTCCAGATTGAGCCGGGTGCGACGCTGTTCTTGCATCCCAATGCGAGTCTCATCGTCCACGGCCGGCTTCTTGCGGAGGGTTCTCTCTATCGTCGGATCACCTTCACGAAGGTCCCCGACCTGACCAGTTGGGCGGGACTTCGGTTCCTGGATGCGCAGCAGGAGAGCCGTCTGGCCTATGTGAACATGGCGTACTGCGACGCCGGATTGTGCGCGGTCCTGGCAGATCATGCCAAGGTCTTGCTGGACCGTGTCATCTGGAGCAACCATACCAGGCAGTATCTGAACTTCGAGGATTCCTCGATCGTCCTGAGGAACTCCATTCTGCCGGACATCAGCGGCACGGAACTGATCCACTTCTGGGGTTTTCCTGCCGACGGATACGCGGTATTCGAGGGCAATCTCTTCGGCGGCACCACCGGCTACAACGACATCATCGACTTCACCGGCGGCCAGCGTCCCGGGCCCATCGCCCGATTCCTGAACAACACGTTCATCGGCGGCAGCGACGATTGCATCGACCTGGACGGCGCCGACGCCCACGTCGAGGGCAATGTCTTCCTGCACATGCGCAGCGGCGGCAACGGAGACAGTCTGTCCCACGCGGTCACCACCGGCACCGAGAACGGCCAATACTCGGAGTTGACCGTCGTGCGGAATCTCTTCTACGACGTGGACCACGCCATGTTGTCCAAGGACGGCGGGTTCATCACTGCGGTCAACAACACGGTGGTGAAGGCCAACGGGGCGGTCGTGAACCTGTACGAAGCCCGGTCGGGCCAGTGGCAGGGCAAAGGCTTCTACGGCGACGGCAACATCTTCCACGACGTCGCGCATGTCTTCGCCAATCGCGATTG
Organism: Sedimentisphaerales bacterium; assembly: GCA_035476995.1. Lineage (GTDB taxonomy): Bacteria > Planctomycetota > Phycisphaerae > Sedimentisphaerales > Anaerobacaceae > PLanc-01. Next base: position 26,504 of record DATIKY010000303.1, on the reverse strand, counting down.
GGCGGGCCATCCGACGTCAATCACGATGAACAACTCGATCTTCCCGACCGTCGAGGGCGACCCGATTGTCTGGCGAGGCGGAGGAAACATCGAAGGCGTTGATCCGCAACTGCGTAAGGCTTCGAACATCACTTCGCCCTATAAGGACATGCGGCTGCTCGTCAGTTCGCCTGCGGTCGGCGCCGGGCCCAACGGTCGGGATATGGGTGGACTCGTGCCGCCCGGAGCTTCGATCGGCGGGGAGCCCTTCCCGGTGACGTGGCGGACGGACGCGACCCTGACGGTGGGGGGGCCGGACCTCTTCGCCTACAAGTATCGGATCAACGACGGTCCCTGGAGCGAAGAGGTGAGCCGGCCGGGGGCAGGGCTCGCGGGCGATCCAAAGCCCATGCCGCCGATCGAGCTGACGAATCTCCAGAACGGGCAGTCGTATACGGTGTTCGTCCTCGGCAAGGATTCCGCCGGCGTCTGGCAGAACGAGCAGACGCCCGCCGCATCGCGCACATGGATCGTGGATGTCTCCTTCCGAAGGCTCGTGCTCAACGAGGTGCTGGCGGTCAATGAATCGGCCGTTTCGAACGGTGGGGCCTTCCTCGGCATGATCGAACTGTACTACGACGGACCGGCGGCGATCAGTCTGTCCGGCATGAGCCTCAGCGACGATCCGTCCGAGCCTGTGAAGTTCGTCTTTCCATCCGGCGCCTCCATGCGTCCAGGCGAATATCTCGTCCTGTTCGCAGACAACAAGACCACAGGCTCCGGCTACCATGTCGGTTTTGGACTCAATGCGGCGGGCGACGGCCTGTATCTGTTCGACAGAACAGGCGAGTTGATCGATGCGGTCGAGTTCGGCAGTCAATTGCCCGACCTGTCCGTCGGACGCGTCGGCCCCGAAGGCTCTTGGCGCCTGACGACCCCGACGTTCGGCCGGGCCAATCTGCCGCATCCCCTGGGCGATCCTCGCAGAATTCGGATCAACGAGTGGCTGGCCGCGGAGTCCGTCCTGTTCGAGTCCGATTTCATCGAGCTGTACAATCCGCATCCGCTGCCGGTCGATCTTGGCGGATTCTATCTGACGGATACGCCGGGGACCGAGCCCGACCTGCATCGTCTGACGCCGCTCACTTTCGTCGCGGGCGGGGGATATGCGGTCTTCACCGCCGACGGTCGTCGCGATCCGGGCCATGTGCAGTTCAAGCTCTCCTGCGATGGGGATATGATCGCCCTGTTCGACGCCGCCTCCCACGAGATCGACAAGGTGATATTCCTCGCCCAGACGACCGACATCTCGCAGGGGCGGACTCCGGATGGAGCCAATCAGTTCGATTTCTTCCTTCTTCCGACGCCGGGACTGCCGAATTCCACGTTGCCTGAGACCGCCGTCACGACATTCGCCCTCGTCCCGGAAGGGGCGGCCAAGCGGGCGATTGTCCCGACCTCCTCCGGTCACATTCCCGATGCCTGGAGAACCCTGCCGGATTTCGACGACTCCGCCTGGCTGAGCGGTTCCGGCCCGCCGGGCGGCGTGGGTTTCGAGCGGAGCACGGGCTACGAACGGTTCATCGGCCTGGATGTCCAGTCGAGCCTGTACGGCAAGAATGCGACATGCTATATCCGCATACCGTTCCATGTGGACGGCGATTGGGTCCCGGCGTTCTCCGGACTGTATCTGAGCGTGCGGTATGACGACGGTTTTGTCGCCTATCTCAACGGTCAGGAAGTGGCTCGCGTTAATGCCCCGGAGACGCTCCTGTGGAACTCCGCAGCCACCGGCAGCCACGAGGCGGGTTACTCGGCGTTCGATGAGACATTTGATCTTTCCGGCCGAATCGATTTGCTCCACGCAGGTCCCAACCTGCTCGCCTTCCAGGCAATGAACAGCTCGGTGTCCAGCAGCGATTTTCTCCTCTCCGCGGCCCTGGAGGCCATGAGCGTCGAGGAGACGGACGCGGACTATCCCTATCTCAATCAGTTGCTCCTGCTGGAAGGGCTTCGCGTGACGGAGCTGATGTACAACGCCCCGCAGGGAGAGGAACTCGACTACATTGAGTTGTGCAATGTTCTGACCGTGCCGCTGGACTTGACGGGCGTTCGATTCACCGCGGGTGTCGACCTCATCCTGCCCTCCATGACTCTCGAATCCGGCGACTGCGTCGTGGTGGCGGCCGATCCGGCGGCGTTTGGCGTTCGCCATGGAACAGATATCCGCGTCGTGGGCCCGTACGCAGGACGCCTGAGCAACGGCGGCGAAGACATCGTCCTGAAGCTGCCCGCGCCCTTCGAAGCGGCGATCCTGCGGTTCCGATATTCCGACCGATGGCATCCGACCACGGACGGCGGCGGCGAATCCCTGACAATCAAGGACTCCACCGCCGCAGCCGTGACCTGGAGCGACCCGGAGAGCTGGACGTCGTCTGTGCCCAGCCCCGGAAGGCCATGACATTCCCCGTCAGTTCTTCGCGTACAGGACGGTCTGGTCTTCAGCCTGGGGTTTCACATCCCACATTGTGCAGGCGTCCAACGCTGCGACGATCGTCTGAGCGTCCGACGCTTCGATGGTGTAGACCCGCCCCCCGGCCTGCTCGTGCTCAGCCGCGACCTTTGCCCAGTTGGTGCGATAGTTCTCGTAGATCTTCTGTCTGGAACTCTCCTGAGCGGCCAGAGATTCGATCGCCTCGGGATTCCAGTACTTGATCAGCAGACCTCGGTCCTTCAAATGGAAATCCGCGCTGACAAGCTGATTGTCGATCATGAGGATTCTATTGACGCTCGCGGACTTGATGCCCCTGGCCAGAAGGCGCCCGCGGATGACGTCCCTTCCATCCTGCGGCCGGGGCGACGGGGTTGTGTCCTGCGCGTGACGAGGCATCGACCGCGGCCCGCGGGAACCATCGCGAAAGGACCGCCCGGTCCGCACGGTTCCAATGGAGTAGCCGCCGTAGCGTGAATAGGTTCGGTAACCCGGAACCAGGCCCGAGTTGCGGTAGGTGAAGGCATAGGGCGTGTAGTCGACCCCGCAGGGGACGAGGCCCGAGTTGCGATAGGTGAAGGCGTAGGGCGTGTAGCGAACGCCGCAACTGTAGCCATACCCCCAGGCTTCGCTGACGCCCGGCGTCAAAGCCAGCAGCGCCAGCAAGAGAGAAATCCTTTTCATGTGATGTTCCTTTCCTCAGGAAGATGACCGTTCGATCCATCGCGTCATCCCCTCCTCCCAAGTACTCGGTGTTTCTCTGTACCAATCCTCCTTTCGTTGCCTGTGTTACGTGCGACAGCCGGATGGGTTCAATGGCCGGGAATGCTTCAGTTGCTGCCGAGCTGCCCGTCAAGCCGGATCGCCTTGCCCTTTCGGGTGTCGATTTGCACGGCTCTGTCGCCATGGCGGATCGTACAGGGCCCGCCGTGGTTGCTGCGGATGGTCGTTTCGACGAGTCTGCCGCCGGCCCAGGTCATGTCGACTTCAAAGCCGCCGCGGGCCCGCAGGCCCTTGACCTGGCCGTCGGGCCATTCGCTCGGCAGGGCGGGCAGCAGGTGAATCTCTCCTGCGTGGCTCTGCAGGAGCATCTCCGCAATACCGGCGGTTCCGCCGAAGTTGCCGTCGATCTGGAAGGGCGGATGCGTGTCGAAGAGGTTCGGCAGCGTCGATTTCGCCAGCAAGGCCACGACGTTTTCGTGCGCCTTCTCCGCCTCGCGCAGACGGGCCCAGAAGTTGATGATCCACGCGCGGCTCCAGCCGGTGTGGCCGCCGCCGTGGGCGAGGCGATGCTCCAGGGATTTTCTGGCGGCAGCCGCCAGTTCCGGCGTTCCGGTCACGGAGATCTGCCGGCCCGGGTGCAGGGCGAACAGGTGGGACACGTGGCGGTGTCCCGGCTCGGCCTCCTTGAATTCCTGCGACCATTCGAGAAGCCGGCCGTCGGAGCCGATCTGGGGGCCCAGCAGCCGTTCGCGTGCGGTGCGAACCCGTGCCACGAAGTCATCTTCGAGGCCGAGGACCTTGGCGGTCTCCAGGACGTTCGTGAACAGGTCCCAGATGATCTGCTGATCCATCGCAGGTCCCATGCACAGGGAACCCCGTTGGCCGTCGGGCGTGATGAACGTGTTCTCGGGCGAGTTCACCGGACCGCTGACGAGCTTTCCGGTCTTGGGGTCTTCGACGAGGAAATCGAGATAGAACTCCGCGGATTCCCACAGGATGGGCCGGGCTCGTTCCAGGAATCGCCGGTCGCCTCCGAAGGCGTAGTGCTCCCAGAGGTGCTGGCAGAGCCACGCCCCGGCGGCGGGGAACAGTCCCCAGCCGGGCGATTCGCCGGGAGAGGTGAAGCCGAACGTGTTCGTGATCGTGTGCACGGTCCATCCGTCGGCGCCGTAGTGCACCTGCGCGGTCTTTCGGCCGCTGGGGCGGAGCGAGTCGATCAGATCGAACAGCGGCTCGTGGCATTCGCCCAGATTGCAGACCTCCGCCGGCCAGTAGTTCATCTGCACGTTGATGTTCGCGTGGTAGTCGCCGTTCCAGGGCGTCTGGATCGTATCCGCCCAGATGCCCTGCAGGTTTGCAGGCAGGTTGCCGGGCCGGGAACTGCCGATGAGCAGATACCGCCCGAACTGGAAGTACAGGACCGCCAGGGCTGGGTCCTTGGCCCCGTCGCGCAACGCCTTGAGTCGTTCATCGGTGGGCGTGTTCATGGCGTCATTGTCCGCACCCAGGCCGAGGCCGACGCGTCGGAACAGTCCACGATGATCCGCCATGTGTCTGCTGCGCAGGCTCTGATAGGATCTCTTCATCGCTTTGGCCAGTTGCGATGCGGTGGCTGCACGAGGATCCTCGCCGCGATAGTCGGGCGGCTGGAGCTTGTAGTCGGTCCCCGCGGCCAGGAACAACGTGACGGAGTCCGCTCCTTCGACGCGAAGGCTGTCGCCGTCGGCGATCGTCTTTCCGCCTTTGGTCGAAGCACGCAGGCGGACGACGTATCGGAGACCGCGAGTCCCGTTCCTGCCGTCGTGCATCTGTCCGGTCATGATCAGACCTCCGTTGCCGTCGGCGCTGGTGGCGAATCGTTCCGGACGTCTCAGGACAGCAGTGAAGCTGATTTGCTTGGGCTTGTCGCAAGTCAACCGTACGACGAGGACCTGGTCGGCGGCGCTGGAAAAGACCTCGCGAGTGAACGCGGCGTCCCCCCGACGGAAGGCGACCGTGGCGACCGCGGTGTCGAGCTCGAGCTGCCGGCGGTACTCTGTGGCGCCCTCGAATCCCTCAAAGATGAGGGACAGGTCGCCGAGGGTCTGGTAGGAGCCGTAGGGGACTTTGGCGCCGTTGCCGGAGCCCGATCCCGGTCCCTTGCAGATCAGCGTCTTGGACGCCAGCTTGTTGGCCTGGGCGTACTGCCCCTCGAAGATCAATCGGCGGATCTCATGCAGGGCCGGCAGCGCCTCGGGGTTGTCGGCGTCGTGGGGACTGCCCGACCACAGGCACACTTCGTTCAGTTGCAGCCGCTCGTTGGCGATCCCGCCGAAAACCATGGCGCCCAGGCGGCCGTTCCCGACCGGCAGAGCCTGCGTCCATTCCTTGGCGGGTTGGCGATACCAGAGCTTCAGTTGTGCCCAGGCGTCGTCATCGTTCGCGGTTCCTGTGGTTGCGCAGATCGCGACCATCGCAAGGACGCATCCGATCCATCGATTTCTTCCGTGGGACTCCATCAGTCTTTCCTTTCAGCACAGGGACGCTCATTTCGAGGGCACGAGAGCATATTTCAAGCCGGGTTCCGTTTTGAAGGCAACGATATTCGCAGCAGGCCGGACGGCGGACACGCTGGACGCTTCCGTCCGGATCTCGACAGGCGCAGTCGTGCGGACTGTGCACGTGCCGCCGAGTGGGGATCGGATGGTGGCCGAGGCCAGCCGGCCCTCCTTCCATTCAATGTCCACTTCGAATCCGCCGCGCGCCCGCAGGCCTTTAACCGAGCCGCTCGGCCACGCCTCCGGCAGGGCAGGCAACAGGTCGATGATGTAGCGGCCCTGCCCGTCCCGGCGGTGGCTCTGGAGGAGCATCTCCGTGATGCCGCTGGCGGCGCCGAAGTTGCCGTCGATCTGGAAGGGCGGGTGGGCGTCGAAGAGGTTGGGATAGACGCCGCCGCCTTTGTAGGACGTCAGGGGGGAGGAGGTCAGAGTCAGCAGGTTCTTGAGCATCAGGTGGGCGTGGTTGCCGTCGAGCAGGCGGGCCCAGAGGTTGATCTTCCAGGCGCGGCTCCAGCCGGTGCCGCCGTCGCCTCGGAAGACGAGCGACTGCCTGGCGGCCGCGAACAGTTCCGGCGTCTCCGGCGTGATCTCCTCGCCGGGGAAGAGGCCCCACAGATGCGACACGTGACGATGCTCGTTTTTCGGGTCGTCCTTGTCCTCCAGCCATTCCTGGAGTTGGCCGTGCCTGCCGATCAGGTTGGGCGCGATGCGGCCCCGAGTTTCGTCGAGTCTCTTCGCGAATTCCTCATCGACGCCCAGCGTGCGGGCGGCTGCGGCGGTATTGGCGAACAGGTCGCGAATGATCTGATGATCCATCGTCGGGCCCATGACCAGTCCCCCTTGTTCGGGACTGTTGCTGGGACCGCTGATGAGCCATCGTTTGTCGCTTCGCGGGTCCTCGATGAGATAGGCTACGAAGAACTCCGCGGCGCCTTTCATCAGGGGGTACGCCCGCTCGGCCAGGAAGGTCCTGTCGCCTGTGTAGACATAGTGCCACCAGAGATGCTGGCAGAGCCACGCGCCGCCGGTGGGCCAGATGCCGTGATCGGAGGCATTGATGGGGGCCGCTCCTCGCCAGAGGTCAAAGTTGTGGTGCAGGACCCAGCCCGGGGCGTCGTAGTGCTGGATCGCGACGGACCGGCCTGTCTGGCTGAGGTCGGCCAAGGCATCGAACAGGGGCCGGCCGCACTCGCTCAGGTTGGTCGGCTCGGTGAGCCAGTAGTTCATCTGGGTGTTGATGTTGACGGTGTACTTGCTGTCCCAAGGCGGAGCGACGCTCTCATTCCAGAGTCCTTGCAGGTTCGCGGGCTGGCCGCCTTGACGCGAGCTGGCGATCATTAGATACCGCCCATACTGGAAGAAGAGGGCCGCCAGGTGCGGGTCCTCTCGCTGGGCATACTTGAGCACGCGTTGATCGGTCGGCAGATTGGGTTCCGGCCCAGGGCCCAGGTCGAGCGATACCCGCCGGAACAACGACTGATGGTCGGCCAGATGGGCGTCGAGGATCTGGCGGGGCGTTCGCCTTGCGGCCTTCCTGAGCACATCGGCGCACAGGGCAGCGGGATCGGCCGAAAGGTCGTTGTAGCTCTTGACATTCGTCGCCAGGGCCAGCACCAGCGTCGCGGTGGTGGCGTTCTCCACGACGATCCGTTTGTCGTCGACGGAGGTCTTTCCACCGGTAACGATCACGCGGCATCGGCCTTCGAATCGAACCTGACCGGGGATGGCGGCAGAGTCGCCGCGAGGTTTGTGGTCGCGGGCCCGCCCGCGAACGGCCAGAGTGTCGCCATTGAAGGCTTGCGTCCGCACATCCTGATTGGGGCTGATCCACGTTGCGGCGAAGCTGATCGCTCCCGGACGGTCGCATCCGATCCGCACGATGACCACCTGATCGGGCCAACTGGCGATTGCCTGGCGGGTGTAGGTGGCGGTGCCGATCCGATAGCTCGTCGTGACGATGGCGGTTTCGAGGTTCAGCTCCCGGCGGTAGTTTTCCACTTTCTCGTGGCCCGGGAATGTCAGCCGCAGGTCTCCGAAGGGCTGATAAGGCATCTGACGCAAGGGCACGGACATGAAGTGTTCGCTCGCCAGTTGCTGCGCCTCCTTCTGTTTGCCCTCCAAGAGCAACTGGCGGATTTGAGGCAGGTACTGAGCCGCACCCTCGTGGGCGTAGTCGCGAGGCCCGCCGCACCAGAGGGAATCCTCGTTGAGTTGGTAGCGATCCTCCGCGGTTCCGCCGAAGACCATGGCCCCGATTCGGCCGTTGCCGATCGGCAGAGCCTGCGTCCACTCCGCGGCCGGCGAGTCGTACCACAGCTTGAGCTCCGATTGCGTATGGCCGGCGGTCAGACACGTCACACACAGGATCTGCACGATCATGTTGGCCATTGGGAAACCTCCATATAGGGCGTCTATTCCGGAAAGACGCGCCGGTGCTTGACGTCGAACAAGACCCTCCTGGAGACGACAACCTGCTTAGGCGACAGGCCGATCAGTCGCAGGGGATTGTAGAAAAACATCTGCCCGAGTTCGCGGAGACCTGCGATGCCCAGCGACGCCAGGTGGGTGGCGCAGTCGAGGATCGTCGCAGACGACCCGGCCATGTAGCCGGTGACGGGGTTGTGGAGCTTGCCGTCGGCTTCCAGGCGGACGCGAGCTCCCATCGACCAGTACTCGCCCGCCGGCAGGCCGGCCAAAGGCGAGGCGTCGCTGACGACGATACAATGCTCGCGCCCTTTGGCTCGCAGGATCGTCTTGAGGATCGAAGGGGGCAGGTGATGTCCGTCGGCGATGATCATCGCGTCCAGACGGTCGGCGGTCAGGCCTGCCCAGATGGGGTTCTCGTGCCGCGGCAGCAGGGCGGGCACCGCGTTGCCCAGATGCGTGAGAGCTTTCGCGCCCACGGCGACCAGTCTCGCCAGGTCCGCCTCGTCGGCCATGTGATGGCCAAGCGAGATCGCGACCCCGCGGCTCGTGGCATGGCGGGACAATTCGTCGGCCCCTTCTGGATCGGCGGCGATTGTGAGGAGACGGATCTTGCCGTCAGCCAGGCGAATCAACTCATCGAGATAAGCCGGGTCCGGATCACGAACCCATTGGACGCTGTGCGCCCCTCGGGCTCCGTCCTTCCGCGAGATGAAGGGGCCTTCCAGGTGGATGCCGAGCGCGCGGCCGCGGAACTCCTCCGTATCGAGCACCCTCGCGATCAGCGGCAGATTCCGCTCGTAGATTTCTGGTGAGCTGGTGATCAGGGTCGGCAGGAACGCGGCCGCGCCCGCCGCGAGCAGGTCCCGGCACGCCTGGGCGAAGGTCTCCTCTGTGAGGTCGCCGCCGGAGAAGTCCACACCTTTGTATCCGTTCACCTGGAGATCGATCAGACCCGGCAGAACGGGCAACGGAGGAACGCTGGAAGCCTCTCTGTTTTCACCTTCAAGGTCGCGAGTCTGTTCCATCGATCGGACGCTTTCCAAGTCCCTACTGTCCGCTCGACAACAACGAAGCCGAAAGTTCGTCGAGGAAGATCGAGCAGTTCGGATGCTGCTGAAGGATCGACGCAGGGCACTGAGGCGTCACCGGGCCTTCGAGGGCGTTCTTCACCGCCCGGGCCTTGCGCATGTCGGGGACTGTGACGACCAGTTGTCTGCTCTGGAGGATCTGGCGGATGCTCATGGAAATGGCCTTCGAGGGGACGTCCTCCAGCCGGGGGAACCAGCCTTCGCCGAGCTGCTGCTTGCGGCATTGCTCGTCGAGTTGCACCGTGAGATACGCCTCCTCGGTCTCGAAATCGGCCGGCGGGTCGTTGAAGGCGAGGTGACCGTTCTCCCCGATGCCGATGCAGGCGACGTCGATGGGGTTGGACGCGATCAGTACGCCCAGTCTGCGGCACTCTTCGGCGGGGTCTTCCGCGTCCCCTCGGACGAAATACGCGGCCTTGAGGGGCGTCACGGGATCGACGAACCGCTCTTGCAGGTACTTTCGGAAGCCGGCGGGGTGATCGGCCTCCAGTCCGATGTACTCGTCCAGGTGAAACATCACGACCTTGAGCCAGTCGATGCCGTGGCTGGCCACGAGTTGGTCGAGCATTTCGAACTGACTGGCCCCGGTGGCGAGGATGATGTTGGCCTGTCCTTTGTTGCGAATTGCGCTGCGGATCGCCTGGGCGGCGCTGTTGGCCGCGGCGGTGCCCGCCTCTTTCTTGTTTCGGTAGATGTACTTGTGCATCGGAGAGCCCATTGAATCGACTATCTGCTATTTCCTGTTTACTATTGCCCCTGCGCCCTTTACAAAGGGCATCATGGCGTTCGGCCAGTGAGAGTCTGAAGGGTAAACGGTGAATCGTCAATAGGAAATCCGAGGGTGCACCATGAGACATGTGCTTGCATGGATCGTTCTTGCTCTGGCTGTCGTCTGCTCGCGTGACACTGCGAACGCCGCACAGTCTTCTTCCGTCCTGTCCACGCTGGAGGCTCGCCATCCCCGGCTTATGCTCAAGGATGCGGATCTGGCCCGGCTGCGGGCCGCCTATCCGGAAGACCCTGCACTGCGGAAATGCGTGCTCGACACGCTCAAGGACGCCAATGACTGCCGGAATCGGCCTCCCCTGGTCCACCGGCTCGAAGGGCCCCGGCTTCTCAGCGTCAGCCGGGATTGCCTGAGGCGGGTCTACTCCCTGGCGATGGCCTATCGATGGACGGGCCAGGACCGATACGCCGCCAAGGCCAGGGAGAACCTGCTGGAGGTCTGCAACTTCCCCGACTGGAATCCGTCGCACTTCCTGGACACCGCGGAGATGTCCCACGCGGTGGGCGTCGGATACGACTGGCTCTTTGACTACCTCGATTCTCAGACCCGCGACCGCATCCGCACCGCTCTGATCGAGAAGGGGCTCAAGCCGGGCCTGGAGATCTACGACAAGAACGGCTGGTGGGCCAAGAGCGAGCACAACTGGAACCAGGTCTGCAACGGCGGCATGATCGTCGGGGCCCTGGCCATCGCCGAGACCGATCCGAGCTACGCCGAGCGGATCATCCCGGCGGCGGTCAAGTCGCTGCCCAGCGCGCTGAAGAGTTACGCTCCCGACGGCGCCTGGGGCGAAGGGCCGGGCTATTGGAGCTATGCGACGCACTACACGGCCTACGGCCTGACGGCGCTCGACACCGCCTTGGGCAACACCTTCGGGCTGCTGGAGGTCGATGGTCTTTCCAAGGCGGGGCTGTTCCCGGTCTACACCGCCGGACCGACGGGCCTGTACCTGAACTTCGCGGACGTAGGGGAGCGCAGTTCCCGCCGGCCGATGCCATGCATGTTCTGGCTGGCCCGCACGTTCCACAATCCGCTGTACGCCTACTCCGAGCACGAGCAGATCGCCCAGCGGTCGGCGAGCGCCGCCCATCTGGTCTGGTACGCCGCCAAACCGCGAACGGCCCGCAAACAGCTCGACTCCTACTTCCGCGGCCAAGTCGAGGTCGTGACCATGCGAAGCGCGTGGGACGATCCGAATGCTCTGTTCGCGGGCATCAAGGCCGGCTACAACCAGGTCAACCATGGACATCTGGATCTGGGCAATTTCGAACTGGACGCGCTGGGCGTTCGCTGGGTCCGCGACCTGGGCTCGGAGAACTACAATCTGCCGGGCTACTGGGAGAGCAAACGCGGCGGCAAGCGATGGTCGTACTATCGCCTGGGTTCGGCCAGTCACAACGTGATCATGATCGACGGCCAGCACCAGGATGCCCTGGCGAAGTCCTCCATCACGAAGGCTCAGATCAATGGCGAACAACCCGTGGCCGTCGTGGAGTTGACCGACGCCTACGACGATTTCGCAGGATCGGCCCGTCGCGGCCTGGCGATGATCGAGGGCCGGCGGGCCGTGCTCGTCCAGGATGAGCTCGACATCAAGACGCCATGCGAACTGGCCTGGGGGATGACTACGGACGCCGAGATCGAGGTCCAGGGACAGGTCGCGACGCTCAAACTGAAAGGCGAGAGGCTGACCGCCCGGCTTCTCAGCCCGTCCAATGCGGTTTTCACGGTCGAGTCGGCTGAGCAGGAGCCGCCGCAGCACAGGAACGCCGGCGTCAAGCGGCTTATCGTGAGACTGCCGCAAGCGAGCGGCAGCACGTGTGTGGCGGTGCTCTTGTCGCCGCAGTGGCAGGATGGCAAGATTGTCGAGACGGCTTCGGTCAAGCCGTTGGCGAATTGGTGACCCGTGCTTGTTCAAGAGAGGTATGCTATGCGATGCATGTGGATGGTCGGGATCGTCGTTGTGCTCTTCTCGTGGTCGGTGCAGGCTGCGGTGGAAGAGCCGCAACTGTGCGTGGGCAATTATCAGAGCGAGGAGCAGGCGAAGGAGCAGCTTGCGCGGTTCGCCGCGACGTACTCGACGCAGGCCGAGTGGCAGCAGCGGGCCCATCGGATTCGCGAGGGGATTCTGCGCGGCGCGGATCTATTGCCGATGCCCAGGAAGTGCCCCTTGAACCCGATCATCCATAGCCGACGTGAGCGCGACGGGTACACGGTCGAGAACGCGGCCTTCGAGAGTCTGCCCGGCGTGTTCGTCACAGGTAATCTGTACCGGCCGACGAAGGGGACCGGACCGTTCGCGGCGGTGCTGTGCCCCCACGGTCATTGGAGCGATCCCAGCGATTACGGTCGCTTCCGGCCGGACATGCAGAAACGCTGCGCCGCGTTCGCCCGCATGGGGGCGGTGGTCTTCGCCTACGACATGGTCGGCTATGGCGACTGGGCCAACGCCGGCTGGAAGCACACGATGCCCGAGGTCTTCAAACTCCAGCTCTGGAACAGCATTCGGGCGGTGGATTTCCTCACGTCGATGAAGGACGTCGATCCCAAGAGGATCGCGGTCACCGGCGCATCCGGCGGCGGCACGCAGAGTTTCATGCTCGCGGCGGTGGATGACCGAGTCGCGGTGTCCGTCCCGGTGGTCATGGTGTCGGCGCACTTCTTCGGCGGCTGCGTCTGCGAGAGCGGCATGCCCGTCCACAAGCACAAGGGCCACGAAACGAGTAATGTGGAAATCGCGGCGGCCGCGGCCCCGCGCCCGGTGATGCTCGTCTCCGACGGCAAAGACTGGACGAAGAACACGGCGCACGTCGAATACCCCTACATCCGCAACGTCTATCGCCTGTTCGGCGCTGAGGACAAGGTCGAGTATCTGCACCTGCCCGACGAGGGACACGACTATGGACGGTCCAAACGCATCGGCGTCTACAAGTTCCTCTCGAAGCACCTGGGATTGTGCCTGGCGGACATAATCGACGACAGCGGCTCCATCAATGAGGACTTCGTGGTGATCGAACCGAAGGACAGCCTCTACGTCTTCGGCGAGGACCACCCCAGACCGGCCCATGCGGTCAAGGCGGAGGTCTCGGAGTTGCCCTGGCAATAGGCTCTGAAGGACTCACCGTTCCCGGCGCCGGCGGTAAGGTGTGTACCGCACACCGCTCTGTCATCCTCTGTCCGGATTCTTGAGGTCCTCGGCTTTGGGCAGGTCCTTGACGGAGTTCAGGCCGAAGACTTCGAGGAACTTCTTTGTCGTGCCGTAGAGCATGGGCCGGCCCAGGATTTCGGCCCTTCCGGCGATCTTGACGAGCCCTTTGTACATCAGGCTGCGGATGACCTCGCCGACCGCGACGCCACGGATGGCTTCGATGTCGGCGCGGATGATCGGCTGTTTGTAGGCGATGATGGCCAGCGTCTCCATCGCGGCAGGGCTGAGCTTATTGTCGCTGCGGACCTTGACCATCTTCTTGAGCCAGGAGTTGTAAATGGGCTGCGTGAGCATCTGGTAGCCGCCGGCGATCTGCTCGATGCGGAAGGCGTTGTGGTTGGCCTCGTACCTGGCGTTGAGGTTTTCGATGCACTCACGGACCTGTCTGGCGGTGGCTTCGACGATGCCTGCCAGTTTGCTCTCCGGCAGGGCCTCGTCCGTGGCGAACAGGACCGCCTCAATGACGGACTCGACGGTGGGAAAGGCGTCCGAGGCAGGAGGCTGGAGTTCGGAGGCCGGGGCGACTGCGATCTCCGCGGCGTCTGCGGGTTGTTCGCCTTCCGCAGGCTTCTGCTCGGCGTCCCGAGATGGGGCGGCGTCGAGCACCGCGACCAATACTTCGCCGGTCTGCGGGGCAGGCTCCTGCTCAGAGCCTTCGATTGGAGGGGCCGCTTCGGGTTGCGGTTGCGGCTCTTCGGGGAAAACTTCGGACATCACGTCGTCGTTCATTTCCGACGCGGCGGATTGTTCGATGTCTGTCTGATTCCCTTCGTTCGATGTCTCTCTGGTTTCGTCCGTCATAACCAAGCTTCGCGTGTAGGGTGTGCCGTGCACACCTTCACTCCATGGCAATGGTGTGCATGGCACACCCTGCGATCTCAAACATTCTTCCAGGTAAACGGGTCCGCGTCTTTCCTGCTGACCTTAACGTTCAGTTCGCCTGCGAGCTTCTTCACCTGAGCGGCCACCTTCTTGAGAATGAACCGTTCCGAGACGGTGTGGCTCAGGCAGATGCAGGTCAGTCCGGCCTCCTGGGCCGCCAGGGCCTGATGGTGCTTGAGTTCGCCCGTCAGGTACAGGTCGGCCCCGCCGGCGATGACCCGGCTGAGGATCTCGCCGCAGGTGCCGGCACAGACCGCTGCCTTACGCACGAGTCTTTTTCGATCGCCCACGAGCCCGACCGCCTTGGCTCCGGTGCTGTGCTTGACCTGCTCGATGATTCGATCCAGCCGCATCGGTTTGGCCAGCGGGCCGATTCTACCCAATCCGTACCGGCTTGTATAATCGAAAAGCTTGATTACGTTGAAAGCCGGCACTTCGTAGGGATGCGCCTTCTTCATGGCCTCGACGACCGCCTGGACCTTTGCCGCCGGGACGATCGTTTCGAAGCGATATTCCCGGACCTTTTCGAGCTTGCCGCGACGGCCGATGGCGGGATGCGCTCCGTCCAGGGGCAGGAAGGTCCCGGTCCCTTCGGCGCTGAATCCGCAGTCGCGGTAGTTGCCGATCCACCCGGCGCCGGCCTCGAAAACCGCATTGGAGACCTTGGCCAGGGCGTCGACCGGGACGAAGACCACGAGTTTGCACGCCTCCTGGGGTGAGTACTCGACATAGTCGCCCAGCGGTTTGGGGTCTTCGATTCCCAGGATCTCGGCCAGGCCGTCGTTGACGCCGCCCTTGACGGCGTCGAGCGCCGTGTGGATGCAGAAGACCGCGATGCCGGAGCGAATCAGTTCGTACACGGTTCTCGACTTGTCGTCGGTCCGGATGCGCTTCAATCCATCCCAGATCACCGGGTGATAGGCCAGGATCAGGTCCGTCTTGAGCGACTTGGCCTCCTCAACCACGGCTTGCGTGGTGTCGATGGTCAGCAGGACGTTCTTGATCGGCCGCTCGGGGTCGCCGATGAGCAGCCCGACGTTGTCCCACGATTGGGCCAAGCCCAAGGGGGCGATCTTCTCCACCACGCCTGCGATATCTTTGACCTTCATGGCTGCCTCCCGCATTCCCTCTCGATCCTCTGCAAAAACGCTTCTCTCAGTCTCTGGGTGACGGGGCCGACCTCGCCGTTGCCGACCGTGTGCTTCTCCACATGGATGACCGGCAGCGCCTCCATGACGACATTCGTCAGGAAGACCTCGTCGGCCTCCAGCAGATCGGAGATGAACAGGTCCTTCTCGACGGTTTCCAGGGACTGCTCCTGGGCGATCTGGAGGATGGCCTTTCTGGCGATCCCCGGGAGCACCGGGGTCTGGGTCGGCGGCGTGTACAGGACCGAGTTCTTCACGAGAAAGACGTTGCTCACGCAGCCTTCGGCCAGGCGGTTGTCCGTCGTGAACCACAGGGCTTCGGTCGCCCGCCTTTGGTGGGCCAGGTTCAAGGCGAGCAGACGCGGATAGTAGCTCGTGGTCTTGTGGCCGCACGTCGGATCGGTCCGATTCTGCCGGAAGGGGCACAGTACGACCAATACGCCTGTCCTGTAGGAGTCGGCGAGATAGGGGCGGAACTGGGCCGCGGTGATCAGCAGCGTCGCCTTTCGCTGGTCCTGTGATTCCGCCAGGGGGCCGCTGGTCAGGGTCAGCCGTAGTCTCGCATCCTTCAACTGATTGGCTTCGAGCACCTGATCGACGGCCTTTTCGATCAAGGACTTGTCACAGGGCAGGGTGATGGACAGCGCCGCGGCGCTGAGGAACAGGCGATCCAGGTGGTCCTGAAGGCGGAACACGACCCCGTTGCGGCTGCGCATGGTCTCGAACAGCCCCGCGCCGTACAGCAGGCCGCTGTCGGTGACGGACACGCCGGCCTTGTCGATATCGATCAACTCACCGTTGAGATAAACCCTGCTGGACATATTCAGTTTCCACGGCCTCGATTCCCGCCAGAAGCGCTCGTGCCTTCACTCTGGTCTCTTCCCACTCGTCCTGGGGGTCGGAGTCGGCCACGATTCCGCCTCCCGACTGCACGAACGCGCTGCCTGCGGCGATGATAATCGTTCGGATGGCGATGTTCAAGCAAACGACGCCGTCAAGTCCGAGGAAACCGACGGTGCCCGTATACACCCCGCGGGCGGTCGGTTCGAGTTCGTCGATGATCTCCATGGCTCGAATCTTGGGCGCTCCGGTCACCGAGCCGCCGGGGAACATGGCTTTGAGGATGTCGCTGAATGTGATCCCGTCCCGCAATTCCCCCTCGACGGCGGCGACGCCGTGGTACACTGTGGGACACGTCTCGATGGTGCGAGGCTGGCTGACGCGACGAGTCCCCGGCTTGCAGATCCTGGCCACGTCGTTGCGTTCCAGGTCGATGATCATGTTGAGTTCGGCCTGATCCTTCTCGCTGACGAGCAGGTCGTGGAATCGCTCGGCGTTGATCCTGGACGCTTCCGGATGGGAGCTGTCGATCCGCGGGCGGGTCCCTTTGATTGGCTTCGTTTGGATCAGGCCATCGCGGATCGTGACGAACCTCTCGGGCGATGCGCTGACGATCTGAAAACCACCGGCGTCAACGTACGCGGCGTACCCGCTGGGATTGAAGCGATTCTGCCAGTGAAAGAGCCTCGCAGGGCTGCCTCGAAAGGGCGCCTCCAGGCGATGGGAGAAGTTCACCTGGTACACGTCTCCGTCTCGAATGTAGTCCTTGATCCGCTTGACGGCCTCCATGTACTCATCGCGCGTCAGGTTTCGTCGGAGGTCGGGGAAATCTGCATCCTCGATGGTCGTGCGGCACGGGGGCTCGGGGCAGACATGTGGGGAACGATGCAGAAGACGCTCCAGGGCTGCGATCTTGTCCTCCGGCTTCTCCGGGTCGTCGGGCAGTTCCAAAGCCATGACCCAGAATTCGTCTGTGCGATGGTCATACGCGATGAAGCGGTCATAGAAACACAGGCGGATCAGCGGCAGATGGAGGTCGTCGACGGCCCTCTCCGGCAGCCGCTCGATGCATCGACCCAACTCGTAGCTGAAGTACCCGATCCAGCCGCCGGTGAACATGCCGGAGGGGAGGCCCGTTCGGTGAGGGTCGGCCCATCCCTCTGCGAGTCTGTATCGGCTCAGAATGCTCTGGAGCTGCGGAAATGGGTTCGTTTGTTCCGCGGTGAATTCGAAGACCTCTCGTGGCTCGGCCGCCCAGTAGCTCAATCCGCTGCTGTCGATGACCGCCGGATTGGCGCCCAGGATGGAGGGCGACCGCCGTTTCGCGAACGTCTCGCTGAGGGCTTGCAGGGGGGCCTCCGCCCGGACTGTGCGCCAGTGCAGCCGGCAGGGGATCAATCCGTCGTCAGCCAAGGGGGCTCTCCCTCTCGATGGTGTAGAGCCACCATCGCCTCTTGCTCTGCGCCTTCGACCGTGCCTGGCGCTCGAAGCACAGCGTCATCTGCGGGCCCTGCTTCGTAGCGATCTTGAACCAATGCTTGCGGAGGTACATCTCGCCGCTGCCATGCCGGCACGGCCCATCCTCCTTCCAGACCTGCAGGACGGCCGCCACGTTGTACTCCGTGCCCCTCCAGACGAAGCGCTGCGGCAGGCCTGGCTCCCCCCGGACCATGCCCGCCGTGTCGAACGTCCCGGCGACCGGCTGGATCGGCTCACTGACGAATTCCTCGGCCATTCTCTCGCATCTCCTCGACGATCGCCACGCCGGAGGACGTGCCGATCCGGTCGGCCCCGGCCGTCAGCATGGCCAGCGCCTGCTGTGCGGTCTTGATCCCGCCGGAGGCCTTGACCTTGCAGCGGGCGGCCGCCTGTTTCATGAGGGCCACATCCTCAATGGTGGCTCCGCCGGCCGGGTGGAAGCCCGTGCTGGTCTTGAGGAAATCGACGCCCGCCCGCTCGGCGACCTGGCAGGCGAAGACCTTCTGGTCGGTGGTCAGGGCCGCCGATTCGATGATCACCTTGAGCAGGACCGCCGGCCGCATCGTCCGGCAGGCCTTCATCACGGACATCAACTGGTGCAGCAGGTATTTCTCGTCGCGCTCAATGATTGCCGCCAGATCGGCGACCATGTCGATCTCATCCGCCCCGGCGTAGATCGCGTCCTGGGCCTGCGCGGCCTTGCTCTTGGTCGTGTCGGCCCCCAGGGGAAAACCGATGACCGAGCAGACGGCCACCGCCGTCCCCTGGAGCCGGTCGGCCGCCGCGGACACCCATCGGGGATTGACGCAGACGGAGTGGAACCCGTACGTCGAGGCCTTATCGCACAACCGCAGAATCTCCTCCCGCGTGGCCGTAGCCTTCAGAAGCGTGTGGTCGATGCGTTGCGCTATATCGTTTGCCGTCATCTGCGATTCAGATGCCATTATCACTCACGCCGAGAACTCGTTGGCTGCATCTTAAGACGGCATGATCATACGACAGCATCATTGCTCCCGCAAGCTCGGATTGCCCATCGCCGGAGCATCCATCTGGCAACACGGGAGGGGAGCAATAGGATGCACCTGAGTCAATACAGGAAGCGGGGGTCTCTTCAGGAGAGACGCATTCCAGCGGAGTGCCGATTGGCATCTCGAACGCCGACGCTGCGATCAAGACGCATATCTTGTCTGAAGGTGCTTCACCGCGTCTTCGACGCTGGTGAAGACCCTGTTGGCGGTCTGGGTGACGAAGACGGAGGGGCTCTGCTGGGCGGTCCAGATCACATAGACTTCCTTGGCCGCCTCGTGGGCGTGCTGGAGTTCCCGCTCGACGCCGCTGGAGATGGCGGCGCGGCCGTCGGGCATGGCGGGCACGAAGCTGACGATCATGTCCGCCTGGTCGATCAGCAGGAAGTCGCGGGCGTAGATCTGGTTGTTGATGTCCCGCTCGATCTGCAGGACCTCCTCGACGTCCAGGACCGCCCGCTCGAATCCGGCTGTGAATTCAGCGGTCTTGAGGCCCTGTTCGCGGGCCTGGCGGGCGATGGCGGGCAGGTGGGATTCCTCCAGGTCGCCGGGATCGAAGCAGATGAACAAGTCCTTCATCCGTTTGCGGAACTGGCCGATCTCGTCCATGACGCTCTGCAGCCGGGCCACCGCGGTCATCGGAAAGCTCAGGTACGCTCGCTTGCGATTCCGCTCGAAGGCCAGGCGGTAGAAGGTGTCCACGGTCGGCTCGTCGCTGCCCAGGGCCAGGCAGTAGAAGGGCACCTGGTCGTTGATGCCTTTGCAGAGCATCTCGGTGCTGATGATCTCTTCCTCCCGCCAGACGATCAGATCCTTGAGGCTGTGTTCGACCGCGTGCTGATCCACAAGCCGGCGGTGCATGGCGACGACGCCGTCGACGAGGCAGATGTACATGTCTGCGTTGAGCTGCCGCATCTGGTCGAAGTCGACCGCAGGGAAGAGCCCGTGTCGCCAACGGAAGGTGGCGTGGGTGTTGACGATCAGGTTGGGGGCCTGGCGGGCCCGGATGATGATGTCCTTGAACACGCTGCGACGCAGCGAGGCCAGCCTCTTGAGAGAGATGTCCAGGATCTTGCCCGGCGGCACGTCCGGCGCCTCGGCGTACATCATATCGCCGACGCTGCGGAGCTCCACCGGCATTCCGTTGCGTTCCGCATGCTGGCAGACCGCCTCAAGATAGCTCTTCTTGTTGAGGCCCACCATTCCTGTGACGACGATGATCATACGGAACCAAACTCGTAATTCGAAACCTGAATGAAAAAAAAGCACGAAACTCGAATATCGAAATCCGAAACAAATTCAGAGTACCGAAATCCAAATGACCGAAACGCCACAGCCCGTCGGAGGTTCAGTTCTGAGCTTTCTTCGGTTTGGTCATTTGTGTTTGTTTCGGATTTCCTTCTGATACTTACTGGGCCGCCGGAGCGCCCGCCTTCGGCGCCAGGTGCAGGTTCTTCAATCGCTGCTGCCGGTCATGTTCCCGCAGGGCTTCGATCAGCTCGCCCATGTTGCCGGCGAGGATCTTGTCGAGGTTGTACAGCGACAGGCCGATGCGGTGGTCGGTGACCCGGTTCTGGGGGAAGTTGTACGTCCGGATCTTCTCGGAGCGGTCGCCCGAGCCGATCATGTCGCGGCGTTGCGAGTCGCGCTCCGCCCGTCGCTGGCTCTCGTACAGCTCAAAGACGCGGCTTCGCAGGATTCGCCAGGCTTTGGCACGATTCTTGTGCTGGCTGGATTCCTCCTGCATATTCACGGTGATGCCGGTAGGGATGTGTTCCAGACGGATTGCGCTGCTGACCTTGTTGACGTTCTGGCCGCCGGGCCCGCTGGATCGGCTGACGTGTTCGATCACATCGCTGGGCGGGATCTGGACATCCACTTCCTGCGCCTCGGGCAGCACCGCGACGGTGGCCGCCGAGGTGTGGATGCGGCCCTGCGCCTCCGTCTGGGGCACTCGCTGAACGCGGTGTCCGCCGCCCTCATAGCCGAGTTCCGCCCAGACGCCTTCACCCTTGACGTTGACGATAATCTCGCGGAAACCACCCATGTCCGAGGGGCTCAGGTCGAGCTGCTCGATGCGCCAGCGTCGGCCTGCCGCGTACCGGCTGTACATGTCGTAGAGGTCCCTGGCGAAGAGGGCGGCTTCTTCACCCCCGGTGCCGGCGCGAATCTCCATGATGACCGAGTCGACGTGCATATCGTCGGCCATGATCAGGGTGTTCAGGAGTTCATCCAGCAACAGGTCCTTGCGGCCCGTGAGCTGCTCGACCTCCTCTTCGGCCATGGCGCGAAGGTCCGCGTCCGCGGTCTCGTCCGCAGCGATCTGCTGCGCCTCGGCCAGCTCGCCTGCCATCTTCTTGTACTCGCGGTACTTCAGGACGACCGGCCGGTTCTTGCCTCGCTCTTTCGAGAGCGCAATCAGCTTGGCCGGCTCTCGCGAGACAGCGGGATCGGAGATTTGCTGCTCGACCTGCTCATACCGCGCATCGATCTCGTCAAGCAGGGCCAACAGGTGGTCGTGTTCTTTGTTCATCGGCACTCAGGGGCACAAGCGCAAACACAACACGGCCCGCTCGTGGCGGGGCCGAAGCGTTCCCGGCATAAGAAGAGCCCCTGCCCCAGGTTTGGGGAGCAGGAGCTCGTCAGATACTCGGCCGGAGCAGCTATTGCTGTCCTTCTTTGCCCTTTTTCATGTACGACGTGCCGTACTTCTTCTGGAACCGCTCGATGCGGCCGGCGGTGTCCATGAATCGCTGCTTGCCCGTGTAGAACGGGTGGCACATCGAACAGGTTTCGGCGTGGATCTCCTCGGCCGTGCTGCGGGTCTCGAACGTGTTGCCGCAGCCGCAACGGACCACAACCTTGTTGTACTTCGGGTGTATCTTTTCCTTCATATCCATAGCTCCGAAAGATTCTCGAAACCGCCAATTCTACCGTTCGGGTCCGGCTTTTCAAGTGGAATTTTGCGATTTCCCGCCTTTTGCCCGGTCGGGAGGGAACTTCTTGCCAGCCGAGCGGTCTTGCGATACAATATGCACGACCAGAAGGTTCCTCAGCCTGATTCCAATTTGGGAGTGTACGAATGACCGCAACCGGCAGGATTCTCCGGGGCTTTCCCCGACGACGAGGGGGGGGGGCTTGCTTTGCTTGGGTGTTTCTGGCCATGTGCCTGCCGGCAGGCGCGTTGATAGGGTGCCGGCGTGAAGTCTCGAAGGGGGACGCTCGGCCTGTGCCAGTCGATCGTTCGACGACAGTCCAGGTTCCGCCCGAGGATCTCGCGCGACCCGATTCCCCCAAGGAGCCGATCTCGACGGGGCAACCGGTCGATGTTCAAGCCCTCGTTCTGAGTCCCACCATTACGATCGAGAAACCCCTCCTTGACTTGGGGGAGATCGGTACGGATTCGAAACGCACGGGCGAATTCCGCTTCACGAACACCGGCAACGCCCCCCTGAAGATTCTGCAAGTCCATGGCTGCTGCGGAGTTACGACGCGAGGAGTCGAAGCGGGCCAGGAATACGCCCCCGGCCAACGCGGCGTCCTGGAATTCGAGCTTCCTGCCGGCTCGGTGCCGGTCTCCAGTCGGACATGGGAACTCCGCCTCCAGACGAATGATCCCGAGCACAGCCTCGTGTCGCTGGCCATCAAGGCGTCCATCGTGCGCCGGGTAACGGTCGATCCCCTGAGGATCACGCTCTTTCTCAAGAGGGAGAATGCCGATTGCCGCGACATCACGATTCGCAGCCTGGACGGCATACCCTTCTCCATCACCAGCGTGAAATCGATCGGGAATGTGATCTCGGCCGACTTCGATCCGGACGTCAAGGCCACCGAATTCGTCCTGAAACCACGCGTCGATATGCAAAAACTCTCGACCCATCGCAGGGGCTCGGTCAGCATCGACCTGACGCATCCGGAGTGCGCCAATCTGCGAGTGCTGTTCGACGTTCTGCCTGAATTCACGGTCAACCCGCAGAACCTGATGATTTTTAACCTGCGCCCGGAACAGCCCGTCCAGCGGGAGGTGTGGATTCTGAGCAATTACCAGGACGATTTCGAGATCGAATCCGTTTCGTCCCAGAATGGCCGCATCACGCTGCTCGAAAAGAAGAAGGTCGGGAACCGCTATCAATTGCAGGTTCAGATCAAGGTCCCTCCCAAAGAGGGCGATAACACCATAGCCGCCGACATTTTGAACGTAAAGGTTCAAGATGGCGAAACCGTCTCGATACCGTTCCGAGGGTTCTATGCGGGGGGATGACTCGATGTTGACCCAACGGAGACTGAGTATGAAAGATTCATCGCGATGTCGCTGGATGGTCCTGCCCCTGTTGCTGGCAGGGTTGCTGGCAGGCTGTCAAGGTCAGGCGACGACCGAGAAGGCCGTGGTCGACAAGCCCGTGGTCGAAGAGCCTGTGGCCGACAAGCCTGTGGAAGCGGCCCGTTCGGTCGAGCCGGTGGAGGTCGAAGCGACGGTGCTGGCGCCCCGGATTGCCATCGAAAAGCCTGTCGTCGATCTTGGAGAGGTCGGCACAGACGTCACGTGCACCGGGCGGTTCGAGTTCACCAATGCCGGCCAAGCCCCGTTGAAAATCCTCCAGGTCCACATGTGTTGCGGCGTTACGGTCAAGGGGGTGGAGGCCGGTCAGGAATTCGCCCCAGGCCAGACCGGGGCCCTGGAATTCTCGTACGACACCGGTTCGAGCCCGATTCCTGCGATTACGCGGGAAATCCGCATGCGGACCAACGATCCCGACAAGACCATCGTCTCGTTCGCGATCAAGGCGGCCATCGTGCGTCGTGTGGAGTCCACGCCGAAGAGGCTCAGGCTGTTCCTCCGGAGGGAAAACGCCGCCTGTGAGGACGTCACGCTTCGCAGCCTCGACGGCAAGCCGTTCGCCATCACGAGTTTCCGCTCCACGGCCAACGTGCTGTCGGCCGATTTCGATCCCAACGTCACGGCGACGGAGTTCGTGCTCAAGCCCCGGGCGGACATGGAGAAGCTCCCCCGCAACGTTCGAGGCGTCGTCAGCGTCAACCTGACGCATCCGGAGTGCAGCAACATCCGCATGCAGTTCGACGTCCTGCCGGAGTTCACCGTCAATCCAGGCCAGTTGGTGATCTGGAATCTGCGAGCGGGAGAGGCCGTTCAGGAGAAACTCCAGATCATCGGCAACTACCAGGACGATTTCGAGGTCGAGTCCGTCTCGTCCCAGAGCGGGATCGTCACGCTTCTGGAGCAGAAGAGACTGGAGGATCGCCAGGAATTTCGCATCGAGATCAAAGCTCCCGAGCGGAAGGCCGACGACGCCTTGCTGGCGGACGTGATCGAAGTGAAGATCAAGGGCAGCGAAATCGTGTCGATCCCCCTCCGCGGGATCTATGCAGGGGGATGATCCCAGGTGTTGAACGCTCGTCTGATGGTTGCCCGAGGCGCCTGCCTGGCTCTGGGTCGGAAGAAGATAACTCTCGCTTTGGCGGGGACTTGCCTGTTTCTGGCGTGTCTATCCTGCCCCTCGGAGACCATGGCGCCCCACCCGCCTGCGGGCCAGGCGGACAGCGACGCCCCACTCGTGATCTTTCTGACGGGAAACACGTTGGGCTCGCTGCGTCCCTGCGGCTGCTCCGGCGGCCAGCTTGGCGGCCTGGAAAAGCGTCCTGCGATTTTCGACCGGACGCCCGCCTTGAGCCGGGTGGTCGTCGATACCGGGAGCTTCGCCGCCGGCGATGGGGAACAGGATCTCATCAAGTTCCGTGTTCTCTTCGAGGCGCTTCAGCTTCTGGACTATGACGCAGTCTGCCTGACGGACGAGGACATCGCCATGGCCGAGCGTCTGGGGTTGTTGACGAATCCGCAGCGGGCGTTCACGCTCCTGAAGGATCGGGATGCCGAGCTTGAGGTGTTCGCGAAGGGATTCCCGGACCAGGGCGTGACCGTCAAAGTCGCGACATTGGATCCCCGGATCACCCCGGTGGAGCGGGTCGCGGAGATCTTTGCCGAAGAGGAAGGGGAGGCGACGGTCAATATTCTGATCTTTCGCTCCAGAGACAGCGGCCTGCTGGCGGATGTCGCGGCCAGGGCGCCGGGCGTCGATTGCATTGTCTGCCCGTCGGAGATGGACGAGCCTGTGCTTCTGAGCGGGCCGGGCGCAAAGCCGATGGTGGTCACGACCGGGCGTTTGGGGCGTCACATCTGTCGGCTGGACGTCGCCATCCCGGCCTCCGGCGGCAGACCCACGCTGCGGTTCACGGATATCCCGGTCACCGAGGACCTGCCCGACGACCCGGCCCTCATCCGACTGTACAAGCAGTATCAGCAACTGGTCGGCGCGGCCAACCTGCTGGAGAGTTATCCGCGGATTCCGTTGCCCGATGGACTGGCATTCACGGGTTCCGAGTCCTGCAAGCGGTGCCACCAGTATGAATTCGATGCCTGGATGACCAAACGCCACGCGGACGCCCTGAGTTCGCTGAAGAGGGTGGGTTCGGACCGCGATCCGGAGTGCGTGGTCTGCCATGTGATTGGAATGGAATACGACAGCGGCTACATCACGGAGGAAAAGACGCCGCACATGAAGGACGTAGGGTGTGAAAACTGCCACGGTCCGGGCTCTGAGCACATCGCCTCTTTCGGCCAGAAACCTACGCGGGAGCCGAAAATGAGCTGTCTGACGTGCCATACCCCGGAGAAAAGCACCGGTTTTGCCGGACACGAGGAGGAGTACATGAAGAAAATTGTCCATTGGAGGGAACCCGCAGCCGCCGGCGATGTCAAAGACTAGGGAAGGGGTGTCCTTATGGTCAAGACATTGCGTATAACGGGTGTGGCCGCGGTGGCTTTCGCGGGCTTGGTTCTGGCTTCGGTTCTCGGACCTGTGTCGTTGATCCATCTCGACGGCAAGAACGATCAGCGGATCAGCCGAGTGCAGTCGTCGCCCGGCGCCGTGGAGCGGTTCCAGGAGCTGCATGGGGACAGGAACGCGCCCAGCCAGGACACCAAGCCGCCTCTGGTCAGGCAGGCCGAGCTTTTCAAGGACATTATCGACCCCAAGCCCATGATCCAGGAGAAGCCGGTGGCCCGCGCGGAGACTCCCGTTCGTGTGACGCCGGGACCCGGACCCAGGGCGCCGGTTACCGCCAAGTTCACGCTGCTCGGGACGAGCCGTTCGGCCTCGAATCCGAACGCGTCCTTCGCCTATATCCGTCTTCCCGACAACACCTACCAGTGGGTTCAGTCCGGCAGCGAAATCGGCCACCTGACCATCAAAGAGGTGCGGGAAGGTTCGCTGCTCTGCTGGGATGGTCAGCGGGAGAGCGAAGTGTCGATGGAAGCTGTCGTGGATCGGGTGAGTCTGATGACGGCGGACGACGCGGCGATTTCGCCCACGGAAACGCCGATCCCCCAGGCCGTCCCGGTGAAGATCAGCGAATCTTCGGCCGTCGTGCCCCAGGGCATGCCGCAACCGGTTCCAGCCGCGATGCGCAGCGGCGCCTCGAAGATGACCGACGGAGAGCAGCGGGCCGTCAGCGAGCTGGTGGAGAAATATCGAAAGATGCAGAGTTCGTCCGGCGACGCCAACGCGGCCACCGCGGCCGACCGGCTCGCTTTGGCCAACAAGCTGATGTCCGAGTTGAGGTCGTCCCGCATCAGTCCGCAGGAAACCAGGAAGCTGGAAAACCTGGGCGACCAGGTTGTCCAGGACAACGAGCGAGCCCGCGAAGAACCGAACCGCTAGCCCCCGAAAGGGCTAAGTAACTATCTCAAAAGGGGAGTTTTAGCCGATAACCATCCGTAGGAACCTTTTGAAAGGAGCCACGGATGGCACGACAGAAACATAAGGTGAAAGCCCTTCCCACGATTTGGGAAGTCAGCGACGAACTGTGGAACGT
>DATIKY010000302.1:0-1893 GCA_035476995.1 Sedimentisphaerales bacterium | reverse complement strand
ATACCGCCGTCGCACCGCCTCCAGCAACTCTCTCCTCGTCTGCGAGCTCACTCTCTTGCCCATCGTATGCCTCCAGTTTTTGGTAACATTCTACTGAGGCAACCACCAGGCTTCGGTAACATAAATGGTGAGTCAGCGCGCAGGTCCTTGGCGGCCTTCACGACGCTGGTCTTCTCGTAGCCCTCGGGGTTGTTCTGCGGCGTGTCCATGAACCGCTCGGTGTAGATCGTGTCGTAGAACTGCCAGTCCGTGGGCGGAGCGCCCGCGATCCCGCCGGCGAAGAGCTTGCTGTGCGTCATAGCGTACGCGGTCATGAAGCCGCCGTAGCTATGGCCGCTCATGCCGATCCGATCGCCGTCGACGTAAGGTTGACTCTTGAGCCATCCGATGGCTTCTTCGATATCCTTGAGCTCCTGGACGCCAAGCTGTTTGTAAGCGGTCCAGGCCGAGCAGGCGCCTTTGCCGCTGGCGGACCTGGGATCGCATTGAAACACGAGCACGCCCATCCCGGCGACCATGTGGTCCCACGTCCGCCCCCCCTGCCAGGAGTCGGAGATGCTCGGCATGTGCGGTCCGGCGTACGTCGTGAACCAGACCGGATACTTGCGGCTCTCGTCGAAGTCCGCGGGCTTGATCAGTCGGGCTTCGATCAGGAAACCGTCGGACATCGGGATCTGAAATTGCTCGCAGGCGCCGAACCGGTACTCCTGGCGTTCATAGACGGGGTTCGTGTCGAGCATGTGGATCAGAGTCCCATCGGTCGTGCGGAGAGCCACTTTCGTCGGCGTGCTTGCATCGCTCCAGGTGTCGATGACGTACTTCCCGTTGGGGCTGACATTCGCCCGGTGCTGGCCCGACGTTTCGGTGAGTCGCTGGACGTCCCCTCCGTCCAGCGGGACACGATACAAATTCTCCGCGATGTGCGAGTCACGCGTGCCGGTGAAGTAGACCCAGCCCCCCTCCTGATCCACGCGCAGAACATCCCGGACCTCCCACTGGCCCTCCGTGACAGGGCGCTTCAACTGCCCGTTCTTGTCGAACCGGTACAGATGCTTCCATCCCGTCCGTTCACTGGTGAACAGCAGGTCGCCCTCGGCAAGGAACTCGATCTGAGCCGGCGGCTCGACCCATGCCTCGGTGGTTTCGCGAAGCAGACGTGTGAGGCGACCACCCCGCCTGGACACAGTGCTGATGTCCAGCCAGGTCTGGGCCCGGTCCTGGATGAAAAGGTAGAGCCGCTCGCTGTCGGGCAGCCAGCCGGCGCCGGTGATCAGGCAGGCGCCTTCCGTATATCCTTTGAGATCCGCCCATCGCACCACTCCGCCGGCGGTCGAGACGATCCCCAGCTTCACCGTCGGGTTCGCCTCCCCTGCACGCGGATAGCGCGTCTGCTCCACCCGCTCGCCCCGCGTGGCTTCGTTCGTCAACGTGAACTGCGGAACCGGCTCGTCGTCGGTCCGCACGAAAGCGATGGCCGAAGAGTCCGGACTCCACCAGAACAGTTTCCACTGACGATCGAGGACCTCCTCGAAGTAGACCCAGTCGGCCTGGCCGTTGCGGATCAGGCCGCCGCCGTCGGTGGTCAGGGCCCGCTCGGTCTGCGTCGCGACGTCCACCACGTACAGATTGCCCTCCCGCACGAAGGCCACGAACCGCCCCGCCGGATCGAACGTGCTGAGCCCCTCATGCCCCGGCGTAGAGGTCAGGCGGACGGCCATCGTCCCGTCCAGCGTGCAATAGTACAGATCGTTTTCAGGCTCATCCGGTTTTTGCGTACTTTTGAGTTGAGAAGAGTGGACATGCCGGCTTATCCAAAGGTTTTGCAAGGACTTAGGATAGGAGTCAAGCATGTCCACCAGCTTATTGTACCATGGGTTTGGGATTCGGGGCTAC
>DATIKY010000301.1:0-7399 GCA_035476995.1 Sedimentisphaerales bacterium | reverse complement strand
ATTGTGTTGCGGCCTGCTCTGGTATCGCCGTCTCCATCGCCTGAGCCTTTTGAGATAGTTACTAAGTCCTTGCAAAACCTTTGGATAAGCCGGCATGTCCACTCTTCTCAACTCAAAAGTACGCAAAAACCGGATGAGCCTCAAAGAAGGCAGGAACGTCATCGGTCTGTGGCTGGGCGTCTCCTGGTCGATTTTCCCGCCGTACAAGACCGACGACAAGCCGCAGACGCCGATCGTGCTGGCCCAGGCCGACATCCGCCTGCCCGGCGGAGACGCGGTGACGATCGCCACCGACGGCACCTGGCGCACGCACCCGAGCCCCAACACGCTCCTGGGCGTCTGGGATTTCATGCACTTCGGCGGCGAGCGGTACGATGCAAACAAGGAACTCGCCAACTGGTGTGAGGCGAATCTCGACGACTCCGGCTGGAAACCTGCAACTGTGTATACGCCGCATTTGATGGTCTCAGCCGAGATGATCGAGCCGAACCGCCGGATTCAGGAGGTCAAGCCGGTCGCGGTCGAGGAGACCAAGCCCGGCGTGTACCGCGTCGATCTGGGCGTCAACGTCACCGGCTGGCTCCAGGCCGACGTCCGCGGCAAGCCCGGCGACCAGATCGAGTTCAAGTTCTCCGAACGGCCCAACTCGGACATGACCCACCGGATCTTCAGCCGATACGTCATCGGACCCCAGGGCAGGGGCACGTTCGAGAACCGCTTCAACTACTTCACCGGACGGTGGGTGACGATCGAAGGGCTCAAGTACAAGCCGCAGCTCAGCGACATCCGCTGCCAGCTCGTCCGGACGGACTTCGCGCGCGCCGCCGATTTCGAGTGCTCCAACGATCTGCTCAATCTCATCTACGACACGACGCTCTGGACCTTCGAGGACCTCAGCCTGGGCGGCTACGTCGTCGACTGCGCCCATCGCGAGCGCATGGGCTACGGCGGCGACGCGCACGCGACCACCGAGTGCGGCTTGAACAACTACAGCCTGGGCGCCTTCTACACGAAATGGAGCCAGGATTGGCGCGACGTGCAGGGCGGCAGCGCCGCCTGGGGCACGGCGGAGAAGGCCGCGGTCAAAGACACCGTCGAAGCGGGCAACCTGCCCTACACCGCGCCCACCTACTGGGGCGGCGGCGGTCCCGGCTGGAGCGGTTTCTGCGTCACATTGCCCTGGGAGATCTACGAACGCTACGGCGACACCCGCATCCTCGAAGAGAACTTCCCCACAATCCAGCGATGGCTGGCCTTTCTGGAGACCAAGGCCAAGGACAACATCCTCCGACGCTGGGGCGGCGAGTGGGACTTCCTCGGCGACTGGCTCTGGCCCGGCGCCAAGGGCGTCAACGGCGACACGCCGGAGACCCTCTTCTTCAACAACTGTTACTGGATCTTCAACTTGCAGACTGCCGCGACCATCGCGGAAGTCCTGGGCAAGACCGACGACGCGAAGAAGTATCGCGCGCGAGCCGACGAGGCCCGCAAGGCCGTGCATGCGAAGTTCTACATTCCCGCCGAGGGCAGCTACGTCAATGGTTTTCAGGCCTACCTGGCGATCGCACTGCTGGTGGATCTGCCGCCCAAGAACGTGCGGCCCGCGATCGAGAAGCGGCTCGTCGAGGAGATCCTGATCCATCGCAAGGGGCACATCCACGCCGGCATCACGGGCGGCGCCTTCCTGTTCAATACGCTCCTGGCCCTCGACCGTCAGGACCTGATCTACACGATGGCCAACAAGACCACCTATCCCGGCTGGGGCGACATGCTCCGCTCCGGCGCGACCGCGATCTACGAATCCTGGGATATGGACAACTCCCTGTGCCACAGTTCGTACCTCTACATCGGGACGTGGTTCATCGAGGGCCTGGCGGGCATCAAGAGCGACCTGCGGTCGCCAGGTTTCCAGCGATTCATCCTCAAGCCCGGCCTCGTGGACGACCCGTCATTGACGTGGGTGAAGGCCCATCACGACAGCCTCTACGGCCAGATCGTGAGCAACTGGAGCATCGATGACGCCGGCGTGCTGACGTGGAACGTCACGGTCCCGCCGAACACGACGGCGACGGTCATCCTTCCGACGACAGATGCCAAGACGATCACGGAAGGTGGCCGGCCCATCGCGGACGCCAAGGGCGTCAAGTCGGTGGCGGCCGAGAAAGACCGGGTGACGCTCGAAGTCCAGCCGGGTGTTTACGAATTCCGATCCGCGGTATCCCTGCAACGCAAGCTGTAGGGCAGGCCCCCGTGTCTGCCCGACGGTTGTGGTACACAGCCGGCGATTGCCGGATACACCATATGGTTTCGAGCGGAAGTGTGATAATGAAGGCAAAGAAAGGTGATCTACGCGAAGATCCTCGAACGAGGAGAGACTACGCACTGACGAAGAAGGGCGTTGGCAACATGTCGGTCCCCGAACTGCAGGAGTGGATTCGCATCTGTGAGAAAATGGAGGGTTGGGTACGTGCGGCGAAAGGCCGCAGAAATTGGAAGGATGCGCGGGTTGAAGCCGAGCATCGCCTGGAGCTTCAACGTGCGAACGACACGGCCGAGGAGTGAGGATCATCGGAACCCTGGGACATGCGTGAGAGGCTTCGTTGTCCGAATGGTAGGGGCCGCAGAACGATCGGTGGTTGCGTCAGCTTATCGAAGCACAGAGCCAACCCCGCTATTGCCGCGAATACCAGAAACCAGGCTCGTTCGCAACGTTCCCAGACCTCCGCTTGCGCGAGGGTGACAACGCCGGCTGCGTTTGACGATTCAATCATGAATGAACGCATCGGGTGCCGAGGCATTCTGATCCCCAGATGCGATGAGGATTTCGATGAGCGTGGGCCGAAGAGCAATGATGTTCGTCCGACACGGTTCTCTTATCTGGGCGGTTCTTGCAGGTAGCTCCGTCGCTTGGCCTCAGCAGGCAGGGAAGCGACAGGCCCTGTTCGCCGATCCGCAGTTCCGCGGGGGTTTCGCGTTCAGTTTCCCGGATTCCTCGAAGGGCCGCGCCGTCGAGGCGGTTCTGGACCTGGGGGACGCGAACAACGTCCCGGCCTGGCGACTGTGCCAGTGGGCCACGAAGTACAGCTTGGGCTCCACGCCATGCGTGCGGGGGACCGACGGGGACTGGCTCTACGAAAACGAAGGCAATCGGGTCCTCGTCGGCGGGCCGAACTCGCCGAATCGGGATTTGATCCTGGAAGTGCGGGGCGGCGCCGAGTATGGCGACAAGGCCAGACGCTCCGGCGAAGGCTGGCCGCATCTGCTGATCGAACAGGACGCGGTCGTGATCCGCCCGCTCGACGAACTGGACTCGATTCGCTTTTCGCTCGATCTGAGGCTTCTGAGATGCGAGAGCCGGATGCCTGTGGATCAGTACGATCGAGACCTCCACGCCGCACAGTTCCAGATGTGCTTCATCGTCAAGAATATCAGCCCGGACTCGCCCGACCGCGGCAACTTCTACTGGTTCGGCGTGCCGTTCTTCGACAACCGCCACGACGTCCCGCCCCAGTATACGGCTAAGGACGTCGGCAAGGATGACGCCACAGGCAAGTTCATCTACACCGTCGACGGCAGGGCGGTTGGCGTGACGCCGATGAAGACAGGCCAGTGGCTTTCGCTCGACGTGGACCTGCTGCCCTTCATTCGCAGCGGTGTTCAAGAGGCGGTGAAGCGGGGTTACCTCAAGGACGCCGAACCGCACCATTACGCGGTTGTCAACATGAATCTCGGCTGGGAGATCCCCGGCGCGTTCGACGCCGCGGTCCAGATCCGCGACCTGCGCATCACTGCGATCGTCGGGGATCGCTGAATGGACAGGGGCCCTGTCGAAGGCGACAGGGCCCCGGCTTTTGGCCCGAGGAAGGGCACAGAAATGATGGTCTACAGGTAGCGACGCATCACGTTATCCTATGGCTGCATTGCCGCGTTCTCCTGTGCGGATGCGGATGCACTCGGGCAAGTCCAGGACGAAGATCTTTCCGTCTCCGATCTGGCCGGTGCGGGCGCCTTCGATGATCGCCTTGACCGTCGGGTCCACGAAGTTCTCGTTGACTGCGATCTCCAGACGCACCTTGCGAAGCAGGTTCACCTCCATCGGCACGCCGCGATACGATTCGTGGTATCCCTTCTGCTGTCCGCAGCCCAGCGAATTCGTTACAGACATCTTGTAGACTTCGGGCTTGTACAACGCCTGTTTCACGTCGTTGAGCTTGTGCGGTTGAATGTATGCGATGATCAGTTTCATGCTCAGTTCTCCTGAATCGGGCCTCAGGCCCGCGATGGATCAATCAGTTGCGGACCCTTATGCGGTGGTGAAGACCTGGAAGCCTGAGTACGCCTCGTTGCCGTGTTCGCCGATGTCCAGGCCCTTGAGTTCTTCCTCCGCACTGACACTCAGTCCGATGGTTTTGCTCAGGACGAAGAACAGGGCCAGCCCAAGCCCGAACGCCCATGCCGCCACGGCGCCGGCTCCGAGGAGCTGCACGCCCAGTTGTTTGAAGCCGTGCCCATAGAGCAGTCCGCTGCTCGTGCTGAACAGGCCCCAGGAGATCGTGCCCCAGATGCCGCAGACGCAGTGCACGCTGACCGCGCCGACCGGGTCGTCGGTCTTCAGCACGTAGTCGAGGAACAGCACGCTCAGGACCACCAGGACGCCGCCGACGCCTCCGATGATCACCGCGCCGATCGGGGAGACCCCGTCGCAGGGCGCCGTGATCGCCACGAGGCCCGCCAGAACGCCGTTGAGGGCCATCGAGACGTCGGGTTTCTTGACCACGATCCACGAGGGGATCAGCGCCGTGACGGCTCCGGCCGCCGCCGCCAGATTCGTCGTCACCGCGATGTAGCCCGCCAGGTCCACGCCGGAGGTGGTGCTGCCGGGGTTGAAGCCGAACCAGCCGAACCACAGGATGAACACCCCCAGCGACGCCAGCGGGATGTTGTGGCCGGGGATCGCGCGGGGCTTCTTGTCCGGACCGTATTTGCCCAGACGCGGACCGAGCATGATCGCGCCGGCCAGCGCCAGCCATCCGCCGACCGAGTGCACGACCGTCGAGCCCGCGAAATCATGGAAGCCGAGCTTCTCCAGCCATCCGCTGCCGCCCTGGCCCGCGAGGCTGTTCCACGCCCAGGACCCGCGACCGGGTAGATGAACAGCGTGATGAAGAAGCTGTAGACCAGGTACGACGTGAACTTCGTCCGTTCGGCCATCGCGCCCGAGACGATCGTGGCCGCGGTGGCCGCGAACACCGTCTGGAAGATCAGGAACGTCCAGTTCCAGTCGCCGCTGCCGGGCTCGACGCCGCTCAGGCCGAACATCGTCGTTCCGATCCAGCCCTTGCTCTGTCCGAACATCAGGCCGAAGCCGACGAAGAAAAAGGCGAGCATGCCGATCGAAAAATCGAACAGGTTCTTCATCAGGATGTTGACGGAGTTCTTGGCCCGGGTGAACCCGGTCTCCACCATGGCGAATCCCGCCTGCATGAAGAACACCAGAAACGCCGCGACCAGCGTCCAGACGATGTTGAGGTTCGTCTGGACCTCGGCCTTGGCGACGTCGATGGGCGAAGGCTCAGCCGCCTCGGCCGCCCACGCCGGAACGGAAATCGCCAGGATGGCGAAGATGATCCACAGTCTGCACAGTCGTTTGCCTCTCACGTTGCTGCCCTTTCCAACTCGATCGTTCGACCACGCGTCGTCACACGGACGCATTCTCAATTTCACGAGTCCACATTCGGGCCATGGCCCCCGAAACCGGACTCCCCCTTGTGTTGCAAGTCGCGTGCCACACGCTTGAATCGTACATGTCGGAACTGTAAGGCCTTATGGAAAAGCGGTTATGTGAAGTATAGATCCTGGCGGGGTGTGCCTGGCCGGATACGACAATGTATCTCGCCAGGGGGTGGAGTACAATTGTGTATGCATGATCGCACACAGCCGGAAGAGGCAACCGCTCTTCTCCGTTGTCGCTTGCAGAGAGGATGGGACCGGGCTCCTATCCGATTGCGATGCGAACGGCGTCATGGCCTCCGGCGTTTCAGAGCCCGTAATCCTCGGGGAAGTTGAAGTACGCGAACTCGCCGTGCAGCTCGTACGCCTTGCGGTCGCGGGCCTTGGCCGCTTCGGTCTCGTCGTCGAAGCACCCGAGATAGTACACCTTCCCGCGGCATCGGATGCGGGCCTCCCATTTGTCGCCCCGCCGATACACGCCGACGAATCGCGAGGCCCCGCCATCCGGCCCGCGACAGGCCTGATGCTGTCGCGGCGTGCAGACGAGCAGATTGTCCCGCCGATTGTTCAGGCCGTTGCGGTCGCGGTGATGCACGATGTGGCCTCGTGGAGGCTTCATGATCATGCGATGCATGTATATGTCGCGTCCTCGGGACCGGCAGACCGCGTAGATGTTGCGTCCCCGCCTCGTCGCGTACCATTTGTAGCCGCTGATCTTCGCGTAGTCGGCCGCGTCGACGATCGCGAACCGCCCGTGGCCCAGCGGAATGCGTTTGCTCTTCCCGGGGCTCGCGGCCGCCGGCGGCCGCCCCGCGTGCCTCTGCGATTTCCGCCTGGGCCGCCGCCACCATTTCGTCTTGAAGTTCCGGCAGGTGTCCGTCGGCAGGACCTCCTCGATCTCGCCGGGACAGGCCGGATGGTTGGTGCACTGGAGCAGGCGGGTCGTCCCGGTCCATTTGTCCCGCAACTGCCGCGACCTCGGCAGCGGACAGGAATGCGCGCACAACTGGCACTTGCCCGCGAAGAGGAACGCATACGCCGGCCTCCAGTTGGCCCCGCGATATTCCTGGGGCCACGCGTCGCTCTCCGGCGGCGGCACCCGCAGCCGCGACCTGGGCCCCCGCACGGGCGACGCATGCGCCGCGACAGCCCTTCCTGGTCTCGCTTTGACCCTTTTTCCTTCTGCCTTCTGACTGCTTCCTCGTCTGTTTCGCTTTCCCATGGCTCTGTCCTTTTGTTCGTTCGGAGGCGAATCCTGATTCGACCCTGCGGAGTCCCGAGGCATCGCTCCACAACGCTGCAAATATGGTACAATTACCACACTGTTCTGTCAGTATAAAACAGAAATACAATGTTGCATATTGGGAATGGTGTAACCTGTTGTCGCACAAGGGCTTGAGAGCAACGGCGTTCACCACGGAGGCACAGAGCCCCCATCGCGGCCTTCGGCCGCAACCAAAGGGGATGGAGGGCATCGGCCCGGAGCGGGTATAGTAGTACTACAACGCTATGGAAGCTCAAGAAAACCTAACCCGCATATTTCATCGAGTTTCGGTGTGTTTTGATAGACAAATGGCCTAACTGCCTGTAGTGTAAGGACTTGTAACGATTCCATCACTCAGACAGAAAGGCCATTTCCATGACAGACTGTACCACGGAACCCCTGCTG
>DATIKY010000300.1:0-9355 GCA_035476995.1 Sedimentisphaerales bacterium | reverse complement strand
CCGCCTCAGTCGGCCGCAAGGCCTTCTGACACTCACGATCAGTGCCAACACTTGGATCAAAACGCGCCTGTTACAGATCCTCAATCAAATCCCAGCCAACGTCTGACCCGTCCATGTTTATGCAACGTTAGGGTGAACTCGCCCGCGGGAATCCGAACGAACTCGAACCGCACGCCGCCAGCGGTCAGAAGGGTTCGCCCTTTCTGCTCGTCGCGGATGCACCTGGCATCGTCTCGCTTCTCCGCGCGGCCAACCGAGACCGGCTTCGCAGCGCCGGGTTCGCCTTCAGAAACGACGATTCGGAATCCCGTGTCGGGCCTGGCGAAGTTCCGGATGCGGCGCGACCGATAGGAGGGGGAAAGCTGCCGAGCCGGGCCGGACCAGGACCCGCCTCGAAGGACGTAGCGCCAGGCGGCCTGCGGCAGCGCCGGATCGTCCGTCCGCGCGCCGCCGTCCTCGCAGGTGCCGTCGTAGCCCGGCCGATAGACGTCCAGACACCACTCGAAGGCGTTGCCCTGCATGTCGCACAAGCCCCAGGCGTTGGCTCTCCTGCCGCCGACGGGCCGTGCACGGGAGGCGTTCTCTTCGTACCACGCCGCATCGCCCACATCCGCTGCGCCGTCGTCCGCGATGCCGGCGCGGGCGGCGTACTCCCACTCGGCCTCCGTCGGCAGACGGACAGCCCGACCCGTCCGCTCGCTCAGCCACCGACAGAAAGCCATCGCATCGTTGCGACTGATCACCAGCGCCGGATGCTCGTCGGTCGTCTCGAAGCCGGGCCGGCGCCAGTCGAGGCCTCGTTCATGCGAGTGCAGCCCGGGCAGCGGGCACGTGTACGCCCAGCCCGCCTTCTCGGCGTCGGTCTTGTACCCGGTCGCCTCCACAAATGCCCGAAACTGGCGGACCGTCACTTCGGTTCGCCCCATGTGGAAATCGTAATCGATGCAAACCTCATGGACCGGTCGCTCATCGCGGTCGCCATCCTCGGAGCCCATGAGGAACCGCCCCGGCGGGATGCGCACGAGCTCGAATTCAACTTTCCCGGCCTTGAGAGTCGTGAGTTCGCTCGGGCATGCTCGATCCGCAGATAGCAGTCCCACGATCAGCAGAGCCGCGAACCTTCTTGCCGCCATGCTTTGCGTAGCCTGTTCTCGCTTCATGATCTAATCCTCCGCAGTTCGGTTTCAGGGTTTTGGCACATCGCAGACAAGCCGAAAACCGTTGTTGGAGTGAACCTTCTGGCGCAGCGGCGTTTGCATCCGGATGTAGGAGCGGCACAGCCATGCGGGATTGTAGAAGGAGCCGCCGCGGGTGATGCCGCGAGGATCGACGTCGGTCGTGTCCAGCCAGGCCGAGCCGTCGGTCGGGGCGTCGGCGCAGTCGCGGTGGTAGAGATCCTCGACCCATTCCCAGGCGTTGCCGTGCATGTCGTAGAGACCCCAGGCATTCGGCTGCTTCTGCGCCACCGGGTGCGTCCGCGATGCGCTGTTCCATGCGTACCAGCCCATCGCATCGAGACTGCCCGCGTATTCGCCCGTCGTGCCCGCCCGGCAGGCGTACTCCCACTCGGCTTCGCTGGGCAGGCGAATGGTGCGACCGGTCTTCTCGCCCAGCCAACGGCAGAACGCCTGCGCGTCGGTCCTGCCCAGGCACACGACGGGCTCGCGGTCGGTCTGCGCGTAGCCGGGCCAGCGCCAGTCGACCAGGTACTCGAAACGCCAACCCGTGTCCGCAGGCGAAAAAACGCAACCTTGTTTCTCCGCCTCGGTGACATAGCCGGTCTGCTCCACGAACAGGCGGAACTGCTCCACGGTGACTTCCGTCACGCCCATGGAGTATGCACGACGGATGGTCACCTCGTGGGCCGGCATCTCGTACGTCCAGTTGTATTCGTCCACGTAACGATGCGGGCTTCCCATCGTGAAACGGCCGGGATCGATCCGAACGAAATCGAACGTCACGCCGTCGACCTGGAGCGCGAGTCTGGCCGGAACGACAGGCCGACTCGCTTGGGCAGGGGCTCTCTCGGTCGCGTTGGTCAAGCAGATCGCCGTGGCGAGCAGGCAGAATCCGCGCGCAGTCAGTCTGTGTCTCATGAGAGGTTCTCCGCACATGGGGTGGTCAGTTGCTCTTGATCGACTTCAGCGGTCTTCCGTAGACCTCGACCTCAGTGTAGTGATTCAGCTCGTCGTGCGAGTTGCCGTTGCTGTAGCAGCGGACGTACCGGCCGTGGACGCTCTTGGCGTCGATCAGCTTGCCCTCGTACGTCTCGGTGTACGTCAGGTCGCGCCCGGCGCCCAGGCCCAGCGTGTTGTCCGCATCGTTGTTGAAGATCGTCCGGACGCCCCGCTTGAACGACCGGTCGTCCGAAACCTGCACCACCACTTCGTGATAGGAGCGGGGCCAGCGGTGATGATGCCACAGCACGACCGCGTAAATCTCGCACGACTCCTGCAGGTCGATCGTGATGAACTGCGGCCTGGGACCCAGCTCGACGACCCCGCCTTCGACCGCCTCCTTGTCCCCGTCGGTGATCAGGTCCAGACTGCCTGCGATCGGCTCGGGATCGCTCGACGAGACCGGTTTGCCCCTGGCGAGGTTGACCGTCCCGGCCGGCGCCAGGAACGGCGGACGTGGACCGCCTCGGGGCCTCTCCAGATTGGGCGTGCGACCGTCCTGGGGCGTGCCGCTGAACTTCGCCCTGGGCAATTCGATCTGGAGCGGTTCGAGCCGGAATCCGCCCGACGCCGGCGGCGGCGTCAACGACGCGCTCCAATCCCCCGGCGTGCCGCGATAGTTCTGGCGTGTGTCGAACACGCGGGCCGTGCGGGGCACGCCCAGATCGTAGACGCTGGCCGGACCCGACGCGGGATAGCTCATCGCCCACTCCTCACGCGCCAGCACGTTGCCCCGCGTCCCCTGGTGCTCGACGTTGGCCGCGACGATCCGGCGGGTCCTCGGGTCCGCCAGCACGGTCATCCGCAGGCGCGCCACCGGCCTGCCGTCGATGCTGTAGGCCGGCGCGTTGGCGTCGATCGCGTAGGCCCACACGGTCCGGCCTTCATGCTCGACGCTCGATTCCTCCAGCACTGCGTCCGCCCTCGCAGCGAAGACCGCGAAGGACGCGACGAAGTTGTAGGCGGATTCCGCGCCGAAAGGCCCGGTCCTGGGCAACTCCGAGACCACCAGCGTCTTGATTTTCGGGCTGTAGGCCAGCTTGACCTGGCCCCGACCGTAATCGTAGGCGACGACCGTTTCGTCGTCGGTGAGCACGTAGGTCTGCTTGTCCGCGAAGTTGCACCAGTGCCGCTCGGTGGACGACTGGCCGTTGGCGTACCGCGTGGCGACCGCCAGCATCCAGGGCTCGCTCTCGGCGGCCAGACGCACGCGTTCCAGACCGCTCGGCGAGCGGGACGAACCCAGCCACATCCAGGCGCCGACGCCTGCGATGATGAGAATCGCCGCCGCAACGGCCAGCCATGCGACACGAATGGATCGGACAGGGGCGGGTTTGACGCCCGCCCCCGCGACGTCGGACTGCGCGTCGCCGACGGCGCAGGCCTGTTCGAAGGCCGCCATCATCTGCCGACGGAGCTGTTCCCGATGAAGCGGGTTGAGCTCGTCGTCGGTCCTGAGGCCGGCCACGATCTTTCGGAAGTGGTTTTCTTTTTCAGACATCTACTCGTCTCCACCCAGATCCCCCCGCAACACATCCTCCAACCGGCGGAGTATCCGGTGCAGCGTCACGCGGACCGTCGCGGGTCGTGCCTTGACGATCCGCGCGATCTCGTCGTAATCCATGTTCTCGAAGAACCGCAGCGTCAGCAGGGTCTGGTGCTCGGGCTTGAGCTGCCCGACCGCCGCGTACAGCGTCGGCCAGTCCAGGCTCGACCACGCGCCCTGTTCCGGCGAATCCTCCATCCTCGCGGCCACCATGTTCTTCATCAGCCGCTGACGACGCAGGGTCTTGCGAATGTGGGCGTTCGCCTGGTTGGCCGCGATGGTGTAGAGCCAACTGCGAAAGTCCTGCTCCGTCCGCCCTTTGAACTGGCGCATCGTGCGAGCGACCGTCAGGAAGACCGACGAGGTCACGTCCTCTGCGGCCGAGCGGTTGAACAGCCGGTGGACGCAGAAGCGGAAGATCCGGTCGTAATACAGCTCATACAGCCTGCCCAGGGCCGAGGCCTGGCTTTTCGCCAGGATCACCAGATCGTCGTAAACCGTTTGTTCAACGGGTTTTGCCATAATCGCGACCATTGCATGGTTTCAATTGCGCATCGACCCGTCATGTTACACGCCCGCCGGGCCAAAATCTCCCAAAAACCCCTGGTGAATGCACGCCCTAAGCGGTCGTGCGTGGCAGGTTTTTCGCTTTGGGGCCTCCGGCTGGGCACGCGAGCGAGACGCTCGCTCGAGGGCATATGCGGACGCGCGACGGTATCCTGCGGTTGGGCGTCTCCGGATCGGTTGGCCGGCGGCCGGTCCCATGGACGCGTTCCTGACCGTTGGCATGCCATATCCTCAAGATCGTCAAGGTCTTCAAGAGCCTCAACGTGCGATCGTGAGGTTCTTGAGACTCTTGACGTTCTTGAGAATCCTGAGAGTCGTCACGCCAGCCTGGCGGCGGTCTGCTCGTCCAGGATGTCCCGCACGGTCAGCGCGACGATGCTCTTGCCCGTCCGCTTGAAGAACTCCCCGACATTCTGACGGACCGAAGACACCCAGGCACACGGGACGTGGTCCTGTTTCGCCGGGGCTCGATGCAGGCCCGAAACGGACCTGCCTGGGGAGTTTCTGCGCTTTGCGGCCTCCGGCTGGGTATGGGAGCGAAACGCTCCCTTGAGGGCGTGCGCAGCACCCCTCACGCTGGTGGCTGCAATGCGACAAACTCCCGCCGCGCAGCGGTGGATTCCGAATCGGTCCGTCCTGCTTCCATCCGTCGGGAGGAGTCTGCCGTGTGCCGGAATGACGGGTCACACCCACGTGCGCGCCATTCGCGCCACAGGGAGGCTCAAGACCGCCAAGAAGAATGTTTGGCGGTCTTGGCGGTCTTGCGGATCGGTTTGGTCAGACGGTGCGATGACTGGCCGCACGAAGGCGCGAGAGCTCCGCGTCGACGCAGACGGAAGGGTTGGACGAATCCTCGATGGCTCGTTCGAAGACCACCTCCGCGGAGGCAAAGAGACCGCTGTTCTCCATTTTGAGCCTGCGGGCGGCGCTGCGACAATACTCTCTGTCGATCTCCACCCCGATGCTGTTGCGTCCCTTCTGGAGAGCCGCGACCATGGTCGTGCCCGATCCGCAGAACGGGTCCAGCACCGTGTCCCCGGTGAACGAGAACATGGAAATCAGCCGGGTCGCAAGCTCCAGAGGAAACGGAGCGGGGTGTTTGCGCGTGGAGGCGCCGGGGATGGTCCAGATCTGCTGGAACCACTGGTCGAAGTCCGCCTTGGCGATCCGACTCTCATCTCGCTGGCGGTCGGTCGGCTGACGGTATCCGCCGGGCTTGCGTTGCATGAGGATGAACTCGATGTCGTTCTTGATGATGGCGTTGGGTTCGTACGGCTTGCCGAGAAACTTCGAGCCGTTGGCGACCTCGTAGGAGGCATTGGCGATCTTGTGCCAGATGATCGGATTGAGGTTGTCGAAGCCGATCTTGCGGCACCGCACGCAGATGTCCGCGTGCAGCGGGAACACGAGGTGACGCCCAAATTCCCGTCTCGATACACAGACGTCGCCGACGACGCACACCAGACGTCCGCCGGGCGTCAGGACGCGGAACGCGTGCCGCCAGACCTTCTCCAGTTCGTCCAGGAACGTCTCATAGTCGTCGATATGCTGTGTAGTGCCTCTCCAGAATCAGCTTGCGACAGAAGAGTTCGTAT
Organism: Sedimentisphaerales bacterium; assembly: GCA_035476995.1. GTDB lineage: Bacteria > Planctomycetota > Phycisphaerae > Sedimentisphaerales > Anaerobacaceae > PLanc-01. The sequence continues at coordinate 3,470 of DATIKY010000300.1, read as the reverse complement.
CGTCGCGCGTAGGAGGAATCCTTGAATTCCGGGAAGACCGGGAAATGAGGCTCGTTGACGCCCACGGGCCGGCGGGACGCCTCGCAGTCCTCCAACATGAAGAAATAGCCCAGAAACGGCTGGGGACTGGCACGATAGGCCCTCTCGCGGTAGGCGGTCCACAAGTCCAAGGCACTGCCCATGGCCTCTTCCGTGCGATTGTTGAAGTTGTTTCCGAACGAAGGACCGACCTGCGACTTGGCCTCGATGGCGGCGACGAGAATCCCGTCCTTGACGAGGACCAGGTCCCATTTTTTCGTCGGGCGGAAGAAGCCCGGAAGCTCCAACGATCGATCGCAGAAGAGACAGTCCCGATCCATGCCCGAATCGCAGATCAGGCCCGTGAGCAGGCGGATGAAACCGTCCATTTGCGCGCCTCCTGTGACCGCGCCGCGGAAGCCTTGGTCCTGTTTGCCGCTCTGTTGCTGTCGCGTTCGTTGCGCAGACCGCGTTCTCCAGTAGTGTGCGACCGCTTCACGCGTGTGCGTTTCCAGGTTCTCCAACGTTTTCATACGCGACATGGCTCCAGTCTGTCACGTTCCCTCGCGTCTGGCCAGACTCCGCCAGGCAAATCGCAAGACCGCCAAGACCGCCAAGATAGATGTTTGGCGACCTTGGCGGTCTTGACCCGTGCGAAGATCCCGCGAGTGGCTCGCCTTCACGGAGTCGCGCCCTGCCGTGTGGTTCCACACACAGCGGGGAGTTCAAAGTACCAACTTGCGGCGCCCTGTCCGCTCTTGCGGTCGGACCGCACGCCCAGGCTCTCCTTCGCACGTTCCAGGGTCCGCTGGGAGATGCCTTGCGCCTTGGCATGCGTCAGAACGTCCGCGCTGGGCACCGGTCCGTCGGCCAGAGCGTCCTGCAACCACGTCACGGCCCGCTGGACCGCCGTCTTGTCGCCCTCGGAAGATTCCCGGTTCTCCTGTCGCATCGCCTGGTCGGCGGTGATCTCCACGTGGCCCGATTCCCAGCAGATCCTCGGCAGGCCGTCGGCCTCGCTGCGGATCGCGAAGGCCAGGCCCTTGGCCTCCGGGGCGTTGTTGTTCTTGCCCGCCAGCAGCAGACGACGACTGCGGTCCTGCGAGTCGCGCATCAGGTGCAGCACGGACCGCGACACCGCGGTGAACGCCCGGCTGCCCAGGGCCATGTCGTCGGCGTTGGGGCCGGGACTCTTGCGACGGTGGGCCACCAGCAGGATCGCGACGCCGCAGCGTTCGGCCAGCGCCCCCACCGGCGTCAGCACCGAGCGGACCTCGTTCTCGCGGTGGGCGTCGATCTCGCCGCCCAGGAACGAGCCGATCGGGTCGATCACGATCAGGCGGCAGTCGGGACAGCGGGTCGCCGCCCGTTCGAGGTCCTCCAGGTCCGCCAGGCTGAAGAGACTGTCGTAGGGACGACCGTCCGAGTCGGTCCGACGGACCACCGAGAGCAGGTGCACGCGTCGGAGGTCCGCGCCGTGGGCCCGCAGGCGGGGACGGATCGTGTCGGCGGGGTCGTTCTCGGCGCTGATCAGCAGGACCGAGCCCGCGGGACAGGGCGAGCCGTCGGGCCAGGCGAGCCCCTGCGTGACGCGCGCGGCCATGTCGGTCGTCAGGAAGCTCTTGCCCTCGCCCGGCCGGCCGACCAGCAGCGTGATGCGTCCCAGGCCGACCCGTCCCGGCCAGAGCCAGTGGACCGGGTTCTCGCGGATGTCGTCCAGGCACAGCACGACGGGCCCTGTGGCGAGGGACTCGTTTGTGGGGACGCCGGGAGGCGTTGTCTTCTCTGGCGTCTTGTTCGCCGTCGGATCGTCAGGAAGATATGTCCTGACGGGCACACTACAAACGGCGGCCGCCGCGACCAGCTTCTCCAGACGCTCGCGCAGCGTGTGGGGCTCGACCGCGTCGCGATGTTCCAGCCAGTCGTAGATGTCCTCGCCCGCCTCGATCTCGGGCAGCGCCACGATCCGCACCGTCGCAGGGGGCTCCAGGGCCAGGAGGATTCGCGCCACGTCGTCGGCGTAGCGCCGGCCCGCGTCGTCGTTGTCGGGCAGGATCGCGACATTCCGACCGGCCAGCGGACGCCAGTCGGCCTTCGCGGCGCTCTGCGCCCCGTGCGGACTGGTCGTGGCCAGCAGGCCCAGCGTACCCGCGGCGTCGGCGGCCTTCTCCCCCTCGGCGACATAGACGCGCTCCTCCCGTCGCTTGAGCAGCTCGACCAGCCGATACAGGGGCCGCGGGGTCGGCATTCCGCCCAGGACCCAGCCTTCGCGGGTGCGGCTGACCGGACGGATCTCCTTGCCGCCTTCGCGGTCCCATCGCAGGATCAGACCCGCGGGGTCCTCGCAGTCGTCATGATAGACCCAGGTCTGCGAAGCCGGTCCCATGCGCCGCTCCAGTTCCGCCACCGCCTCCTCCGCGTTGGGAAAAAGGGGGCATTCTGCTTTTTCAACCGGCGCGTTGGCCTTCTCCGGCGGATGCTCGGGGCAAGCGGGAAAAGCAGAATGTCCCCTTTGTGTTTCCCGCGGGGGCATGAGGTCGGCCATGGTCAGGCCCAGGGCCTCGACGATCGATTCCGGCGCGCAGCCTGCGTAGCAGTGGATCAGCGCGCCGCCCTTGTCCCCGAGCATGACCGACAGGCTGGGGTCGCTGTCCGCATGGGCGGGACATCGGGCCCTCCACGCCTTGTGCGAGGTCCCCGCCACCGGTTTCGCCTCCGGCAGCTTCGACAGCACCCGCTCGAACGGATTCATCGAACCCTGGCCTCTACTCACTGCAGCACCGCTCATGATCCTCTCCTTGCGTCCTTCTTGCATCCGGTTTCGGGGCCGCTCACGATGAGGCGTCCCTCTACCCTTGCCCGATGTTGCACGAATTTGTCGAAAAATCCGTGTTCGTGAGAGGGTCGAAATCCACATAACCTGAGCTGTACAAAGGAATAAAAAAAATTATACGCCGCGGGTGTTTTTGGGTCTGAGATGTTGCACGAATTTGACGATTCCCAGTGCGGACCGGGGGATGGGGAGGCCTCACGACCTGCCCCGAAGTGCGGAAGACCTGTCGTTCTTGCGGGTCATCCGGTTTTCGCGTACTGTTGTGGTTTCGGCACGCCCCAAGCGGGGTGGGGAGGGGATTTTCCGCTTTGAGCCAATAGCATGGGCATGAAGGGGACCGACCGGTCAGATGCCTGGCGGCCCAGGTCCGCGTTGCTCGGTCTTCTGCTGATCGTGTCGTCGATGAGACCTTCGCTGCCACCGCCGCTCCCGCAGTATCATGCTGCTGGTCCAAAGCGTCAGCGGGGGGCGCACAAAAGGGACCTGACACGAATGGCACTGCCTTGATCGTGGTTGGCGCGGAGCTTGGGCGGCGGTGCCAGAGGCTGTGGTGCCATTTCATCGTGGATGAAGATCTTGCTCTGCGCCGTCAGATCGGTATCATGGTTTTGGCCTTCCT
>DATIKY010000299.1:0-19960 GCA_035476995.1 Sedimentisphaerales bacterium | reverse complement strand
CCTGCAGCATCCGCCGTTCCTCTTCCATCAGGGTGACAGTATACTTCTTCTTCATGATAGGTCTCCTTACCTGGGTACAACTATCCTATCGGCAAAGAGACCGGAAACTCTATATCAAATCACGCGTAACGGAGCACTAGGATTGGGAGCTGCTACGCGGAGAACGCAAGAAGAAAGGCGGCTGTCGCGTGACGAGCCGCCTTTGTGAATCTGAACTCGAGGCCTCGTGTGGCCTACTTGATTTCTTCCCCGATCCAGCCGCAGAGTTCTTGCACTTCTGCCAGTGTGATGTCGCCCATGTGGGCGATGCGGAAAGTCTTGTCCTTGAGGTCACCGTAGCCGGCGCTGAAGATCGTGTTGTGCTTGGCCTTGACGGCCTTGATGACGTCGCCGACGTTGATGCCGCGGGTGTTCTTGATCGTGGTCAAGGTGTTCGACGCGTACTTCTCGTCGCAGAACAGTTCGAAGCCCTTGCTCTTGGCCCAGCCCCGGCAGAAATCGGCCATCGTCTTGTGGCGGGCCCAGACGTTCTCGATGCCCTCGTTGACGAGCTTCGTGCACTGGTAGTGCAGGCCCATGATGTGCGGAATGCTCGGGGTCACGAGCGTCTGGTTCTTCTCGGCGGCCTTGGCCCACTGGATGAAGTCGAAGTAGTACCCGCGGCCAGGGACGCTCTTGGCCTTCTCGACCGCCCGCTTGCTGACGGCGGCGACCGTGAAGCCCGGCGGCAGGGCGAATGCCTTTTGCACCGAGGCGAACGCGACGTCCCAGCCGAGTTCGTCGAAGTGGATGGGCTGGCCGATCATGCCGCTGACGGCGTCCACGAAGACCAGCACGTTCGGGTGCCTGGCCTTCATCATTTTGGCGATGTCGTAGATCGGGTTCATCAGGCCGGTGCTGGTCTCGTTGTAGATCAGCGTGATCGCAGCGTACTTGCCGGCGGAGAGCTTGGCGCCGATCTCCTCGGGCAGCGTGGGCTTGCCCCATTCAACCTTGAGCAGATCGACCTTGCGGCCGCACTCCTTCACGACGTCGCCCCACTTGTCGCTGAACGCGCCGCAGCAGGTGGCCAGGACGGTCTCGTCGGGGGCGACACAGTTGCGGATCGAAGCTTCCCAGAGCCCCGAGCCGCTGGAGGTCGAGAGGAAGATGTACTGATTCGTGAACAGCAGCTTCTTGAGCATGTCCGCGACTTCGCCGTGGAGCACGCCGTACTCCGTGTCGCGATGACCGAGCGTCGGCCGGGCGAGCTGCTGCAGGACGTCGTCATTGACCTTCACAGGTCCGGGGATGAACAATCTCGGCGGGTTTTTCCAGTCTGCCATTTGGGCTCTCCAATACACTCACAGTTTTTGGATGGTTAACCCGGTGTACATCTTCGGGTAGAAGTAGGTTGATTTGTGGGGCATCCGCTCGCCGGCGTCGGTGATCTGGGCCAGCCGCTTCATCTTCACCGGGTTCGTGAAGAAGGCGACCTGCTTGCGGCCCGAATCGATCTGGCGGATGATCTCGTCGATGGCGTTGGGCATGTCCTTGACGTACTCGACGTACTCGGAATTGCCCATCTTCTCCTCGTCCAGGCCGAGGATGCCTTCCAGGATGAGCTTCTGAAGCACCGCGACATCGAGCGTCTGCCAGGCTTCACTCTTGTCCGGGGCCGCGGCCTTCATGAGCGACTTGTCCTTGAGAACGGCGACACAGAAACGGCCGTCGCCCAGGTAGATGCCCAGGGGCGTCTCATCCTTCTCGTGCACGGTCTTCATGATCTTGAGCATGTCCAGCTTGCTGCCGATCTTCATTACGGTGAAGCCAGGGATCAGACGCGAGACGAGGTCCTGCCAGTTGAAGCCGTCGATCCCGCCCACGACGCGGTGGGTCGCCAGCACCACGAGACCCTTCTGGGCGGTGTTGGTGAAGGCGAGCATCTGGTACTTCGCGGCGGGGATGCCGCTTTCTCGCATGTAGGTCAGGCCGGTCGTGTAGCGGTGGTGGCCGTCGGCGATAATGACGCTCTTGTCCGCCATCATCTCTGTGATGGCCTGCATGTCGCCCTGGTCGGTGATGGCGAAAAGCTGGTGCCGAACGCCGTGGTCGTCCACGAAGTCCACCAGCGGTTTGTTCGCGGCGGCCTTGGCGACGGCCTTGTCCGCGACGCCTTGTGGGTCGTCGTAGAGCATGAAGACCAGTCCGAACTGGGCGGCGGTTGCTTTCTTGAGGTTGAGACGGTCCTGTACGGGCTTGGCGAACACTTGTTCGTGCGGACGGACGATCTTGCCGAACTCTTCGAGCTTGCCCAGAGCGATGAACGTCAGCCGGCGATAGGCGACGCCGTCCAACTCGAAGTCCTGGACGTACCCGTAGATGGTGTCCTTGTCGTCTGGTTTGAGGACGCCCTCGGCGATCCATTTGTGCAGGAACTCGGCGGCACGAGTGTATTGATTGTGTTGCCCGTTGTCGGAGGGGGTCGTCTTGCCCCGGGTGATGCGAACGATGTTGTGTTCGCTCCGACGGTAGAGCACTTCCCGCTCCGCGTCGCTGATCACGTCGTAGGGCGGCGCAATGCACTTGCCCACGTCGCCGACGACGCGAGGATCGAACCGAAACGCTCTGAAAGGTTTTACTTCCATCCTGCTTTCCTTGCGCCCTTGCGATTCCGCACGATCCCCACCATCGCCCTGAGATCTCGGCGGCCGCCGGTCAGGGCGATATCCTCCAAAAGCCCGGAAGTCTCGCAGGACACTCCTGCCGGTCTCCGGGCTGAAACCGCCGGATGATATCGGTCGAAGCCCCTGTTGTCAAGCAGGAACCCGCAGCAATCGGGCAGAACCTCTTCCAGAGTCACGCAGGCCTGCGGCTTGCGAAATCCGACAACGCCTGCCGCGTGGAGCCTACTTCCCTGCCAGGTATTCATTCATTGCCGCGGCGGCGGTTCGGCCCTGGCCCATGGCCAGGATCACCGTTGCGGCACCCAGGACGATGTCGCCGCCAGCGAAGACGCCCGGCATCGTCGTGCGGCATTGCTCGTCGACCACGAGGTTGCCCCACTTGTTGAATTCCAGGCCCGGCGTGGTCTGGCGGATCAACGGGTTGGCCAGGTTGCCGATGGCGATGATGACCGTATCAACCTCGATCTGGAACTCGGAGTTCGGGATCGCCACGGGACGACGACGGCCGCTCGCGTCGGGCTCGCCCAGTTCGTAACGCAGGCACTCGATGGCGGTCACGTTGGCCGCCGGGTCGCCGAGGATTCGCTTGGGGTTCTGGAGCAGGCGGAACTCAACACCTTCCTCCTTGGCGTGGTGGACTTCCTCGACCCTTGCGGGCATCTCTTCTTCGGTCCGGCGGTAGATCAGGTAGACCTTCTCGGCTCCCAGCCGGACCGCAGTCCGGGCCGAGTCCATCGCGACGTTGCCGCCTCCGACCACGGCCACTCGTTTGGAGGCCGCGATCGGAGTGTCGGCTCCTTTGCCGAAGTCATAGGCTTTCATGAGGTTGGCCCGCGTCAGGTACTCGTTGGCGCTGTAGACGCCGATGAGCGATTCGCCCTCGATATTCATGAAGCTCGGCAGGCCGGCGCCGACGCCGATGTAGACCGCGTCGAAACCGTCTTCTTTCATGAGTTGCTCGACGGTTCGCGTGCGGCCGGCGATGAAATTCGTGACGATCTTGACGCCCATCTTTCGAAGCGTCTCGATCTCGCTCTGCACGATGGCCTTGGGGAGTCGGAACTCGGGGATTCCGTAGACCATGACGCCGCCGGGCTTGTGGAAGGCCTCGAAGACGGTGACGTCGTGTCCGGCCCTGCGAGTGTCCGCGGCTGCGACAATGCCGCCGGGGCCCGATCCGATGATCGCGACCTTTTTCCCCGTAGGCGGGGCGACGGCTGGCACCGTGGCGAGGGCGTCTCGCCCTTGCTCTCTCGTGTCGAGGGCATCTTGCCCTCGAAGCGCGGGCGGGACGCTCGCGCCACGGGGCGTGCCCTTGTCCGACTGCGTGTCTGTGTCGGCCCAGTCGGCCACGAACCGCTCCAGCCGGCCGATGGACACAGCTTTCGACACGTCCTTGAGACTCAGGCCGACCGTGCACTTCTCCTGGCACTGGACCTCCTGCGGGCAAACGCGTCCGCACACCGCCGGCAGCAGGGAGCTCTCCTTGATGATCTCCAGGGCCTTGCCGAACTCGCCTTTGGCGATCTCACAGACGAAGTCGCGGATGTTGATCCGCACCGGGCACCCCTCCACGCACGGCGCGTTGCGGCATTGCAGGCATCGCATGGCTTCGATTTGGGCCTGCTCCTGCGTATAGCCCTGGGCGACCTCGCTGACGTTGCGACGGCGCACGGCGGGGTCCTGTTGGGGCATGTCCTGCGCCGGGATCGCCAGTCGTTCCTTGACTTTGAGCCCGCCATTGTTCTGTTTCTGCACCAATTGGTGCAACAACTGCATTCGTTCTTCCTGAGTCACTGGGGAATCCTCTGAGGAAACGGGGGGCGGAGCCCACCCTACCGCTATCGCCTATTCATGCAGGCCGATCCGGCATTGATGCTGTTTATAGCTTTCGTGGGCCTGCTGCTCCAATTTCCTGTATGCGCCGAGGCGTTTGATCATCAGATCGAAGTTCACCTTGTGGCCGTCGAACTCGGGGCCGTCGACGCAGACGAACTTGGCCTTGCCGTCCACTTCGACGCGGCAGCCGCCGCACATGCCGGTCCCGTCGATCATGATCGTGTTGAGCGAGACCTGAGTCGGCACCCCGAACGGCCGCGTGGTCTCGCAGCAGAACTTCATCATGGGAGTGGGCCCGATGACGAACGCATGGCCGGGCTTCGGGTCTCGGGTGCAGACCTCCTTGAGCGGCTCGGTAACCAGGGCCTTTCGCCCGTGGGAGCCGTCGTCGGTGCAGACGATCAGTTCGTCGCTGACCTGGGCGAAGCGGTCTTCCAGGATCATGCGGCTCTTGTCGCGGGCGCCGAGGATCGAGATGACGCGGTTGCCCGCCTGCTTGAGGGCCGTGGCGATCGGCAGCAGGGGCGCGTTGCCGATGCCGCCGCCGACGCAGACCGCGACTGCGAAGTTGTCGATGTGGGTCGGGGTGCCCAGCGGGCCGGCGATGTTGGCGATCATGCTACCTTCGGCCAGGTCGGCCAGTTCCGCGGTGGTCTTGCCCACTCGCTGCCAGATCAGCTCGATGGTTCCCTTGGCGGGGTCGGCACCTGCGATCGTCAAGGGAATCCGCTCGGAATAGTCACTGTCGAGGCTGAGAATGATGAATTGGCCGGGTTTGCGAGCGGCCGCGATCAAGGGGGCTTGGACCTCGGCCCAGAAAACGTCTTCGCCTATCTGCCGTTTGCTTGTGATTCTGTGAGACATCCAACCTCCGACGCCCTGCGGCGCGGTTCTAGAGCAGCTTGCTGATCGTGTCGCTCAGTTCTTTCTTGCTGGTCAGGCCGACCCATTTCTTTTGAATATGGCCGCCCTTGAACAGGATTACTGTCGGGATCGCGCTGATGCCGAACTCGACGGCGGTGTCGCGGGCCTGGTCCGTGTTGAGCTTGCAGACCTTGGCCTTGCCCGCGAACTCGTCTGCGATCTGTTCGATGATCGGCACCAGCATCTTGCAGGGCCCGCACCACGGCGCCCAGAAGTCCACGAGGACCGGCTCCGTCGCGTTGTTCACCGTCTCATCAAAACTGGCGTCCGAGACTTCAATTACGTTGCCTGCCATGAGGTCATCCTTTCCATGTTCAGGGTCCGTCCAGGATCAAGTTGTCATCGGCTGGGGTTTCGTCGTCCGCTCCATCCAGGTCCAGTTCTTCGCCCCAGTCGAATTCGTCATCGTCCAGATCGTCATCCTTGGGCCCGTCGTCTCCCATCTCGGCCTGAGCGCGTGATTTTGCCGGCAGCTCCACAATCGGGATGGGAGGTGTAAAGGCGTGTGCCTGTTCGGTCGGGGGCTCGATCTGCTGGGCCTGGGCTTCCGGGGTCTGGGCTTCGCTTTCGTCGAAAGCCATGATGGCCCGCTGCACGGCCTGTTCGGCCGGCTCGTCGGTGAGCGATCGCAGAAAGATCTGCGACGAGGACTCCTCCTGCTCGGCCCAGATAAGCTTGTCTCGGATGAGTTCCAGGACCGCCAGGAAGATACCCACCATCACCAGGCGATTGGGCCGTGCATCAAAGATCCGTGCGAACGTCAGCGGGCCTTCCGTCTGGAGGCGGCTCAAGACCTCGATCTGATACAGGTCGATCGGAGTGTCGTCGCGGATGTGGCCGGTGTAGGAGCTGGTGCCGGTGGCCTTGCAGATCGTATCGAATGCTTCGAGCAGGTCCCAGATGCTGACCTGGTCCATGTCGATTTCGGGTTCCGCGTCGGGGACCAGCCGATCGATAAGACTGGTCGGGCGGCCGAACCGTTCCTGGTGCCGTTCGGCGGCGGCATCGAGCAGATTCGCGGCGTCCTTGAACCTCTTGTATTCCAGGAGCTGGCGGATCAGCTCGGCCCTCGGGTCGCTGGCATTCTCCTGGCCCGCCTGTTCAGGCTCGTCCTTCGGAAGGAGCATGGCCGACTTGATTTCCATGAGGGTCGCGGCCATGACCAGGAAATCGCCCGCCAGATCGATGTCGAATTGCTTGATGATCTCGACGTACTGCAAATACTGGTCGGTGATGGCGGCGATGGGGATATCGTAGATATCCACCTCTTCCTTGCGGACCAGGTACAGCAGCAGGTCGAGCGGGCCGGCGAAGATGTCGAGATTGACGCGGTAATCAGCCAAGGGTCACTCCTGCGGTCCGTCCGGATCCTCGCTCCAATCTTCCTCTTCGAGATCCTGGCCCTCGTCGGAGGCCTGCCGGTCAGCGTCCTCCAGGACCTGGCGGGCCTCCTCGGCCTGGCTCTCGAGGGTCTGAAGTTCGATGTCGCTCACCGCCGGGACGCCGCCATAGACGTTGGCTGCGTTCTGGCCGGTGACCACCGCCTTGATGCCTTCGTCTTCAAGCCACTGACGGGCCAGATCCGCTTTCATGTAGTCTTCGTATCGTGCGACCGTAACGAGCTTTTCTGTGTCTTTCATCGTTTGTCTCCCAGCCCCACGGCTTGGCGGGCCTTCAGGAGCGTCGGGAGCGCCGCGGCCCGGGCGCGCTGAGCCCCTTTACGGAGCACAGCATCGACCACGTCCATGTTACTCTCGAGTTCCGCCCGTTTCTGCCGGTAAGGCCTGAAATAGTCGATCATCAGTTCCGCCAGACGTTTCTTGGCTTCGCCATACCCCATGCCGCCGGCGCGGTAGCGCTGTTCCCACTGGGCCAGCTCCTCAGGCGAGGCGACCAGCTTCAGCAGGGCGAAAACGTTGCACTTCTCCGGGTCTTTGGGCGACTCGACCGGCGTCGAATCGGTCACGATCCGCATGATCTTGTTCTTCATGCTTTTCTCGGACTCGAAGATCTCGATCGTGTTGCCGTAGCTCTTGCTCATCTTGCGGCCGTCCACGCCGGGGACCACGGCCACAGACTCGATGATGTAATCGTCCGGCAGCGTGAAGACCTCGCCGTAGGCGTTGTTGAAACGCAGGGCGATGTCGCGGGTCACCTCGATGTGCTGCTTCTGGTCGGCCCCGACCGGGACGAGATTGGACTGGAAGATCAGGATGTCGGCCGCCTGGAGCACGGGATAGGCGAACAACCCATGATTGGCGCTGAGGCCCTGGGCGATTTTGTCCTTGTAACTGACGCACTTCTGCAGCAGGCCCATGGGGGTTACGCAGGAGAGCAGCCAAGCCAGCTCGATCACCTCGGGCATGTCGGACTGTCGCCAGAACACGGTCTTTTCCGTGTCCAGACCCAGCGCCAGGTAGTCCATCGTCACATCGACGGTGTGCTGGGCGATGGCCTGCGGCGACGGATTGCTCGTCAGCGCATGGTAGTCCGCAATGAAATAGAACGACTCGTGCTGTGCCTGCAGTTGCAGGTGTTGCCGCATGGCGCCGAAATAGTTGCCGATATGCAGCCGGCCTGACGGTTGAATGCCCGAAAGAACTCTCAAAATGCTGCCTCCCAAACCAAGCGAAATACAGGAATAATCTGGGCAAGGTCAATGCCGCGAGAATATCGGGAATAGGCGAAGCTGTCAAGGGAATTGACTGCGCCGCAAGGGGGATGCGGCGGATGATGGGCAACACCACCCCTGGACGGTTAAGGGGAACTCGCGCAGACTTGCGGAGGCCTTCGGCCTGGGAACCCGAGTCGCAGAAGGCCGCGAGCCGGATTCCTGCAGGCGTACATGGAGATGCGTCCTCCGACGCAAACCCCCGTCGTCCGCGCGGCCCCGCCTTCGAGGAGTCTCCTGGCCGACGAGACCACTACCGACCGGGATGTCGATTCTCCCCTCGTCCAGGTCGTTCGGCTGAGTTGGGCAGGGTGAGACGGACGCGATCAGGCGGTCACGTGCGACCCAGGCCCTTCATGTATTTCTTGGACTTGCGAAGTCCCATTCTGGAGGCCTTTTTCTTGACGGCCTCCGTGGGTCGGCCCAGTTCGGCCGCAACCTCGGCGGTGGGGCGGTTCGGGAACAGCTTCTTGAGTTCCTTCACATCGTCTTTGGTCCATGAACCCTTCAATTGGTTTCTGGCCATCTCCGGACTCCTTTCTCTTAAGCTATCATTTTGGATTGAGATTAGCCTTGTGGCATTCTAGTCCCTTGCACCGGGACAGGCAAATGTTTTTCCCCGGATTGGGCGGCGAAAAATACCGAATTGCCGGCCCAGGTCGCGACATCCCGACCCCAAGCACGGGACATTCCGGAGGTTCATACGTACGAGCGTTCCGCCTGTTCGCCTTCGCGAGGATGTTCGTCGCAAGATCGGGCAAATCGGTTGCGTCCTGTGACGACGCGGGGTATGCTGCATCCGCTGGAGTCTGCAGGGCTCCGCGGAACCGGGCGATTGTGGAAATCCCGTCGCATCCATAGGGATGCCGGCCGGCCAGGGACAAGACGCTCGCAGCGTTCCGCATGGTCCTCCGGGATCTCCTGCTCTCGGGCTCGCGGAAGGACGCGGCCCCCCAGAGCCTGTTTCTCATGGAATTGGAGGCGACCTCGGCATGAACGCGAAATGGCTTGTTCTTTGGATCGCGTGGGTCCTGGCGGGTTCCGCGACGGTGGGGTTCTCCCGACCGATGCCGGGGGACGTGTTTCGCGAGTACCTGTGGTGGAATGAGCAGGGCGACGCCGGCGGTTCGCTCCGCGTCGGCTGCAAGGAGGGCCAGGAACATCCGGATCGGGGCTGGGCCCATGGCTATGTCAACGCGCCCGTGGTACTCCCGCAGGATTTCGACCTGAAACATGCGATCCGGGCCGAGGTCGTCATCGAGAAGATCCTCTGCCACGAGTGTACCCGAGGCCTGGCCATCGAGATCAACGGCAATCCGTGGATCAGCGTCCCGGAGGCTGAGGCGATCGCCTACCCCCCGTGGGAGTATCAGCACCATATCTACCCGGCGGTGCCCGTCCCGCTGTCGTTTCTCAAGAAAGGCCCGGGCAACCAGTTCCGCATGCGGGTGGACCCGGAACACCCCTGGAAATGGCCGCAGAATCTCGTCTACGGCGTTCACTTTCGCGTATACTACGACCCCGCGAAGAAGCCCCACCCGACCGGCAAGATCACCTCGCTGGAATCCGGCGACAAGCTCGGTCGGAGCGTCCGGCTCGAAGTCGAGGCGACCAGTTCCGCCGGCGAGGTCATGCAGGTGGACTACGTCGGGCACTACGAGGACGTCAACTACGAGGGCGACGGGCTCTACACGCAGTGGCATTACCATTTCTTCCACGGCGGGATCATGAACCACATCGGCTCGGCCCGGGAGGCCCCCTGGCAGGTGACCTGGGACACGTCGTGGACGCCCGACCAGAGGCAGCCGATGGCCCTCGCGGCCCGGGTCACCGACAGCAGCGGGATGATCTTCATGACGCCCGCCGTGACGGATCTGGCCTTCGACCGCCCGGGCTTCTCGGTCGAGCTGTGCAAGCCCTACGACATCCCCAAGAAGTGGGCGACCCGCGCGGGCGAGAAGTCGGAGCGATTCGACGTTTCGGGCGATCTGAAGAAGGCCGTTGCGGCGCAGCTCGTCTGGTCAAGCTGGAGTCCCAGCTACATGCGCGGCATCTCGATCAACGGCACGAAGGTCTTCGAGAGCGAAGGCCCCAACTACCAGTACTACTTTCACCGCGTGCCGGTGAGCCGGATGGACGTCTTCAGGCCGGGCGTCAACACCTTGACGACGGGCAAGACGCCGCTGATCGACGGCAAGATGGTCCACGGCATGGAAGTGAACTGGCCTGGGATCATGGTCCTGATTCAGTACAAGGATGGGAAATGAGACGCATTTGGGTGTTGGTCGTGGTCGTCGCGTGGGCAGGGCTGCTCTCGGCCGCCGACCCGAAGCAGGGCGGCTGGACCGAGCACGGGATGGTCGGCCGTGTCGAGTGCGTCGTTCACGGCCTGGCAACGGGCGATTTCAACCGCGACGGGAGCATTGACATCGCGATGTCGGGAATGCACCAGGGCGACGACCCGGACGAAGTCGTCGTCTTCATGAACCGGGACAAGGGGGCCGCCTGGGACAAGCAGGTCCTCTCGACCCGAGGCTCGCACGGCATCCAGGCGGGCGACATCGGCGCCGACGGCGACACGGACATCATAGGCGCCAACTGGGGCGGTTCCTTCCAGCCGGTCGAGCTGTGGGAGAACCATCCCCGCGCAGGGGTCTGGTTCGGCGATTGGGAGTACGTCGTTCCGATCCGTGTCGGCGCCGCCGGCTTCGATCGTGAGATGGCCGTGGTGGAAGTGCCGCTCGATTTGACACAGTTGCTGGCGCAACTGGGCCGGACCGCCCCGGGCGGCGATCCGCAATTCTCGATCCTCGAAGCCGCGAAGCCGGGGCAAGGGAGGCAGGAGGTGACCTCCATTCAGTTCGAAAAGGCCCCTGACTATGATGCCCAGACGGCTCTGAGAGGTACGCTCCTCTTCATGCTTCCCAAGCCGATGAGGGCGCAGGCTGCCCAGGGCTTCCACGTCTATTTCGACTTCCGTTCTCCGGTCACGAAGAACACTCGGGGCGTCGTGGTCGAGGACGTCGATCACGAGGGACAAGAGAGCTTCAAGATCAGCACGTCGCTGGCCACCTACTACTACCACAAACGCGGGGCGGGATTCGCCAGCATGGAGGACCGCGACGGCAACGACTGGCTCTCCTACAATCCCGGCGTAGGGCCCGTGAGCAAGAGCGGCTCCGGGGGCAAGTACCGAGGCATCCCGAATATGGTCCACCCGGAAGGCCACTTCCATCCCGGCGGCGAAGGCTGCACCAGCCGGCTCCTGGCTTCCGGTCCGATCAAGGCCACGATTGCTTCGGAGTCGCAGGATGGCAAATGGGCCTGCCAGTGGGACATCTTCCCGACCTACGCACGGATGACAGTCTTGAAAGCAGACGGCCCCTACTGGTTTCTGTACGAAGGCACGCCGGGCGGCCAGCTCAATGAGGACACGGACTACTGCGTCCGATGCGACGGCACCCGAACGCCGGCAGGTGTTCGATGGGCCGGCGACATCCGGGGGCAGACGGGGACCGGCGAATGGCTCTACTTCGGCGATGCCCGGATGAAGCGGGTCCTCCATCTGATTCATCACGAGGACGATGACGAGATCGATTCCTACTGGCCGATGAATCACGAGATGACGGTTTTCGGCTTCGGGCGGCAGGACCTGAACAAGCATCTGACCCGGGTCCCCGCCCAGTTCACGATCGGCTTCTGGGAAGACAACGACTTTGCCACGGTTTCGCGGGTCGTTCACTCTGCCTCTCGCCCCCTCGAAGTCACCATCGGAAGCCCCGAAGCGAGAAAGTAGTCGAAGGCCTGGTTCGGGCCAGGGCCTTTCGGGCGTTCGGCACGGTGTCTTGTGGCCTGACTTCGTGGGGCGCCTGGAGGATTCTGCCGTTTTTGTCGATGAGGAAGGAGGAGCGGATGATCCCCTCGTAGGTCTTGCCATAGAGGGATTTGTCTCCCCAGGCGCCGTAGTCCCTCGCGATTTCGTGATCCGGGTCGGAGAGCAGGGGGAATTCGCCGCCGGTCGCGTGGGAATCTATCGGCGCACCGCGATCATGTCGAGGGTACGCGCCACCACCACCATTTTGCGACCCAGCGAGGTGCGGTGGAGGCTTTGGGCCTCCTCGGCCAGTTCACAGGCGTCGTGATAGCGTGCTTCCAGCAGCGCCCGCTGTGCCTGCCGCCGAAGGGCATAGGCGCGGGCCATCACGAGCATCAGACGAGACAGGTCCGCCCCGCACCGCGAGCATTGACGCTGTCCGCGGAATCGCGCCTTGCAGACGGGGCAGCCTGCAGGGGCCCCGGACAGGGTGGCGTTGCGTTCGGGAACCATGTTGGCCGGACGGTCCATAGGCTTACCTACTTGCCCTCAATGAAGAACAGCAGTTCCTGCAACGCATGGACGTTGCTTGACAAGGCCTGGCGATCCGAGACATCGATGGCCTCCTGTATCCTCTCGTGAAGATCGATGATCTCTTCTTTGTCCTCGGCATGGATGTTGGCCAGCAGACGTCGCGATTTGTCGATCAGCCTGTGGGCGGCTGCCACGGCCGCCTCCAGCTCGGGATCTTCCGGCGCCTGTTTCGTCGCTTCGACAGCATCCGAGACCGGTTCGGGATCGGTCGGTTCGCTGCCTTCCCAGACGGGCTCCAGGTCCTCGGCTCGATCCGAGTAGAGACGTCGCAGGCGGGCATGGGCTTGGGCCAGCTCCGTTTCGCTCTTGGGTTTGATGGCGTCCTTGATCAGGATGTGCTTGCTCATGCCCGTGCGTTTCTCGACGGCCTCGACTCTCAGGATGCCGTCGAGGTCCAGGCTCATGCGGCACAGCACCTCGTTCGGTTCTGCAACGGGCGTCAGACCTTCCACGGTGAAGTTGCCCACGAGGATGTTCCGCAGGGCGTCCGGATCGTCGCCCTGGAAGATGGAGACGTCCACGATCGTTTGATAGGGGGACGACGTGGTGTAGCGATCCGTGCGGGTCACGGGCAGGGGGGTATTCCGCTGGATGATGGGGTGGTAGCAGTGGGGGTACATCTGGCCGTCCCGGGGGCCCAGATAGGAGGGCCCGAACGAATAGGGCGAGACGTCCACCAAGACGCGATTGATGTCGTGGCCGGCCAGACGGGAGGCCAGCAACCCCGCGCCCAAGGCGACGCAGAGATCCGGATGGATGTCCTGGCGCACCGGGGCGCCGACGTGTTCCTCCAGCATCTCGCGGACCAGCGGTGTGCGGGTCGAGCCTCCGACCAGCAGAACGACGTCGATGTCGCTCGGCTGTTTCCCGGCGTCTTCCACGGCCTTGAACACGCTTTCCAGAGTCGATTCGATCATCGGGCGGATCATGGCTTCGTAGTCTTCACGGGACAGCTCGACGTCCAGGTGCAGCGATTTGCCGTCCGGCGTGGTCGCGAGGGCCTCTTCCCGCACTCGGGCGTACTGCTCGCTGCTGAGCGTCTTCTTGGCCTCTTCGGCAGCCCTTCGCAACCTCGCATAGGACACCGGGCTGCGGTCCCGCAGGTCGATGCCGTGGCGCGTCTGGAATTCCTGGAGGAGCCGGTCCAGGATCAACTGATCGAAGTCGTCGCCGCCGAGCCGGTTGTTGCCGTGGCTGGCCAGGACCTCGGTGACATCGCCTTCGATGGA
Source organism: Sedimentisphaerales bacterium (assembly GCA_035476995.1). Classification (GTDB taxonomy): domain Bacteria; phylum Planctomycetota; class Phycisphaerae; order Sedimentisphaerales; family Anaerobacaceae; genus PLanc-01. The sequence continues at coordinate 6,223 of DATIKY010000299.1, read as the reverse complement.
CACGATCGAGACGTCGAAGGTCCCGCCGCCCAGGTCATACACCATCGCGGTGCGGCGCGTGGCGTCATCAAAACCGTAGGCCAGACTGGCGGCGGTGGGTTCGTTCAGGATGCGGAGGACCTCCAGTCCTGCGATCCGGCCCGCCTCCCGAGTCGCCTGACGCTGGGCGTCGGAGAAATAGGCCGGCACCGTGATGACCGCCTTCTTCACCTCCGTGCGGAGCTCTTGCTGGGCCCAGTGCACGAGTTCCCGCAGGATCAGAGCCGAGATTTCGGCAGGCGTGAAGATCCTGCCCCCCAGTTCGATCCGCTCGTCAGTGCCCATCTTGCGTTTGATGCTGCGGACCGTCAGCTCGGGATAGACCAGCAGTTGATTTCGCGCCGTCTCGCCGATCAGCAACTGTCCCTCCGGCGAGAACCCGACGCACGACGGCAGCATCTTGGCGCCCGGCCCGAGGACGCGAGGGCGGTCCCCGACGAACGCCGCGACTTCCGAGTTGGTGGTGCCAAGGTCAATGCCTACGATGACTTCATTATTGGGATCCATACTTCTCCCCTTGATCCGAAGAGAGACTCTGTTCGTTTTGCTGCATGCCGTTTCGCCGCCGTGCCACCTTCACCTCCGCGGGCCGATAGATCGCTTCATTCCAACGATATCCCTGCCGATAGACCTCGAGCACCGCGCCGTCGGGCGCGTCCGGATCGCAGGCGATGTCTATTGCTTTCATGGTCAGGGGATCGAACGGTCGGTCCAGACAATCGATCGGACGAACGCCGATCCGCGTCAAGGCCTCGTCGAGGACCTCCTGGCACAGATGGAATCCTTTGAGCAGCGAGCGGACGGCCTCGTCCCGGCGAGCTTGAGCGTCGTCCTGCCGACCGAGGACCTTCTCGCACAGATTCGCCACGAGCCGGGATCTCTTGGCGGGACGAGGCTGTTGGAACCAGGCTTGGGCCGACTGGCTCCCTCGGAGCAGCCGTTCTCGCATGTCGATCAGCGTCTCCAACACGTCGTCCCAGGCGGCTTGTTGCGCTGTCTCGGCAGTCCTCTGCTCCTGGCGGTCCAGGGAGGCTTCATAACGATGGAGCATGTCGCTGACGGAGCCGACCAGGTCCTGCATGGGCGAAAGGCCGTCGTGCAACTGCTTGAACGCGCGTCCCTGAAGGCGGGTTTCCTCCGCCATCGTGGTCATGGCCGACCACAGAGCGTGCCAGTCGCAGTTGGCCCAGTCTTCGCCGGCGGCGTCCGGCGGCGCATCGGTCTCCAACTGCTCCAGGATCTCGGCGGCGATTCCCTCCGGCGGTTGCTCGCCATCGAGGATCTCGTCCAGCCAGAGCTCAAAACGCCGGAGGATGCGTTCCCGGACATGAGCGCGATTCCGCAGAGCAGGCTCCGCGGGCTGTTCCTCAAGAGGAATCGAATTGTCCTGGGTCTCGGCGTCCGTCACTTCTGCGTCTCCTTGCGTTCGGATTTCATGGTCGCCAGCCAGGCGTCGGGACCGATGAAACGCCGCGAACGGGGCGCGTCCTCCAGCAACGACTCCAGCGGCATGTCCGGAGTCGCTCCCAGGATCAGATGCCGGGCCCGACGATAAGGATCCTTCAACTGATCGTAGGCGTCCCGGATGTTCTCGAACTCGGCTGCGGACCGGTCCGGCGGATGCTCCTTGACCTTTCGCAGGTAGGCCGCTCGGATCTGCTCGTCGTCCGCTTCAGGCGGAACGCCGAGGATCGACCAAGGGCTTCGCTGATTCTCTGTTCGGTTCATAGTCAACGTCTCTTTCTGCCAGGGCCTCCGGGAGGCCTGCGTGAGAATTCGCCTCTCGCGCCCCACGGGTCGTCGTCGGGTCCGAATTCGCTGAAGGGGTCCACACCTTCCTTCTGCGCGCGATCCAGCAACTCGGCCACTTTGATCGCAAGTTCCGGGTGCTGGAGGAGGAGTCGATCCAAGTCTTTCTTGCTGGTGGGCAACTTGTTTCCGCTGAGTCGTATGATCTCGCCCAACAACAGCAGCTCCGGCGGTATCGCAGGCATTTTTGCCCTGGCCTGGGGTTCCTCCTCTTCCTCTTCTTCAAAGAGATCGTCGAAGAGATAGTCCTCCGCAGGGGCCCGACGCGTCTTGCGTCGCGACCGTCCCCTCCGCGAGGTTCCGTAGCCAACTGTCTCTCCGCGGGCCCTTCGACAATCCGGGCACTGGCACAGATCCTCCGTCCGGGACCCTCCGGCGTCGAAGAACCGTCGCGGCGGTTTCTTCGGGCACTTCTTGGTGCGACGCTCGTCCTCGATGATTCGCCGGAGGTCCTTGTCCTCCAGGGCCATGACGTCCAAATCGTCCCAATCCGACCTGAACGGGTCTGACCCTCCCCAGGTTCCTGTGTCCTGCCGGAGGGCATCGGCGATCTCGACGACAAGGTCCGTATCTCGAACCCGTTTGGCCAGTTCCGTCGCGGCGGCGAAGCACTCGCGCCGTCGCTCGTCCAGGGTGTAGGGCAGGCTCCGCCCTCGCAGGAACAGGAAGCGGGCCTGCTCCGGGCCGCTGCGTTGGAGGCCGTACCCGCTGGCATAGTAGGCCACGTCTTGCCAGCCGCTCGTCAGGGCGGCTTCCGCCATGGTCAGCAGGCCCTTGGCGTCGAGATCGCGGTCCGAGCGTTTGAACCACTTGGTGAGCAGAGGTTCCCATTTGGCAGGCAAGAAGGTTCTGATCTCCACGTCCACGCAGAGCGGGTAGACGCGAAGCACCGCGGCGACGATGTCCTCTTCTTTGTACGTCGTGAGCCACATCTGCAGCCGATTTGTCTCAGCCGAGACGTGCTGGCACTGGCGCGCCGCGCTCAGCAGCAGCATGGCCGCCGCCACCGGGCCGTCCAGGCTGTCCTGGATCTGACCGTGTAGACGTTCCGCTTCGCTCCGGTCATTCTCCAGCATGGCGCCGATCCAGCGCAGCGACGCGACAAAGGCGGGGCGGTCCTTCTCTTTGGCTTGGGACAACAGATCGAGTTGTTCGATGTCCTTTGCGGCCAGGCTGGGCTTCTCCTGTTTGAGATGCCGAACGGTCTTGGCGACCAGCAGTTGAAACCTCGCACGCCGGACCTTGGGATCGATCCCACCCAGTTCCTCCGCCTGCTGGATGAATTTCAACGCCTTATCGAAGGCACTTCGATGTTCGGCGGCCTCCGCCAGATGAAGCAGGGGCCGGGCATCCTGGGGAAACGCCGACGCCCACTTCTGCGCGACCTCCTCCGGCTTGAGATCGCGCGGGTTGGCCGTTTTGGTGTAATCGAACCACTCCTTGTAGATGTTGGCGTCCGACCGCAATGCGGCGGCCCGTTCGTAGAGTCGTTCGGGGTACAGGAAGTACAGGTCCAGCTCACTGCAGGAGCCCGGCGTCCTTCTCGAATGGGGGAAGGGCTCCCTGTCGTCGTAGACGCCTTCCAGGTTCTCCAGGTCGTAGCGACAGTCCTCCTGCGCTTCGAACAGGTGCTCAGGTGGAATCCTCTTCAGAAGGTCGGCCATGTGAAGGTACAGAAAGGCGTTCTCTTGACCGATGGCGGTGAAAAGGCCCTCCTGGATCGCCACGTTGCGGAAACGGTCCCAGAGCAGACACGCCTGGGACAAATCCCCGAAGTCTTCGACGGCGCGGGCGAAGAGCCGCCAGAAATAGGCATCGTGCACCGTCCGACCGCCGAGTGCGTCGATAACCGGCTCCACCGGACAATCGGCCATGGTCGTCTTGATGGAAATGTGCTGTTTGAGGCGTTTGAGAATCTGCGGGCAGGCACGTTCGCAGACGAGCGTTGTCTGTCGGATCTGGCGGTATAGCTCTCTGGAAGGCTTCTGGGTAAACGCCGCGTCCAGCGCCCGCAAGGCATTTCGCAATTCGACGCGTGGTCCCAGGACTCTGTGCACGAGAGCGTGTCCGGCCTGTGTCAACTGGGCGTCGGTCGATTCGGCCAGGATCGACCGGATCGGGTCGGCGACCCGCCCCGGAGCGGAATCGGGATTGATGGACGCCAGGAATCGGCGACAGGCCTCGTCCTGACCGCGATACAGGCACTGGATCGCCCGAATCAAGTGTTTCCAGTCGGCCAGGGGGCTTCGATGCGACACCTCGGGCAAAGCAACGGTCGCATCGTCCGCCTCCGCGCTCGTCACGGCCCAAAATGCCCGGGCAATGGCCGCTGCCGCTGTTCGCAAGGGATGATCCTCGGGCAGCGTCGAGCAGGTCGCCAGGGCCTGCATATCGACGAGGCCGTGACGGATCGCCTGTTCACACTCCCGGCGTCTTTCCGGGATCAGATTCGGGTCGGCCAGCGGTGTGACAAGCGCCGCCATGTCCCCCGTCAATGCCGCCAGATTGCGTTGTATGCCGCCGAGTCGGTCGGCAGCTTCCGGAAATCGGGAGAGCACCAGATCCGTCAGGGCTTTGGCCTCCTCGGTGAGATCCTTGGCCGACATCGCTGCGATGCGTGCCAGATAGGCGTCGATCAGAACCGACTTGGATTCTTCGCTGGCCAGTTCCTTGTGAAGCAGTTTGGCTTTCTCCAAGGCCGCCTTGCTGCTGCCCCTCTCGATGGCCAGGTGGATTTCCCGGATGAGAGCGGCCGCCCGACCGTCGGAGGCGGGCGCCTGACCGGTCGGACCCAGTCCACCGCAAGGCCGCAAGGGCACGACAGACCCTCCTTGGCTTCTTGCGGGTTCCTGTACCGTTTCGATCCGTCCTGTTGCTCTCCGGTCCTTGTCTCTGCCACCCATTTTGTGCCAGTCCTCCCTGAGGGCCGCCCAATTCACGCCCATGCCGCAACCCATCGCGAACCGAACAGGCGGTTCGCTCATGCCCTATTCGTATCCTCTTTCGATGGATACGCCAAGAGTATTTTCAGGTTTTGGGCACGTTTGAGTTCAGAAAGGAGGATGAGCCAGGCAGAACCGGCGCAAGACGCGTCTGGCTCCGTTTTCTTTCGCAGGTCACGAGAGAGTCCCGCATGTTCCTGTCAAATAAAAGGTTAGGAAGAACAAAAAGTATGGAGGCGGGGGGATTCGAACCCCCGGAGGGCTGTTTTTGCAAGTGCTTGCTAGGCAAGGAATTACGGTTCAAGTCCTGTCCGCACGGGGACTTAAGGATTTCCCACCGTTTATCACCGTTGCTCAGGATTCTCTCTGTTTTGCTTTGAAATACTCCCGTTTTACTCCCGCGAGACATCCTCCATTCTCTGCTGCGTAACCGTACGACTTCACCGTGTCTTGTCCCACGTCGAGACGTCAATGTTCGGAGTCGCTCTGCCACTTCGTTCCTTGCTTTTCACCCATTTCTCCACGGCGCTCTCACTGAACCTCACTGAGGTACCAAGCTTGACGTAGGGTATATAGTCGAAGTGCACCCATCGGTAGATCGTCGATTTACCGACGTGCAGCTTCTGACTCAGTTCCTCTACGGTTAGCAATGGTTCCATTTCAAAACACCATTCGTCGCTTGTCAGTCAGGCCACGTCCACAACACTGTGCCCTGACGCAGGATGTTTTCCCTACGTGAACAGGCGAGGATTCCGCAGGTCATCGATCAGTTCCCTCACAAAGCAACCGCCAGCCGGACAAAACTGTTGCAGGAGCGGATGACCACACTCGAACGCCGGATTCTCACCACCAAACGTCACAATCGCCCGGAGCCGGGTGCCCTCCAGGAGCCCATGGCGTTTGCTCACACGGTGGATGTGGTACCACACCTCGTCTGGGCCGGCCCCCACGAACGGATAGAAGCCGGCGACGATACGACACGCCTCAATGACGCTGTCCTCGGACATTTCGGCCCAGTCAAGGCGTCTAACGCACGGCGACACCACCCACCGGCCCAGCAGCTTGTCCCGTAGTTGCGACTGCTGTCTTGCCTGCTTCTCCTTCTCTGCGAGGGTCTCGGCAAACCATTCCGTGGCCTCCGGGACAGGTCGGCAGATCGCAAAAGAATCGTCGTTTCTTGGCCGGACCGAGATCACGCCGACGGCCTGGGCGCTCATGGCTTATCCCCCGAAAGTAGTGCCATTGACGATGTTAGGATTTCCCTGTAGAGGTATCTGGAATTACAGGAGAAATCAGGCTCATCCGGTTTTTGCGTACTTTTGAGTTGAGAAGAGTGGACATGCCGGCTTATCCAAAGGTTTTGCAAGGACTTAGGATAGGAGTCAAGCATGTCCACCAGCTTATTGTACCATGGGTTTGGGATTCGGGGCTAC
>DATIKY010000298.1:0-14432 GCA_035476995.1 Sedimentisphaerales bacterium | reverse complement strand
CACGGCAACCTCCGCTCGGATCGCAGGCACAGTAAGCAAAGACCGGCCTGCCGCCGACCCGCTCTGCGCCGAGAAGCCCCATTATCGCTCGTTCGGCCCCTGCCCGGCCCCCGCCACGTACGGGAACGCCCCTTTCCCCCCCTCGGTCCCGAGCCGTATGCCAACTCCAACCCGCCAGAATCACCCGACAACGCAAACGGCTCCGATTAGGCCCCCTGCTGCCGTCCCCACAGAATTTCACGATCAAAGGAAACGGGCCTTCCCACTGCTGGAAAGGCCCGTGTGTTGCCGCTCTGTCGCCAACGCTTCGTGGCGAATTACTCCTGAACCGGAGGCTCCTGCCCCTCGTTGGCGGCTTTGGCCTGTTCCCGTCTCTGGATCGCCTCTTTGATGCGGAGCGTATCGCCGCCGGCATCGCCTGCCGCGACGGGTCGCGACGGCTGCTTGCCGGCCTTCTTGGCGGGACCACTTGCCGTCGTCGGGGTAGCCGGATGCTCTTCCGGAGCCGGAGCGGCCGCCCACTGCACGCGTCGCAGGCTCAGGCCGATCTTGCGAGCCTCGGGGTCCACCTTGAGGATCTTGACCTCGACGTCGTCGCCAGGCTTGACCACATCCTGCGGCTTGTCGATCTTGTGATCGGCCAGCTCGCTGATGTGCAGCAGGCCTTCCAGCTCGGACTCCAGCTCGACGAACGCGCCGAAGTTGGTGAGCTTGGCGATCTTGCCCTTGATGATCTGGCCGGGGATGTACTTCTCCGGAATCGCGTGGATCCAGGGGTCCTCGGTCATCTGCTTCATGCCCAGGCTGATCCGCTGCTTCTCCTCGTTGACCTCGAGGACGACGCACTTGACTTCCTGACCCTTCTGCAGAGCCTCGCTCGGATGGCCGTACTTGCGGGTCCAGCTCAGGTCCGAGATGTGGATCATGCCGTCGATGCCCGGCTCGATCTCGACGAAGGCGCCGAAATTCGTCATGCTGCGGACGTTGGCCGTGACGATCGTGCTCGGCGGATACTTGCGGGCCGCCAGTTCCCACGGATTGGGCTCGGTCTGCTTCATGCCGAGCGAGATTTCCTGCTTCTCCTTGTTGACGTTCAGGACCACCACTTCGATGTCGTCGTCGAGGTTGACCATCTCGCTGGGGTGCGAGAGCCGGCGGGTCCAGCTCATCTCGCTGATGTGGACCAGGCCCTCGATCCCGTCTTCCAGGCGGACGAAGACGCCGTAGTTCATCACGTTGACGACCTTGCCCTTGACGTGCGAGCCGACCGGGTACTTGTTCTCGACGTTCTCCCACGGGCTGGGCTGCTTCTGCTTGAGACCCAGGGAGATCTTCTCGTTCTGTTTGTCCACGCCGATGACGACGCACTCGATCTCCTGGTCGATGTCCACGACCTCGGAGGGATGCGAGATCCGGCCCCAACTGAGGTCGGAGATGTGCAGCAGGCCGTCGAGGCCGCCGAGGTCGACGAACACGCCGAAGTCCGCGATGTTCTTGACGACGCCCTTGCGGATCTGGCCGACTTCGATCTCGTTGAGGATCTTGTCCTTGCTGGCCCGACGCTCCTCTTCGATGAGCTTTCGGCGGGAGACCACGATGTTGCGGTTCTCGACGTCGATCTTGAGGACCTTGCACTCGACCTCTTTGCCGATGAACCGGCTGATGTCGCCCGGCTTTCGGATATCCACTTGCGAGGCGGGCAGGAAGACGGGCACGCCGATATCGACGAGCAGGCCGCCCTTGATCCGGCGGATGACGCGACCCTTGACGACGTCGCCTTCCTTCTTGGTGTTGATGATGTATTCCCAGCCCCGGATCATGTCTGCTTTGCGTTTGCTCAGCAGGATCAGTCCACTTTCAGAGTCGGTGTCCTCCAGCAGGACTTCGATCTCCGTGCCCGGGGCGGCGTCGTCCGGGGTATCGAATTCCCCCGCATCGACCACACCCTCGCTCTTGAGGCCCACCTCGACGATCACGTCGTTGCCGATCTGCGACACGATCGTGCCCTTGAGGATGGTTCCCGGCAGACGAGAATCTACTTTTCGCTGGAGGATCTGCTCGAGGTACTGGTTTTCACCGTCCCCGAACATCTCCTGAATCTGCTGATCCAGCTTCTCGTCGGACAAACCCAGCTTGTTGACTAAGTTGCGATCTACCATAACGTTCTGATTCCCTTGTGGAGTTGTTAATCTCGCCGGCCGGCGCCCCACGTACACACCGGCAGGCTCTCACAGCGTGTTGCAGTAACAAAAAGTTAGTCAAACGCCTTCACGTCCCCGCCCACGCAGCAGAGACGAGTACTACCTGAAAGTCCCGGAAAACGGAGGAGTAGACCCGATCTTCGATTGTCCGGAACCCCACGTATTCAGTTTTCAAGACGGCACTACCGTCTTTCGTCGAAGCTCTCCAGGTGCTTGACAAATTCGTCAATCACCCAGTTCGGCGTCGAGGCGCCGGCCGTTACGCCGGCCACCTGCTTGCCAAACAGTACATTTTTATCAAGCTCGTCCCAATTCTGCAAGTGAAACGTTGCGTTATTGTGATTTTTGCACAACTCCGCCAGCCGGCGGGTGTTGGCGCTGTGCAGGCCTCCCAGGACGAACATGATGTCCACTTCCTGGCACAGGGCGATCGCGGACTCCTGGCGTTTGACCGCCTCCTTGCACAGGGTGTTGATGACCTTCATCTCGCGGAAACTGCCCCGGCCGATGGCCCCCAGCATTCGGCCCAGGTGCTCGGGGCTCTGGGTGGTCTGGCAGACGATCCCGAGCCGCCGATCCGAGGGAAGCCGGTCCAAATCCGTTTCCTCGGCCACCACGACCACGTCGTGGACGCAGCCCATGACCCCCTGCACCTCCGGGTGGTTCTCCTCCCCGATGATGACCACCTCGTAGCCCTCCTCTTCGAGCTGCTTGGCGATCTGCTGGACGCGTTTGACCAGGACGCAGGTCGCGTCGACGATGTCCAGGCCCTTTTCGCCAAGCCGCTCCAGTTCTCGAGGCGAAACCCCGTGCGAACGGATCAGAACGGTCCCGGAATCGACTTCCTCGGCCGATTCGACGGTTCGCAGGCCCGAGTCGGACAAACGCTGAACCACATCTTCGTTATGGATGATCGGCCCGAGGCTGTAGACCTGCTCCTCCGGGGCGGCCGCGTCGAGGACCCGCTCGGCCGTACTGATCGCGTTGCGAACCCCGGGGCAAAACCCGCACTTCTCTGCCACCATGACTTTCATAGAGACTCTGTACACCCCTGTCGGAGCCCCGGTTCGGGTCCCCGATGGAATCCACCCTCGCGCCATTGTCCACAAGACCGATAACCTGAGGGCGATTCCCCGTGCGGTCTGGTCACTCCAGCGGCGCCAACCAAAGGTTGCGGTATTCGATCGGAGCCCCCTCGCTCTGGAGGCAGATCCGGCCCGATCTCTCGGAGCACCTGGTGGCCACATTCTGCAGGACGCCGTTGACCAGGACCACGACCCAGTCGTCCTTGCACACGATGTCGTACTGGTTCCACTCGCCCGCGGGCTTTTCGCTGCTCTCGCGGAGTTTGAGGGTCCGTCGGCCGTTCACCCGCTTGCCGCCTTTGACGTGCTCGGCGAACTCCAGTCCCCCGATGACCCAGAAATCGCCCGCGTTGCCGGAGGCCAACTGGCATTCGAGACTCCGTGGCCAGACCACGTCCGGACCGCTCATGTGGACCAAAACGCCATTGTTGCCAGGCTTCTCCGGCCACCGCCACTCGACGTGCAGGTGATAGTCCGCGTAGGGGGTCTCCGTCCGCATGTAGCCGGCGGGCCGGCCCGTGCACCGCAGAACACCGTCCGCGATCGACCACGTGTCGTCGACGTTCTTCGACGCGTCGGGCAGGAACCGTTTCCAGCCCGCGAAATCGACGCCGTTCCAGAGCGGGATCTTCTCCTTCGGCACCACCGCTTCGACGGTTTCGCCCGCCTCGACAGACGCATTCAGCAGCAAAGCCGCAAACAACAAGCCAAGGACACCGATCATCGCGCGTTTCATGCATGCCCCCTTTCCTGGCACAGATACAGCGCAGGGGCAGGCAACGGACTTGCCCCTGCACGTATTTGATCATCCGACCCCAAAGCGAGGTCGGGAACATTCAGCGATCCGCCGGCCCTCAAGTTAGTCGCTTGTCCCGGCGAATCGCCTATCTGATCGTGCCGGTGAGGGCACGGATCATTCCATCGTCACCTATACGAGCTGCGTCTTGCCGGGGGTCGCCACCGGCTCGGCCGGCAGGTCGATCCAGTCGTACTTCGGCGGCGTCAGGTCCTGCTTCGACGCGTTCATCGCCCAATCCCACTTCAGGGCCCGACCGGTGTACGCGCTCATACGCCCGATGATCGCGTTCATCGTGCTCTCGGCGACGTTCCTGCCCTCGTTGATCGGCTTGCCTTCGCGGACACTGGCGATCAGGTCCGCCATCTCCTGCACGTAATGGTCCGGATCGGGCCCCTCGTACTTGAAGGGCTTTTCGCCCAGGATCACGCCGCGATCGACGTCGGCGACGCCCCTGGTCCCCACCACCCGCTCGGCGATCCGGTCCGTGCTGCCGTTGATCTGGCGGCACATGCTCGCGACCCGCACCCCGCCGGCATATTCGTACTCGACCGCAAAGTGGTCGTAGATATTGCCCAGGGTCCGCACCGCCCGGCCGCCCATGCCCATGCACTGCTCGGGATGGCCCTGCAGAGCCCAGTTGATCACGTCCAGATTGTGCACGTGCTGCTCGACGATGTGGTCGCCGCTGGTCCAGACGAACCACGGCCAGCTCCGGCACTGCCATTCCATGTCGGACAAACCGCCCTTGTCCCACCATTTCCAGTAACCGAGCATATCGCCGCCGTTCCAGTAGGCCTGGGCCGCGACGATCTGGCCGATCTGGCCGTCATGAATCCGGCGGATGATCTCCTGATATTTCTTGCTGTGCCGACGCTGGGTGCCTGCGACGACGGAGAGCTTCTTCTGCTCCGCCAGCGCCGCGGTCTGGATCACCGACCGGATGCCCTTGGGGTCCACGCCGCCGGGCTTCTCCATGAAAACGTGCTTGCCCGCTTCGACCGCGGCCTGGAAGTGCTGGGCCCGCCAGTGCGGCGGCGCCACAAGCAGAACCACCTGTACGTCCGTCGCAAGGACCTTCTTGTACGCATCGAAACCGACGAACCGCTGATCCGCCGGGACCTTCATGGCGTCGGGCACTTCCTTGGTCAGCGTCTCGACCGATTCCTTGAGCCGATCCTCGAACAGGTCGCCCAAGGCGGTGATCTGCACGCCGGGCGCGCTTCGGACGCAACTGACTAGGTCGCGAGCGCCCTGCCCGCCACAGCCGATCAGGCCGACGCGGATCGTGTCCGAACCGGCCGCATACATCCGACCGGTCATCCCCAGCGCCGCGGCCGACGCCGCCGCCGAGGCCTTGATGAAGTCACGACGAGAAACGCTGCTTGTGCCCATAAGACCCTCTTTCAATCTACTATCTACCATTTACGATTTACTATCTGCTCATCCACGGGCCCCGCCAGGTTTCTCAGGCCCTCACAACTCCTGGATTCGGATGTTGCGGAACTCGACCCTACTGCCGTGGTTCTGCAGGCCGATGAACCCGCTTTCCCGCGCCAGGCCGGGATGCGTGCTCGCCTTATGCGAATAATAGGTCACATTCGTGTCGATGATCCTCCGGCCGTTGAGGACCACTTCGATCTGCGGTCCCCGCGCGGTGACGACCATCTTCTGCCACTTGCCTGCCTCTTGGGTCGCCCGTTCCGAGGGGGCCTGCACGTCGTAAATACTCCCGGTGTACTGATAGGGATTGAGGCTGCTGTACTCCTGGGCGTAGTCGTCGAGGATCTGGATCTCCATGCCGTCGTAGGCGGGATCGCCCTCCAGGGGCGAACGGATGAAGACGCCGCTGTTGCCGCCGCGAGGGACGCGAAACTCCAGCGACAGTCTGAAGTCGTCATACTGGCGGAGGGTCGCCAGCCAGCCGCCGTTTTCCCCTTCGGTTTGCAGGACGCCGTCGGCGAAACGCCACGTGTCCTGCCTTCCGCCGATCTGCTGCCAGCCCACCAGGCCGGTGCCGAGCAGATCGGCGCCCTGCGAACGGGCGAGCAGACAGAGTTCCCCCTGGCGGAACCGGGCGCACGAGCCCCCGCCGAACGCAAGAGACAACAACAAGATCGCGGAAACTGCCTTCATCCTGTCCATATCATCACTCCTCCTGATCCGGTTACAGTTCTGCCGGTCAAGGTACCCCGCGACCCCGGAGGCGTCAAGCGGATTCCGGCCTCGTCGTAAGCCGGGCGGTTTACTATTCCTGATGGATGATCTACAATCGGAACATGGCCAAACGCACCGTATTCATCACGATCGGTCTGTTGCTGGCGGGGTGCATCCTGGCCCTAGCCGTGATGGACAAGCCGGCGACGTCGGAATCCGCCGGGTCCGACAGGAGCGAGGCTCCGACTCAGCCGAAAGAGCCTCCGGCCCGAGTGGAAACGCCGCATCATCCGTACCGGGTCGTCGCATCGTATCCGCACGACCGCCAGGCGTTCACCCAGGGACTCGTCTACGAGGACGGCGTCCTCTACGAAAGCACGGGTCTTTACGGCCGATCCACCCTGGTCAAACGCGACCTCAAGACCGGCAAAGCCCTCAAGACCACCCACCTCGCCCGCAACCACTTCGGCGAGGGGATCACCATCTGGGGCGACAAGATCATCCAGCTCACCTGGCGGAACAAAATTGGCTTCGTTTATCGCAAGGACACCTTCACCCTCCTGAAGGAGTTCACCTACCCCACGGAAGGCTGGGGCATCACGCACGACGGCAAGCGTCTTATCTACAGCGACGGCACCGCGACGCTCCGCTTCCTCGACCCGAACACGTTCACAGAGACCGGGCGGATCCAGGTCCGCGACCAGGGCCGGCCCGTGCGAGGCCTGAACGAGCTCGAATATGTGGCGTCCCCGCCCTCGGGGGCGATCGATTCCCAGCCGGGGGCGGCTGGGCCACACCACGTCTTCGCCAACGTCTGGCCGACCGACGAGATCGTCGTCATCGACCCCAACACCGGCCAAGTCACCGCCCGGCTCGACCTCTCGAACCTCTACCCCCGCTCCGCCGACTCCGAAGACGTCCTCAACGGCATCGCCTGGATCCCCGAAACCAAGCACCTCCTGGTCACAGGCAAGCTCTGGCCGAAGATCTATGAGATCGAATTGTCGCCCCATCTTGCAGGAGAACACCCGTAGCGAGTTCACCCTCTTCCTCGCGGAAGGCAAGATCATGCCTTTCGGATACTCTGAGGGTGGTCCATTCCGCTGGCGCGGCGTACACGTACCTGCTAAAGTACCACCGAAATCAAGCCGATATGGAATAAACGAAACTCGCGATCTGCAAGCGATTTCGTTCCGCTGAGGATAGCCCGCGAGCGATTTGTCAATCTGTGTTCGAATCGGAGGCAATACCATGGAGTCCATCCACTTCAAAGAGGATACGGCAAAGCCCGAGAACAGGACCAATCTCGCGCTGCTGAGCATACTGCAAGTCGATGAAGTCCGCACGTATTTCCTCCACACTCTGCACCTGCCGCCGGAATCCCTCATCTGTCCCAGCCCGAATCTCGAAACCGAAGAATTTGCCACCAGCCAGCGCCCCGATTTCGTCGTAAGGAGAGACGGACAAGGGGCGATCGCTTACATAGAGGTTGAATTGGGCCCGGAGAACAGCGCCCAGATTGCCAGCTATCGATCTCTCACCAACCGTGAGGTGCTCTCCCTCGTGGGAAAGGCCTCCTACAAGCCGTCTGATTTGTCCCTGGAGGCGATCTACGAACACGCCGTGTCCGTTCAGCCGAAGTACGCACACCGTCAGCAGAGTGTCTCTCTGGAGTTGTTCTGTCGGCTGGTCAAGTACTATGTGATCGACGGCAACTTCAGTTGTTCAAGCACACGCGCCGCCCTCTCCGACAGAATGTTGCAGAGCCGGCTTGTGCAATTGATCGTGTCTCATTTCGGCGAAGGGAACATACTCCCGGCCGGGGTAGTAATGATTCCGGGACGGATCAAATTGGATACGGTGGGTGAGAACGGTTTTTCGCTTCGGGTCTATTCGACCGAAACCGGGTCGAACGGCGTCAGCCTGATGAATCGTTCGGGGGGCCGGGAAGTCATCGAGTTTCCTTCCCTGGCGAAGCTCCTGAAGTACTTCCCGCAGCGGAAGGAAGTGTGCCGGATGTATGCGCAACTCGTGGAGAGGCTCGGAGACAAGAACATCTCCACCCTTCCGGAGAAGAAAAGAGCCCGCTTACCCCTGCAGACCGTCGAGGGCAACTTCACGCAGTTCGCCGCGATGATCGAACAACTGCGGTAGCATCCGGCGTCTCAGCCCTTGTTGACGTTCCGTCGCTTCCGTTTCGTCAGGTCCACGATCTTGCCGTCGATCAGCACGTACACGGGCGTGCCCGTTTCGAGTCCGATCTGCAAGGCCCGCTTGGCCGCCCACCGAAGCGCCACGTATGAGCCGATGATATCCGGGTCCTTTGAACCTAACAGCTTCTTCTTGGCCATATCTCGCTCCCATTTCCGGCTTCACACTTCAAACTTCACACTTCAAACTTCGCATCGTAGTCGTACGGCGGTTTGCCTTGTTTGCGGCGGACTTCGTTCTGCATTTGGCGGAGGGTTTGCGTGACCGTGTCGGCCAGTTGCTCGTTGGTCATGCCGGCGATCTGCCTGGGGTCCAGGGGTTTGCCGAACTGGACTGCGATCGGATGAAAGGGGTGGAACAGTTTCTTGTGGCGGGGCCAGGCTTCGAACGCGCCTTCGATCAGGACCGGGACGACCGCGGCCTTCGAACGGCGACAGAGCAGACCGAAGCCCGGCTTGAACGCCGCGATCCGCCCGTCCTCCGTCCGCGTGCCCTCGGGGAACAGGCACACCGCGGCCCCTTCTCGGAGGCGGTCGATGACCAGCCGCATGACCGCGATCTCGGGCTTGTCCCGGCTGATGGGAATGGCGTTCACCGACGAGATCAGCGGACCGAAGAACCGGTTCTTGAACAGCGTGTCGCGGGCCATGTAGGTCACGTGCCGCTTGACGGAGATGCCGCAGAAGACCGGGTCCATGAAGCTCTGGTGATTGCAGGCCAGGACGAACGCGCCCTCGGAGGGGATATTCTCACGGCCGTACGCGCGGTACCGAAAGAAGACTATCGTGAAGACGTGACACAGGAAGCGGGCGATCCAGTACCACACCGCCGGGGAGCGAGGCACCTGGAGGGATTCGTGGGGGTTGTCCTTCGTGGAGGAACGAGGGCCCGACGCCTTCGCCACCAAGGGAGGGACGCCCTCGCCACGCAGGAGTGCGGGGCCGGCGCGTTCCTCGACGCAGCGGTAGATTCGCTCCACGGACTGCTCGATGGCCGATCCGGTAGTGTCGATCCGGACGGCGTCCTGCGCCGGCTTGAGCGGCCCGACCGTCCGTTCCTCGTCGCTGCGGTCCCGGGCCTCGATGGCCCGGCGCATCTGCTCCAGGTCCACAGCGTCGCCCTTGGCCTGGAGTTCCTCCGCCCGCCTGCGGGCCCGCTCGGCGGGGTCCGCGGTCAGGAAGATCTTGACGCGGGCGTCGGGGAACACCACCGTCCCCTGATCCCGCCCTTCCGTCACGATCCTGTCATGCCGGGCGGCGAAGGCCCGTTGCATGGCCACAAGCCGCTCGCGCACCCCCGTCGAAGCCGCCGCGTGGCGGACCTTGCCTGTCAGATCGGGATCGCGGATGAGGTCCGTGACATCGCCGCCGTCGATTCGGACGAGCATCCTGCCGCCGGCGGCCTCGAACTCGAATCGGTGCCCCTGCACGACGCGGAGCAACTGCTCTTCGTCGGTCAGATCCACCCCATCGCGGACCGCGGCCAAGGTGACCGCGCGGTACATCGCGCCGGTGTCCAGGAACGTCGCTCCCAGCCGCTCGGCCAGCAGGCGGGCCATGGTGCTCTTGCCGCTGCCGGCCGGACCATCGATTGTCACTACCAGATCCGCCATCAGATTGATTCGGCCTCTGACCGTTCCCCGGCGACGTGGACGGTCTCTGTGGACATGCAGGCTCCGCAACCCTCGCTCCGGCGAGGGTCGCCAACCTTGACCGCGATGATGCTCGTGTCGTCCACCTGTCGGGCCAGGCCCGCAAACCGCCGACGGTAGGCCAGCACGTTGCGAAGGACCTGGTCGGCCGGGCAATCGACGAACCGCGAGGCCGCCTCCAGCATCCGTTCGCGGCCCCAAAGGTCGTTGTTGAAATCCATCGCATCGATCAGCCCATCGGTGTAGAACAGCAGGCAGTCGCCGTCGCGGAGTTCGACCGTCTCGACGTCGTACTTGGCGTGCGGGTCCACGCCGAGAACGAGCCCCCCAGCCGAGAGGTCCTGCACCTGGCCGTCCCGAATGAGCACCGCCGGCTCGTGGCCGCAGTTGCAGTAGGTCATGGTCTTTTCCGCCGCGTCGATCGTGGCGTAGTAGAGCGTGATGAACTCCCCCTCCCGGCACTCCATGGACGCCAGCTTGTTGAAGTTCTCGATGGCGTTCCGCGTGCGGACCACGCTCTTGAGGCCGCTGTTGAGGTCGCCCGACATCGGGCCCATGTCACGGAGCACCTCCCGGAACCCCTCGGTGTACGCCTGGACCGCGCCGCGGAACCAGCTCATCATGATCGCCGCGGGTACGCCCTTGCCGATCACGTCGGCGATCGTGATGACCAGCCGGTCCTTGTTGATGGGCAGGAAATCGTAGAAATCCCCGCCCACGTCGAAGCATGGGATATACTTCGCCGCGAGGTCCAGGCCCTCGATCTGCGGGGGCTTCTCCGGGATCATCCGTCGCTGGATGAGCCCGGCCAGGCGCATCTGCTCGGTGAACCGCTGGGCCTCGATCGCCTCGGCGTACAGCCTGGCGTTGGTGATCGCCACGGCGCACTGCGAGGCGACCGCGCGGGCCACGACGATGTCGCTGGGGGTGAAGTCGCTCGGCTGGGGGCTGTAGAGCCGCAACACGCCGATCGACTTGTTGCGAAACTGCATCGCCACCGTCAACTGGCTGACGAGCCCTTCTCTTTCGGTCGCCTGCTTATACTGAATGCGGTCGTCGATCCGCATGTCGTTGATGACGATGGCCTGCCCGGCAAAAGCGGCCTTGATGACCACGTCGTCCTTCGTGACCGGTCCCTTGCTGCGGTACTCTTCGCTGAGTCCGTAGGTGCTCCGCATCCGCAGGTCGTTCTGCTCTTCGTCGAGCAGACGGATCGAGCAGGCCTTGGCGCCGATGATCTTGACCGCCGCCTCGGCCAGCTTGTCGAGCACTTCCTGCAGAGAGAAGTCGCCCGCCACCAGCGTGCTGAGCTGGTAGATCTGCTCGTCGATCTCCATTTGTCGCTTGATACTTCGCATACGTTCCAGACAATGACTTTTTCGAAACCGCGGCATTATATGCGACGCAGGGAAATTCGGGAAGGCAATTTGCGGGCTGCGCCGCAAGCCGCAAACGCGAAATTCGAAACTCGAAACTCGAAATCCGAAACAAATCCAAATGAGCCGAAATTCAAATGATCGAAACGCTATCGCCCGGCCGATGGAGCTGACTTGAGCTTCGCATTTCGGTCATTCGAGTCTGTTTCGGATTCTGGATCTTCCTCTCAGAACGGTCCCATCAGGCGCAGGGATCGCCCCACTTGCGGCAGGACGAAAGGCCGATAAACATCCTCGTCCCAGTCCCACAGCAGCCATTTCAGGGATGCGTCTTCCAGCGACGTATCGAACGCGAAGGCCGCTTCGATCGGGAAGCCCCGCCCGTCGACCGCCAGAACCTCCACCTCCATGCGAGGCAGCGAGATGCGGTCGCCCACGCGAAGCGGATGGGCCGGACTTCGGACGTCCGCAAGGTATCGGTAGAAGAACACGAAGTCCGTTCGCTTGCCCCGCTGGCAGTCCAGCAGGCTGTCCGACAATGCGCGGACGGTCACTTGCCGGGGGCCGGTGCGAGTCAGCTCCACCGAGTTGAAGCCGGGAGCCAGAACGCGTACGCAGCGAGGCAAAGACCGACCCTCGCAGGCCCGCCGGAACGGATCGTACAGAAATGAGACCGGATTCGGGGCGTTGACCACGATCAGGTCTTCCCTCTCCAGGTCCCCCGCCGGACCGAGATCTGTCGTCTCCGCCACCTTCTCCTGCAGAGAGGCGGTCACCTGGGGAGCCGTGAGCCGCCCGATCGCCGCCAGGGGCAGATGGGCGACGAAGAACACCACGAAGAGCGTCCCCGGAATATGCCGCGTCCAGCCGCGGACGGGCCGCCAGCCGTCCTTCGCCATCCAGCCGGCGACGTACTCGGCCATGACGCCGAAGCCCCCGATCCCGACGAAGAGCATGGCCCGACCCATCGGGATCGTCGCACAGATGGGCAACGCCGCCAGGTACATGCCGATCAGCCAGAACCTCGCCCGCCGGTTCACCTTCAACAACGGCGTCAAAACGACCGGGATCAGGATCGTCAGGACCGCCAGCGCAGCCCACACGTGCGTCTTGCTCGCAGGCGGCAGGTAGTTGTGCAGATCGGCCGGCGCGCTGGTCCACTGCCCGCCCAGGAAGAACGGCGCCCTCAGAAGAACCGCCATGGCGTAATCCACAGGCTCCCGAACCGGGTCGAAGTAGAACCCGCCCCCGTTGGCGCCGTAGCCCTGCAGATTGTAGGCCAGCCGCCACAGGACGATCACCGCAACCGCCGGGACCAGCGACAGGACCCGCCGCAAGAGGCGTCCCTCGCCCAGCGCGACCTCGTAGGCAAACAGGTAGGCGAAGGTGGCGATCCCGCCTTCGGTGGCCAGCACCGAGATCAGCAGGCACGCCGGGGCGACCAGCGCGCCGGGGTCCCATCGCTGCCTTCGCCACCGATCGTGGGCCAGCACGGTCAAGGTCCCGAAGAACAGCGAGATCAGCAGGTTGCGGTTGGCAATCCACAGGGTCGGGAAGTAGCCGTTGTCGTCGAGCAGGTACATCAGGGCCGCCAAGGCCGCGAGCCAGGCGGGGTTGACCGACGACGACGGACCCGACAGTTCGACCGAGGCAATCCGCCGATACAGGAGGGCGACGCCCAGCATGGCCAGGCCGAACCACAGGATGCCGTGAAGATGCATCATCGCGGGAGACTGGGGAAAGAGCCGATAGTCCAGCCAGTGGGTGAAGGAGGCGACCGGCCGCCAGAATGCGACGCGAAAACCTTCATAGGTCCACCAGGGCAAAGCCCCGTAGTCCCTCAACGACCGCAGGTTCTCCTCGGGCGAAACCGCGATGAACGTGTGCGACAAAGCATAGCCCAGTTCCCCGGACCGCGGAGGTGCCAGCCCCCTGTCGGCCAGGCGGTCCAGGGCGTCCGAAGGCCCCGCCAGGATCGCCCGATGCATGAAATCGTCATTGAGAAATCCCGCGTTCAAGGCTGGAAGCGAAACGGCAATCGCCGCCAGCGCCAGGACCAGCGGCACGTGCCTCGAACCTGCAAGCCGCCGCACGCCGCGAAGGACCGACAGCCCCGAACGCGCAGACTCCATCCGCGGTCGTGCGTCGTCCGTGCCTTCCCAGCTCAATCCTCGATCCGATTCCATCCCGAGGGCACAACTCCAATTTCCAGTGTACGGCCTGCCACGCAAGGCGTATAATCCCCTGGACGCCGGGTCGTCCGCGGCGTCACGGAAGTCAAATAGTAAATCGTCGATAGTCAATCGTCAATCTTATGGGCCAAACGGCGCGACATGTCGTCTTCCGAGGGCGGGTCCAGGGCGTGGGATTCCGCTACACCTCGCGCCAGATCGCAAGCCACTACGCGGTCACCGGATTCGTGCGAAACTGCCCCGACGGCACGGTCGAGATGTTCATCCAGGGCGAGCCCGACGAGATCGACAACTGCATCGCGGACATCCAGAGCGAGTTCGCCGGCCACGTCCGCGACACCCAGATCGAGCCGGCCGCCTTCAGCCCCCGCTACACGGACTTCCGAATCGTCCTGTAGGCACGGGCTCCCCCGCGGCGGCGAGACTGAGCCGCGGAAGCGAGAATGTGCGCGCCCGCGAAAGCACGAATTCCGAAACTCGAAATCCGAAACAAATTCGAAGCACTAAAACCCAAATGACCAAAACGCTGTCGCACGCCGGAGGGCCCGTTTTGATCATTTGGTTTTGGATCGTTCGTGCTTGTTTCGGATTTCGATATTCGCATTTCGGGTTTTCGACTGAATTACTGACTTTCGCATAATAGAGTTACAGATATTTCGCATAATATGTTGACGTTAGCCTTCGGATCTCGTAGGATGGCCGCATGGACAGGACCACACGAGCACGAAGGGACTTCGACGAGCTTGAGAACCGCAGGAAGAAG
>DATIKY010000297.1:0-18461 GCA_035476995.1 Sedimentisphaerales bacterium | reverse complement strand
ACAGTCTGGCGACGCTCGGTCGCGAGCGGGCCCCGGACGCAGGTTTCCTGTGTCCAAGCCGATGGCAACTCACGGCACAAAGGTCCCAGACGACTGAGTCCTAGAACACCAAGGGGAGGGCTGATCTTCAGCTCTCCCCTTGTCTATTTGTCACATCGCAAGGTGGCCAGGCGTCCTTTGGGAAAACGCCGCGTCGGAATCTCGCATGTTCTCAGGCATGTCTGAAAGATATTAGTGGACCCAAGAGCAGGATCGCGTTTGCCCTTGATGAGGGATCGTTTCGTCTTGTGTATAATCCTGGGTTGGTGGGTAAAACAGAGAAGTTGGTGAAAATAGGCTTGACAGGACGGCTTGAATCTGGTATTGTTGGGGAATCAGATTTGGGGCTCCTGCCAGGACATCATGACGGTCCTGGGGGAGGCAGCACCATGGGTTGGGGGTGTTTCACGGAAATCGCCAGAAAGAGGGCAAGTGCCTCCTCTGGAATGCCGAAGAAAAGCCGCAGAATCGGCATAGGGCTGACTGCGCGTATTCTACGCATCAGAGGCACAGATCAAGTGAAATTTGAGAGAGCTGGAGTAATCATGGTGTACGGAAAGCAGTCAACGCGGGTGGAAGCGAATCTCTCGAAGCATCGAGCGAACGCCGCGGTTCGCAGCAGCGGCGGCCCTCTGGCAAGAGTTATCGGAATGGCGGCCTTCGTGCTGCTGGCGACGAGCTCTGCGTTCGGCGAGTTCATCGTTCAGCCCATTATCCTTCGACAGCAGGTCACCCCGGGCAGGCCGAACGTTCGGCTGAATTTCACGTTGGAAAACATCAGTCGCGATGCGACCGAGAGAGTGACGCTGCGGCTCGCCGATCTCAGCCAGGACTCCGACGGCGTGTGGACCGAGGTGCGGCCCGACGATCCCGACAACAAGGTGGATCTGTCCGCTCTCAAGAGCTGCAAGGACTGGCTCCGGTGCACCGTGGAAAGCGCCACCGTCGACCCGTTCCAGCGTGTCCCGGCCACGGTGATCGCCAACATCCCGGCGGGCACGCGAGGCTTCTACTTCGCGGCGTTGATCGCCGAGACGGAACCTCGCGAGACGGACATCGACGGTCCGTACGGCGGGGCGCTGCTGGGCATGCAATACCTCGTTCCGATTATCCTGGAGGCGCAGAACATCCCGATTCAGCACAAGGTGGAGCTGCAGGATGTGGGCCTCGTTTATGAGGAACCGACGGTCGAGAATCCTCTGCCCTCTGTAAGGGGGACCGTGACCATCGCCAACAATGGCGGCACCTACTCCCGTCTGACCGGGCAGATCCGGGTTTGGCAGTCCAGGCAGGGCCACTGGGCCAAGGTGGCGGAAGTGCGGCTCCCGGACAACGGCATCATCCCGGGCGTGAAGCTGACCCTCAAACAGGATCTCGGCATCTTGCTTCCCAGCGGCAAGTACAAGATCGAAGGGTATCTGTGGGTCGACGGACGCCGGGGCAACGGCATCAACAAGGAGATCGACTTCGTGGGCGACCAAGTCGTCGGCGCGGGAACCGGACTGGCGCCGATCGACCTGGACAAGGAAAACGTGTTCATCGAGGTGACGCCGGGCTCGACCCGAACCGGCCAGCTCACGGTCGGCAACGGGTCCGAGGAACCGGTCACCGTGAACGTGGAATTCATTCTGCCCGAGCACATGCTGCATGTCGTCAACGGCAGTGGCATCAAGGGCGAGGACCTCGGGTGCGCCGACTGGGTGACGGTGCAGCCTCCGCAGTTCACGATGCAGGGTTACGGCCGACGGACGCTCAACCTGATCGTCCGCATGCCGGCCACCGCCACGCAGTACTCGAACTACTATGGTACGCTCCGGCTCCACACGACCTATCGGGACGGATCGTCGGCGGGCATGAAGACGGCGCACGTGTGCCTCAAGAACGGCAAAGCCACCGCGACGAACGTAATCAGCCCGATGTCGATTTCCTTCGCCAAGTTGAATCCGGCGCGGTACCTGGTCACGTCCAGCTTCCTCAACAACGGCGTGACTCACGTGACGCCGCGATGCAAGGGGATCCTGACCCCCGTGGGCGAGCCGGAAGCCAAGTACCAGCAGTTCCTCATGAGCAGCGAAGCCAGCCTCCAGCGGGGCATCTTCCTGCCCTTCGAGACGCGGACGTTCTCCGGCGTGCTGGACGTGTCCAATATGCCGTTGGGTTTCTATCGCCTCACGGCGGTCCTGGAGTACACCGGGCGCAACTCCTCGGGCCAGATCAGCCCGGAGAATCAGCAGAACCAGATGCTCATCGAGATCTACGAGCAGGACGGCCAGAAGGCCGCGAAATTCGCTGAATGGGACAGAGCCCCGGAAGGCGCAAGGACCAGGATCAATATCAAGTTGTAGGGTGTGTAGCAGTACGGCAGAGGAGGTTTCTGCTAAAGCGAGGCACAGGATTGCCGATACAGGGGAAGCCGCAGGGTGGTGAAATGACGGCTGCAGAAAGGGATCTTGACCTATGGCCAAGCGATTTGTCGGTACAATGCCTTTGAGCGGGATGATTGCCTTCTGTGCGATCTTGCTGTTCGCGCCGGTGGCCCGCAGCCAGAACATCACCATTACCAAGAAGACGTATACGATCTCCGGCAACATCGGGTTGGCAGGGGTTTCGCTCACGGGGCTTCCCGGAACGCCGTTGCCGACCACCGATGAGAACGGCGTCTTCTCCGTCACCGTCGAGCACGGGTGGACGGGCAAGGTCACGCCGGTGAAGCTGGGCTTCACGTTCCAGCCGCCGTCCCGCGAGTACACCCGGGTCACATCCAACATGCCCGATCAGGATTTCTTGCCCACCATGCAGACCTACACGATCAGCGGATCGGTGGGCCAGGCGGACGTGAGAATGGGCGGTTTCCCCACGGAGGTGGTCACTGATCCAAGCGGTCGCTACACGGCCAAGGTGGAATACGGCTGGAGCGGCACCGTCGCGCCCGACAAGACGGGCTTCCGTTTCGATCCTCCCAGTCGTTCGTACAACCAGGTCACGAGGAACTTCCCCGACGACAACTACAAGCCCACGGAAGTCACGTTCACCATCTCCGGTTCGGTCGGCGCGCCCGACGTTGTGATGCAGGGTCTGCCCGGCACCAAGAGCGACGCCAACGGACGCTACAGCGCCGAAGTCCGGTATGGAACCACGAATCTCAAGGTTACGCCAATCCGAGAAGGGCACGAGTTCACGCCCGAGTCCTACGACTATCCGATCGTGCTCAGCTCGTTTGAGAACCAGGATTTCAGCGTTCACGTCATCACCTACGTTGTCTCCGGCTCCGCCGGTCTGCCCGGCGTCATGCTCAAGGGTTTCGGGCCCGATCCGGTCCTGTCCGATGAGAACGGGTTCTACCAGGCGACGGTCGTCCACGGCTGGAAAGGCACCGTGGTTCCCGAGAAGCCCGGTTACACGTTCGAGCCGGCTTCCCGACCCTACGCGAAGGTGACGGCGGACATCGAGAACGACAACTACACCGGGAGTGTCGTCTACCTGAAGATCGAAGGCGCCATTGCCGGCCTGGGCGCGGTGGAATTGGCGGGATTCCCCGGCGGCGTCGTGACGACGGACGAAAAGGGCGTCTACAGCGTGAGGGTCGAATACGGCTTCACCAGCACGATCGTGCCGGTCAAGGAGGGGTACAGTTTCACCCCCCCCGAACGTCCGTATAATTCCATCGCGACCGATCAGTTCAAACAGGATTTCAGAGGCGAGAGGATTTTTTACGAGATCTCCGGCATCGTCGGCCAGCCCGGCGTCTTCCTCAAGGGTTTCCCCACCTCGGTGGTTTCCCGCAGCGACGGTTCCTATTCCGCCAAGGTGCCCTACAATTGGGAAGGGACCGTGACGCCGACGAAGCAGGGGTTCATGTTCCAGCCCGCGGAACAGCGGTACACGAGCGTGCTGGCCAACGAGACGAACCAGGATTACTCGCCTCGGATCATCCAGTACGCGATCTCGGGCAAGGTCGTCGACAAGAGCGGCTCGCCGATTCCGGACGTGCTGATCGCCGCCGGCGGCCAGGTCCAATCGGCCCTGACGGACGCCGACGGCTTGTTCGAGCTGATGGTGGACCACGGCTGGAAGGGCAGGATCACGGTCGAAAAGAACGGTTACACGTTCACTCCGGCCACGAAGGCCTTCGACATTGCGATGATGTCGCCGATCTCGAACCAGACGATTACAGGCGAAGTCAAGATGATGACGATCACCAACACGATCAAGGCCGGGACGGAGGCCATTCAGGGCGTGAAGGTGACCGCGAATCCGGGCGGCTACACCGCCATGACGGACGTCAACGGCAAGTATGCGATCAAGGTCCCCTACGGCTGGACCGGTTCGCTCGAATTCTTCAAAGAGGATCTGGACATCGTGGGGACGGTCGACTACGTGAACGTCGTCACGGACATGGAAGGGCTCACGCCCAAGGGCGGCGCGCCGACGCCTCCGCCGACCGGCAGGACCCCGCCGACTGGCGGCACTCCCCCGACCGGTGGCGCTCCGACGACTCCCCCGACCGGCGGCGCTCCGACGACTCCCCCGACCGGCGGCGCTCCGACGACCCCGCCGACCGGCGGCGCTCCGACGACCCCGCCGACCGGCGGCGCTCCGACGACTCTGGATATGATTGAGACGCCCCGCACGGTGTTGCTCCAGAAGGCGGCGCAACTGAAGCAGGAACTCGACACCCTGCTGGATCAGGAGATGACCGTGGCCACCCAGGCCAGGATTCGCGATGTGCTCAGTCGGTACAACAGTCTCAGGGCGATGGCCGAAGGCAGAATGCCGATCGACACGCCCGGGATCGATTCGCTCGCAGGCGGCGACGGCCCGTTTGTCGAAGGCCCCGGACGGCCCAAGCTGCTCAGCACGCTCGTGGAGATCTCGCGGCAGTCGGGCACCAAGATCGCGGTGGATCTGACCGTCAGAGACGAAGATATCGCCAAGGGCATCGGAACCCTCCAGGGCATGCCCGTCAACCTGGCGTTGGCGGAGGTCCTCAAGGGGACCAGGAAGGAATATACGTTCAAAGTCCAGCCCGACGGCACGTACCTGGTCTATTATCCGATCTCGAACACATTCGCCGGCAGCGATATTCTGACGGCTTTGGACGCCCTGTCCAGCGAAGCGGAAGTGCCGATCATCCCGGATCCGAACGTCAGCGGCAACACCTCGGCCAACTTCAAGAATTTGCCGCTGGAAGACGCGTTGACGATGATTCTGGCCGCGACGCCCTACGTGTACAAGAACATGGGCACGTACTACATCGTCGGCGACCGCAGCCCCACCGGTCCGGCGTTCTTCGAGCTCAGCGAGACGCGATATCTGCGTCTGAATCACCAGGTGCCTACGAAGGTCAAGGAGATGCTGGCTCTGCAGTACCAGCAGTATGTTCAGGCGGAAACCCCCAACGCGAACGATCCCAACGATCAGGGACACATTCTGGTGGTCACCGCGCCCAAGGCGATCGCAGGGACGATTATGGAGACCGTCCGCAGGTTGGACATGCCTCGCCGGCAGGTCCTGTTGGACGCCCGCGTGGTGGCCATGGAACGTGGCAACCTGCTGAATATGGGCGTTCAGTGGCAGATGCCGTCGGTATCGGCCGGAGCGTTCAGCGATGGCGACACATGGACGAAGGGGCTCCAGATCGGCTACTCGGCCGATTCGGTCTTCACGAATTCCTTGATGGCGACCTTGAACCTGCTGGAGTCGATGAGCCAGGCGGACATCGTGACCAACCCGCAGTTGATCGCCCAGGACGGCAAGCAGGCCCAACTGAGATCCATCCGGGAAGAGTGGTTCATGATGAGCGACAATCAGATGGCGGGCCAGATCTATTCGCGGTCCGAGCTGGAGAAGATCGAGTCCGGCACGATCCTGACGATCACGCCGCGGATCGGCGACAGCAACGACATCACGCTCGAGATGGCCGTCGAGGTCAGCTCGAGCCTCGCCAAGGGACGCGACAGCGATCTGCCGATCGTGACCCGCCGCCAGGCGAGGAACTCCGTCACCGTCCAGAACGGCGGCACCGTCGCGGTGGCCGGCTTGACGGAGAATCGCACGGCGCAGGTCGAGCAGAAGGTGCCTGTGTTGGGGAGCCTGCCGTTCATCGGGCGGGCGTTCCGCAACAACAGCAACGACAAGGAGACTCGCGAGATCGCGGTGTTCGTGACGGCCACCCTGATTCCGGACATCGGCAGCGTGACGACCAGTCGGCCGCCGGCCGGGATCGCCGCCGGTCCGGGAAGCCCCGGTGCGCAGCCCCAGCCGGCAGGGGAGGAATTCACCTCCGGCCTTCGCGAGGCCTTGAATCCGCAGCCGTAGCAAGAACCCTGAAATGAGGAGCGCGGAAACCCGTGATCGGCAATCGTGGATCCAGATTGGGAACAGGTACTGACGTGCAGCGGTCCCCCAACGCTCTGTCGGAGCGGCCGTGGGCCGAGAGCTTGCGAAGGTTCGCCGCCCGGGGTCTTCCGCTGGCGCTGGTTCTGCTGGCTTTGGGCGTCGCAGGCTGCAACGGGTGGTTCAGGCCGGTGGACTGGTCCGACAAGAGGCCCGAACCGCAGTCGCCGTTCCGGGTGATTCCCAGGCACAACACGCAGGTCGCAACGCTCAGTCCCGACGACATCGTTCGAATCATGCAGCGAGTCGGGTTCCGGGATGAGCAGATCATGGAATTGGGAACGAGTTTGCACAACGCGATTCGGTTTCAGGGATCGGCCGTGATCGTCTACAAGAAAGAGACGCTGGCGATCTTCGCCGCCGACGGCGATTTCGTGCGGGTTCGCACCCGCACGGGAGACCTGGACTACCAGATCTCGAAGGGGCAGTTCGTCTCGGCGCCGCCGAGGGGCCGGTAGGCATCGGTCCCAAACGGAGGATGGTGAACGGCGGCGCGAGCGATCCTGCCGAAGGCCTGGCATCCGATCGCGGCGGGGTTGACGAGTTGTCTCTCGAGGGTGGAGATTCGGCAAGGACGCCTGTATCCGGTCAAGGTCTCGAGGGACCGGCGCCGGAGGAGGGTGATCCCTTTTCTTCAGACGCCGGGCCGGGAAGCGCCCGGCGTCGAATTCCCACAAGACCCAGGCGCACCCGGTCTCGAGATCCATCGTTCCCCGATTTGGCGCGCGATGTCGTCGCTACGCATTTCCCCATGGCAGAAGGAAGCTCCCGCAGGTTATAATCCCGGACGGTGCGGGCCTGTCGTGACGTCTGAGCGACCGTGTGGAATCGACGGGGCCCGCGGGATCGCAGGGACAACACGATGGACGAACCGATCAAGCGAATGGACTGGCTCCGGCGGGAGATCCGCGAACACGACCACCTCTACTACGTCCGCAACGAGCCGCGGATCACGGACCAGCAGTACGACGAGTTGTTCGCGGAGCTCAAGGCGCTGGAAGCCAGGCACCCCGAGCTGGTGACGCCCGATTCGCCCACGCAGCGCGTCGCGGGAAGGCCGCTGGGGGAATTCGCCACCATCCGCCACAGCATCCCGATGTTGAGCGTGGACAACACGTACAACGCCGACGAATTGAGGGCGTTCGACGAGCGGGTCCGCAAGCAGTTGGGCCAGGCCGATTACGATTACGTGGTGGAATTGAAGATCGACGGCCTGGCGGTGAGCCTGCGGTATGAGCAAGGCGTCCTGGCGACCGGTGCCACGCGCGGCGACGGCGAGGTGGGCGACGACGTCACGACCAACATCCGGACGATCCGCTCGATCCCGCTGCGTTTGCACGCGGATGCCTACCGTATCGAGGGCGTCCCGCCCTCGAGCCGCGGGCAGGATGCCCGCGACACGCAAGGGCGGGACGCCCTCGCCACGCGGATTCCGGCCGTGCTGGAGGTTCGCGGCGAGGTGTACATGCCCACGAAGTCGTTCGCCGCGCTGAACAAGATCCGGGCCGAGGCGGGGGAGCCCGCCTTCGCCAATCCCCGCAACGCGGCGGCCGGCTCGCTGAAGCTGCTCGACGCCCGCATCACGGCCACGCGGAATCTGTCGTTCTTCGCCTACGCGATCGGCGAGATCTCCGAACCGCTGGCGGATGATCACTGGCACGCGCTCCAGCGGCTCAAGGATCTGGGGCTGCCCATCAATCCGCACGTCCAGAAGGCCAGAGACATCGCCGAGGTGATCGAGATCTGCATCAGTTGGGCGGACCGGCGTTCGAAGCTCGACTATCAGATCGACGGCATGGTGATCAAAATCAACCGGTACGATCAGCGGGACATCCTGGGCGCTACCGGTCGGGCCCCTCGCTGGTGCATCTCGTACAAGTTCCCCGCCGAGCGGGCCCGGACCGTTGTGGAATCCATCGCGGTCCAGGTGGGCAAGACCGGCGCGCTGACGCCCGTGGCGAATTTGCAGCCCGTGCTGCTGGCGGGGACGACCGTCAAGCGCGCCAGCCTGCACAACTTCGACGAGATGCAGCGTCTGGACGTCCGGCCGGGCGACACGGTCCTGATCGAGAAGGCCGGCGAGATCATTCCGCAGGTGGTCGAGGTCAGGAAGGAATTCCGACCGGAGGGGGCCGAGCCGTTCCCGGTGCCGACGCAATGCCCTGTTTGCGGCAGCGAGGCGGTTCGTCGGAAGAATGAGGTCGCGCTGCGTTGCGCAAACCCGACCTGTCCTGCGGTCACGCGAGAAGCCATCGTGCACTACGCTTCTCGCGGGGGCATGGATATCGAGGGTCTCGGCGAGAAGGTGGTCGATCAACTCCTTGACGCCGGGCTGATTCGCGACTTGGCGGATCTGTATTCGCTCCGCGCCGAAGATGTCGCGGCGTTGGACCGCCAGGGCGAGACGTCGGCCTCAAACCTGATCGAAGCCATCGGTGAATCCAAGGGGCGCGATCTGACGCGCCTTCTCAATGCGCTGGCCATTCCGCATGTGGGCGAGGAGACGGCCCTGCTGCTGGCTCGACACTTTCGTTCGATGGACAAGCTGCTTGAGGCGAGTCTGGACGAATTTCTCGATCGCGAGCCCGGCAAGAAGAAAGTGACTCCGAAAATCCCAGGCGTCGGGGAAGTCATGGCCAGGGCGATTGTGGAGGATCTTTCACGTCCGGACAAACGGGAGCGGATCCATCGTCTCATGGTCGCTGGGGTCAACATGCTCTTGCAGTCCGGTCCCGCACCTTCCCAGTCGTCTCTCAGCGGCAAGACGGTCGTTATTACCGGCACATTGAAGACACTCTCCCGCCAGCAGGCCGAGCAGGCTGTCCGCGAAGCCGGCGGAAAGGTCTCAAGCAGCGTGAGCAAGAAGACCGACTTTGTAGTAGCGGGCGAGGACCCCGGGAGCAAGCTGCAAAAAGCCCAGGGGCTCGGCGTGAAAGTGCTCGACGAAGAGCAGTTCAAGAAATTGCTGGCAGGAAAGGACGTATGACGTGAACGCACAGGACGAGAAATTCATGCGGTCGGCCCTGAAGCTGGCGGAGAAGGGCCTGGGGTCCGTGGAGCCGAACCCGGCGGTGGGCTGCGTGATCGTCAAGGCCGGACAGGTGATCGGCAAGGGCTACCACAAGAAGTTCGGCGGGCCGCATGCGGAGGTCAATGCGATCGCGGACTGCGCGACGCTGGGCGTTCGCCCGGACGGCGCCACGATGTACGTCACGCTCGAACCCTGCTGCCACGTGGGCAAGACCGGGCCCTGCACGCAGGCGATCTTCGACGCGAGGATCGCGCGGGTCGTGGTCGCGGTGGGGGACCCATCGGCGCATGCATCCGGCAAGGGACTGGACCAACTGCGCCAGGCGGGGATTGAGGTCGAAGTCGGTCTGTGCGAGCAAGAGGCTCGGCTGCTCAATGCCCCTTTCTTCAAGTACGCCTCGACCGGAAAGTGCTGGGTCGTGCTCAAATGGGCCCAGAGCATCGACGGCAAGCTGGCCTATGCGGATCAGTCGGCCGAGCGGCGATGGATCACGAACGAGCTGAGTCGGGCCGACGCCCACCGGCTGCGTCGCCGGTCGGGGGCGGTGCTCGTGGGGATCAACACGGTGCTCGCGGACGATCCCATGCTGACGCCCCGTCCGAGCAAGGGCAAGAAGCCGACTCGCATTGTCCTGGATGATTCGCTGCGCATTCCGCTGAAGTCCCGGCTCCTGCGGACGACCAGGACCAGTCCCGTCCTGATCGTCACGCGAAAAGCGGCCGCCGACGGCAACGCCAAACACGTCGAGCGGATTCGCAAGAGAGGGGCGGAGGTCCTCGTCTGCGAGAACTCCGGCGAGACCACGGACCTCCACGGTCTGCTCGATCAACTGAGTTCTCGCGGCGTTCAGCAGGTGCTCGTCGAGGGGGGTCCGCGCGTCCTGGCGTCGTTCCTCCGCGAGGGCCTGGCCGACGAAATCTGTGTCTACATCGCACCGAAGATCCTCGGCGCCGACGGGACCGCGTTCATCGGCGAGCCGATGGCGGACCTGATGCAGGGCATCGGGCTGGACCACGTCCAGATCAGGACCTTCGGCGACGACATGTGCATGAGGGGCCTGCTGGCCGATCCGAGCATTCAGCAATCGCCCACGCCGGAGTGCGCGGCGGGCGTCGGGTCCTGAGCCCGCGGTCGTTATCGGGCTGGCATGCGCCGATTGAGAAAGCCGATGAGAATCTGAACGATTTCGGCCCGATCCTGCGCAAATCCATTTGACCGGGGGCCCGTCGTGTCGTATGATATAAGTGTTGCGGGTGCAGACGGAGATCAGTGGGTCTCGAACGCACTACCCGCGGTATCGTGCATTTCTGGCACACCGCAACTAGGAGACCGGCCTACAACACGTTATTCTGTCGTCGCCTGGTCTCCTTTTTTCATGCGCACATTTCGCCGGTCGATTTCCCTTTGACCCACAGCATCCCCCTGCTGTAATTTGACGGCGATTCACATTCGTTTTCCTGGGATACTATGGGCGCATCCAAAACAGCGATTGGCGACGACGTCCTCGCCTGGCTCCTCGAACCTGGCGATCCCTCCATCCGTTATCTGACACTCGTCGAGTTGCTGGGCCGGTCGAAGAAGGACTCCCCGGTGCGCCGGGCCCGCAGGGCGATTATGGAAACGGGTCCCGTGCCCAAGATCCTGGCAAAGCAGCGAGGCGGCGCCTACTGGGAGAGACCGGAGGAATTCTACTGTGGCAAGATCTATCGAGGGACGGTCTGGACGCTGATTCTCCTTGCTGAACTTCACGCCGATGGCGACGATCCGCGCATCCACAACGCATGCGAGTTTCTGCTCGACTGGTCCCAAGACCGCGCCAGCGGCGGGTTTGCCTACCGCGGCAGCCACGACGCCGGCGGCGAGCACGACCGAGTGCTGCCCTGTCTGACGGGCAACATGGTCTGGGCCCTGGCCCGCTTCGGATACGCGGGCGATCCTCGATGGAAGCAGGGGGTCGAGTGGATCACGAAGTACCAGCGGTTCGACGACGGCGCGCCGCGAGCCCCCAAGGGATGGCCCTTCAGCACGCGCAAACCCTGCTGGGGCAGGCACACCTGTCACATGGGGGTGGTCAAAGCGATCAAGGCCCTGGCCGAAATACCGGCAAACCGCCGGACCAAGGCGGTGAAAGAGACCATCGAAGACGGAGTGGAGTACCTCCTCTCGCATCACATCCACAAGCGAAGCCACGACTTGAGCCAAGTCTCCAGGCCGCAATGGCTCAAGCTCGGGTTTCCCTGGCTGTGGGACTCGGACATCCTCGAAATCCTGGAGATTCTGACGTGCCTGGGTTGCCGAGATAAGCGGATGGCCGAGGCGGTTGAAGTAGTCGAAGCCAAGCGCCGGCCGCAAGGATACTGGCTTCTCGAAGATGACTACTTCGGTCGGCTCCAGGTCGACATCGAGAAGCGAGGCAGGCCGAGCAAGTGGGTGACGCTCACCGCCTTGAGAGTGATGAAGCGGATGCGCGCCAGCGGTTAGACGGCCCGCGCTTGCCATCCCGGTCTGCATGTGGTTTGATATTCTCCGGCATCGGCCGCATGGCGGCCCCTTTGTTTCGCTCAAGATGGAAGGAGATCGTGCGATGACGCGGAGAAGAACGCTGCTGGCTTGCGTGGGATGGATTGTGTCGGGTCTGGCGATGGCGGCCGGTGCGCAGGACTTGGAGCGGGGATGGATCAGTCTCTTCGACGGCAAGAGCCTCGACGGATGGAAGACCGCCGAGGAGAGTCCCGGCACCTTCTCGATTCGTGACGGTGCGATCGTGGCCAGGGGACCGCGGTGCCACCTGTTCTACGTCGGACCGGTGGAGAAGGCCGACTTCCGCGATTTCGAACTGAAGGTCGACGTCAAGACCGAACGCGGCTCCAACGGCGGCGTCTATTTTCACACTCGATGGCAGAAGGACAACTGGCCCGACAAGGGATTCGAGGTCCAGGTCAACAATAGCTTCCGCTCCGACGCCCGCAAGACCGCCAGCCTCTACCGGATGAAGGACATCGAGGAACAGCTCGCCAAGGACGACCAGTGGTTCACGCTGCATGTCACCGTCTGGGGCAAGCACGTGAATGTGAGCATCGACGGCAAGGAGGTCCTGGACTGGGTCGAGCCCGTGCCGGCGAATCCGCCGTCGGATATGCGAGGCCGCGTGCTGGATCGCGGGACATTCGCTCTGCAGGGGCACGATCCGCGAAGCACGGTCCACTACAGGAACATTCGCGTCAAGCCGTTGCCGATCCTGACCGATTGCCACGTTCACCTCAAGGGCGGACTGACGCTCGACGAGGCGATCCGGATGGCCGAGCAGCGTCGGATGAAGTTCGGCATCGCGGAGAACTGCGGCGTGGGCTTTCCAACCACGAACGACGCAGCCCTCGATCCATTTCTGGCGAAACTTGATGGCAAGCCCGTGCACCGGGCGATGCAGGCCGAGGGACGCGAGTGGGTGACGATGTTCTCGCCTGCGACGATCGCCAAGTTCGATTATGCGTTCACCGATTCGATGACCTGGACGAACGACCAAGGCAAGCGGATGCGGCTGTGGATTCCGAGCGAGGTCGAGATTGGCGACAAGCAGGCGTTCATGGACATACTGGTCGAGCGGACCGTCGGCATCCTGACCAGGGAGCCCATCGACATTCACGTGAATCCGACGTTCCTGCCGGACGTGATCGCTGCCGAATACGACACGCTTTGGACCGAGGAACGAATGGACCGCGTGATCCAGGCCGCGGTGAAAAACGGCGTCGCCATCGAGATCAATTCGCGGTACAAGCTGCCCGGCGAGAGGTTCATTCAGAAGGCCAAGGAGGCGGGAGCGAAGTTCGCCTTCGGCACCAACAACGGCGACAAGGACCTCGGCGATCTCGCTTACAGCCGACGGATGGCCAGGAAATACAACCTGACGAGAGAGGACTTCTTCGTCCCCAAGCCCGACGGCCAGAAGCCGGTCCAAGTCAAGGGACTACCTCGATAGAAGCGACAAGACATGCGATGTCCTATTCGTCCTATAGGTCCTATCAGTCCTATAGGACGAATGGGACGGATAGGACCAATAGGACTTCGCCCTCGAATCACCGCTGCAGAATCGGCACATGCGGGCATTCGCTTGTGACGATCTTGCAGCCGGTCTCGGTGATGAGGATGTCGTCCTCAAGGCGGATGCCGAGCTTGCCGGGGATGTAGATTCCGGGCTCGATGGTGAGGATCTGGCCGGCCTTCAGGTTGCCCTGGGCGGTTTCCTTGAGGAACGGGTTCTCGTGGATCTCCAGGCCGATTCCATGCCCTGTGCCGTGGCCGTAGACCGGCAGGCCGCTTTCGCGAATGACCGCTCTGGCGGCGGCATCGACCTCCACGAGATCGACGCCGGCTTTGGCCACTGCGATCGCGGCGGCCTGGGCCTGCTGCACGACCATGTATGCCGCCCGGTAGTCCGAGGTGGGTGTGCCGAACGCGAAGGAGCGGGTGATGTCGCTGCAATAACCTTGATACCGAGCCCCGAAATCGATCAGGATCGCGTCCCTGGCTTTGAGTTTTCTCTGCGTGGGGTGGTGATGGGGCCGGGAGCCGTTGGCGCCGAAGGCGACGATGGTCTCGAAGCTGTTCTTGGCGCCGAGCTTGCGCATCTCCAGGTCGAGCGCGCCGGCCAGTTCGTTCTCCGTGATGCCCGGCACGATCTGCTGGAGGATCTCGCCGAAGGCCTTGGCTGCGATGGAGGCGGCGGTGCGGATGGCGGAAGCCTCGCTCTTGTCCTTGATCTCTCGCGGCTCCTCGACGATCCCTTCGACGGGTTTGAGCGGGATGCGCGCGTTCTTCTTGAGGACCTCGTACATCCCAACGGAGATGGATTTCTCCACCCCGAGGGTCCTGACCGCCTTGAGCGTACCGAGGAGCTTGCCGCCCGCCTGGGCGATGGGCTCGGCGCCGGGGCGTTGAACGATCCTGGTATCGACGCATTCCTTCTCGGCCTGTTCGGTGTACCGACTGTCGGTGAGCAGATACAGCGCGGTCCGTGTCACGATGGCCCAACTGTCCTCGCCTGCAAAGCCGGTCAGGTAGGTGACATTCTCGGGCTTGGTGAGAATCAGCCCATCGAGGTTCAGGCTGCGAAGCTGTGTTCGAACGGTTTCGACGCGTTGTTTTCTGTTCTCCGTATCCATGGTGCATTGAATACCAGGAAATTCTGTCGGACGGAAGGGTTTTCTTGAAGCGTCATTTGGCCCGGCGTCATTTGCGGTCCATACTTTACGTGAGGGGATTCCGTGGAGGCGGTCGTGCGGATCGGCCGGTGGGTGACGATTTCCGCTGGGGAGAAACGACGCCGCACGCGACTTGCAGAACTTGGGTACTTCTGTCCTCCTGAGCAACTCATTCCCATGAGTAGGGACGGCCTGGCCGAGGCCGTCCTTTTTCCGTATTGTTCGGACCGGTCGCCACCGCTACAATGGGCCGCGTTGAAACGACGCAGAATCGGACCTATTGGAAACTGTTGACGAATGTTCCTACCCATCCGGACGAATATCGGGCCGCGGCGGACCCCCTATGCGAACTACGCTCTGATCGCGATCAATGTCGTTCTATTCCTTCTCTCCTACGGCGGGCCGTATCGCTACTTCATTGCCGGCGAGTCGATTATCTTGCCGATTCGCGAATGGGCGGCCCACTGGATGCTTTTGCCTGCCGCTTGGCAGGCCCACCAGTTTCTGACCTACGCCTTCCTGCATGGCGGCTGGGAGCACATTCTCGGCAACATGTTCTTCCTGTATCTATTCGGAAACAATATCAATGATAAGATGGGCAATCTGTGGTATGTCGTTTTCTACCTGGCAGGGGCGATCGTCAGCGGCCTCGGCCACACGGTGGTGAATCTGGACTCCTTCAGCCCCACGCTGGGCGCCAGCGGGGCGGTGGCTGCGGTCACGGGGGCGTACCTAGTCCTATATCCGCAGACCCTGATCACGGTGTTGTACTGGTTCTTTTTCATCGGAACGGTTGAAGTCCCGGCCCTGTATTTCATCGGCTTCAAGCTGATCATCATCGACAATGTGATCGCCCGCCTGTCAAACAGCGTGGCCTACGACGCGCACCTGGCGGGCTACGCGTTCGGCATTCTCGTCACTCTGGGGCTTCTGGCGACCCGGCTCGTCGGCACCAGCCAGTTCGATCTATGGGCGATGATCAAGCGGTGGAATCGCCGGCGCGAATATCAGGGCGCGGTGGCGGAAGGGTACGATCCGTTCACGGGGACCGCAGGACGAAAGCGCGTGGATGCGCAGGAGGTGGCGTCGCCGGCCGAGCAGCAGAGGCTGGCGAGGATCGATCAGATCCGCCGCCAGATGAGCGAATACGTTGCCCAGCGAAACATCGCCGCGGCAGCCGATCTGTACCTCGATTTGCCGCGTCTGGGACCCGAACAGGTGCTGCCTCGCCAATTGCTGCTGGACATCGCCAACCAGTTGGCCGGGGCCCGCCGGCCCGCCGAGGCGGCCCGCGCATACGAGCAGTTCCTGGAGTACTATCGCGACAGCGACCACGCCGAGCAGGTGGAACTGATGCTGGGCATTCTCTATGCCCGGTATCTGAACGACCCGCCGCGGGCGATTGAGCATCTGCGCAAGGCTGCCGACCGTCTCTCCGACCCTGGCCAGTTGAAAATGTGTCGGGACGAACTGGCGAGACTGGGCGACCAGGGCGATTATTTGCGGATTATCTGACCTGCCGAAGCACTTGATCCTTGACAAATCCCTGGCTGAATCGTAGTTTGGACACTCGAAGGATCGCCCTGCCTAGCGGGCATTCCAAGGCATCTGTGGATATGTTTTAGGGAGGTAACAAGGATGCAGGCTCGCGTGAATCTTCCTGTGCGTTCGGCAAGGACAAGGTTGTCTGCCGCCGGGAGGCTTGTTTTACTGGCTGTCGCGGCGTTGGCGGTGACCGCTCCCGGTTGGGCCCAGCAGGGGCAGCCGGGGACGATGGCACAAACCTCGCTCGCGGGCGCCGACCCCGCTGTGGTCAAGCCGGCCATGGAGCCCTATGTGGCCGAAGCGACCGGAAACGACGTGTTCATCCGTTCCGGTCCCGGCACCAACTTCTATCAGTGCGGCAAGCTCTACGCGGGCGACCGCGTCCAGGTCATCAGCGTGCAGAGCGGTTGGTCCTGCATCATTCCGCCGGTCGGGTGTTTCTCCTGGGTATCGATGCAGTATGTGAGCATCAACCTGGACAACCCGACGATGGGCATGATCACCGGGGACAACGTCGGCGTCTACGCCGGCTCGGACTTCGTGCTGCCGATGCACTCGACCAGCAAGCAGGTGGTTCTCAATCGCGGCCAGGAGGTCAAGCTGCTCGGGGAAGAGAAAGACGACTACTACAAGATCGCTCCGCCGCAGGGGGCGTATCTGTGGGTGAGCACGCAATTCCTCCAGCCGACGGACCGTACGGGGGTGGTCAAGCCCGCCGATGCGAACTCTGTGGCCGCGGCGGTGAAGCCTGGCGACAAGCCCGCCGCGACGCAGGACGCGAACGTTCCGAAGACCGATCTGGAGCTTTACTACGCTCTGGCCGAGCAGATCAAGGCCATCCAGGCCAAGTCGGCTGCCGAGCGGGACTACACCGCCATCAAGGCCAAGCTGACGGAACTGGCCGCAAAGAAGGACTCCGGCCGGGCGGCCCGTTACGCGGAGTACACGCTCAAGAGTGTCGAGCGGTTCGAAATGGCCGACAGGTCCGCCAAGGAACTCGAATTGCAGAAGAAGGAGTTGTCGAAGACCGTCTCGAAAATCGAGGAAGCCCGCGTGGCCAGTCTGGCGCAGATCCCTGATTACAGCAAGTTCGCGGTCATGGGCAAGCTGGAGACGTCGAGCGTCTACGATGGCGGGCCGATCAAGCGATATCGTCTGATCGACGATGCAGGCAAGACGATCGCCTATGTGACGCCGGTGGGCGCCAAGGCGATCGCAGAAAGCGAAAAGCTCGTCGGCCGCAAAGTGGGCCTCGTCGGTAAGATCGAGCCGCACGAGGCCTCCGCCCGTGCGTTCGTCGAGTATACGGAAATCGTTCCGCTCGATTGATCGCTTCGCTCCAAAGAGAGCTGCTCACAGCACAAAACAAAAGAAGTCGCGTCTCTTGCGGGACGCGACTTCTTCTTTTTATTCCGGAGCGAGACAGACTTCGGGGCGACAGGCTTGGTTACACTTCGAAGCTGTCGCAGGCTCGGTAGGCGTCGATCATGGCTCGCTCGCCTTCTTTGCCCCGTTTGCTCTTGCCGTGCTCCATGCACAGCACGCCCTGATAGCCCTTGCGATAGAGGTGCCGGAAGATGTTCTTGTAGTTGATCTCGCCGGTGCCGGGCTCGTTGCGGCCGGGGTTGTCGCCCAGGTGGAAGGCGCCGATTTCGGTCCAGGCCTTGTCGATGTTCGGGATCAGATTGCCCTCGGTGATCTGCTGATGGTACAGATCGTTGACGATCTTGCACGAGGGGCTGTTGACGGCGCGGCAGACCAGGTAGGCCTGCGGGATCTTCTGGAGGAAGAGGCCCGGGTGGTTGGCCCACCAGTTCAGCGGCTCCAGCACGATGACGACGCCCGCGGGCTCGGCGATCTCGACGCAGCGTCGCACGTTGTCGATCAGGTTGGCTGTCTGGTAGTCGATCTCCATCCGCTGGCTGATGCAGCCGGGGGCGATCAGGGCCCACTTGCAGTTGGTCCGCTTGGCGACCTCGACCGCGTTCTTCGTCGTGTTGACG
Source organism: Sedimentisphaerales bacterium (assembly GCA_035476995.1). GTDB lineage: Bacteria > Planctomycetota > Phycisphaerae > Sedimentisphaerales > Anaerobacaceae > PLanc-01. The sequence goes on along the minus strand of DATIKY010000297.1, from coordinate 249 downwards.
ATCTGCTCCTGCAGTTCCGGCGGTTTGCCGGGCAGGCCGTTGTCGAACATGGCGGAGAAGCCTTCGTCGGCCATGAACTTGATCTGATCGATGGGGTCGTTGCCGGCGGTGTGAAGGGCGGAGCAAAAGTGCGGCGGGTGGCGGGGCGGAGTAAAAGTGCGGCACTCCCAGAAGCTTTCTGTGAGAATGGGTGGTCATTGACGGCGTTGGAGGCCGTGTTGATCACGCGGGTCTCAGCAGAAAGGACAA
>DATIKY010000296.1:0-2185 GCA_035476995.1 Sedimentisphaerales bacterium | reverse complement strand
CTCGTGAGCCTGATCGAACAGCATCGTCAGGACCTCGGCGTCTTGCCCCTGTGCGAGGCCCTAAAGGTCCCCCGGGCGTCGTTCTACCGTCAACGGAGCCCCAAGCCCCCCCGGCCCCGGTCACGACCCGCAAACGCCCTGAGCAGGCCTTGTCTGACCTGGAACAGCAAACCATCCTGGCGACGCGGCATGAGCCGCGGTTTGTGGATAAGGCGCCGCCGCAGGTCTATGGGAACGACGTGATGATGTAGGGGTTGCCTCGTTCGAGATCCCCGAAATAGTGCAGATTGCCGTTCGAGAGAATGATGGAGCGGCAGTTCTGGGAGCGCGCGTACTTCCGAGCCTGTTCCTTCCCAACAAGGGTTCCTTGTCTTCGGCCTTGGCCTCAAGCACGATGAACGGGAAGCCCTTCTCGTTCAGAAGCAGGAAGTCGATGAACCCTTTCTCCACCTTCTCGAAATCGTCGCCGAGGGCGTCGAGGTCCCGCGACTTGATCGTGACACTCGGTTCAAGCTGAATATTGGCCGGAGCATTGCCTTCCGCAAAGAAACGCCATCCTGCCGACTCAAGCAGCCTATTGATCTTGATCCTGGCCGTTGCCTCTTTTTTCTCCGCCATAAAACCCTCACCAACCAATACTTGGAGCCGCCAACGCGTCCATCATACCGTCGGGCCACCAGATCGGCAACCTCCTGAGGATTTATTATCCTCGATTGGCTAAGGAGTCAGCGAACCACCTGGCGACAAAGGTCAGGATCGACTTCTCTTCGCTGGTTTGTGTCCCCGTGTGCGCTTCTTACGGCATGATCGACGCAGCATGGGCAAGTCCTCGGGGAAGTTGAGGTAGGCCATCTCGCCGGCGAGTTCGTAGGCCTTGCGGTCGCGGGCCTTGGCCGCCTCGATCTCGTCGTCGAAGGTTCCCAGGTAGTACCTTCTGCCGTGGTATCGAATGCTCGCCTGCCATCGGTTGTTGAACCGGTAGACGCCGACGAATCGCCGATCTTCCAGCGGGCCTCGGCAGGCCTGATGTTGCCGCCGTGTGCAGACGAGAAAATTATCCCGGCAGTTGTTCAGGCCGTCGTGGTCGCGGTGGTGCACGATCTGGTCCCTGCGCGGCTGCGCGATGACACGATGCATGTACAGCTCACTGCCGCCATGGTAACGACACGCGTAGATCGTACAGCCGTGACGGTTGGCGTACCAGCGGACCTTGCTCAGTTCGGGATAGTCGGCGGCGTCGACCGTGGCGAACAGGCCGTTGCCCAGCGGGATGGGCTTGGTCTCGCCGACGGACTTCGAGACCGTCGGTTGGCGGGGAGCTCTGGCCCGTTTCGTCCGGGATCGTCTCCACCTCTTGGGCTTGAAGTTCCGGCACGTGTCGGTGAGCAGGACCTCGCGGAGTTCGCCGGGATGGGACGGGTGGTGGGTGCAGTGCAGGCGAGGGGTCAGACGCCGCCAGTTGTCCTCCAGTTGCCGCGACCTGGGCAGGGGGCAGGAGTGCGAGCAGAGCACGCACTTGCCCTCGAACAAGATCGCGTAGATCGGCTTCCACCGCGGGCCCCTGTACTGTTCGGGCCACACCTCGCTCTCCGGCGGCGGCACTCGCGGCGTGCGATGGCGGGCGATTGGATTTGGCCTGCTCTCGGGTCTCTGTCGTTTCATGACTTTCCCCTTTTTTGTCTGACGTTGTCTCCGGAATCCGCGTGCTGTTCACTAAATATATGGTATATAGACCATACTTCGCGGTCAAGAAAAATATACACAGAACATATAATATTGTATGTATCATAAACCCTTGCCAGGAAAGGGTTAGCGGCTGTCCGGGAAAAGAAAAGGTCCTTCAGCGGATTTCGGGGATCATCGAAACCGCCGGAACGACACGCCTGAAGCGGTCGTGCAGGGTGAGTTTATCGCATTGCGGCCTCCGGCTTGAACGCGAACGAGGCGTTCGCTTGCGGGACCATACATCGCGCAGGGGCGTGTAACGCCTGTCCTGAGCAACGCGAAGGGATAACATGATCCGCGAAGGAACTAGCCCAAGTTACGCTGTTGGCGGGGCAAAAGGCCGTTTATGACAGCGCCAAGGGCCTTTGTTGGCAAAAGTCTTCACTACATTTGTATGACCTGCTCAATTCGACGCAGCCGCTGGGGCAGATCCACACCCAGGCGGTTGAGCAGTACTTTC
>DATIKY010000295.1:0-4828 GCA_035476995.1 Sedimentisphaerales bacterium | reverse complement strand
AGGTGAAGAACTACGGTCGCCTCCGTACCCTGGTAGATCGTTGGATTGAACTGTCAACCCAACTGTGTCAGACGAGAATGGAACGGGAAACGGGTTGACTATCCCGCCACGAAGACAGGCCAGAACATGGCACTGTCCAGTAATAGAATGGACCGTTTTTTGTTTTCAGCCGTAGGGCCCTTCGCCTATAATCGCCCCTCAATCGGTCGAGGTTGGAAGGATGGCCGGGGATCGGGCTTGGGCGCTCTGCTGGGCACGATGTGAATGTGCAAAGGAGTGGGACATAGACATGGGCGATAGAGCGACTGTTCGTCAGACGGATGTGGGACGGATGACAACCACCGTGGCGGTCGATCGGAGGGCATCGCAGAGTCGCTTATCGGACCTGCGATCCCAATCCGGGTTGTATCCCGTGTCCTCGATGGTTTACCGGGCTTGGGCCGCCGCCATTCCGGCGACGCAGGTTTCTCCGACGACCGAGCGGTTGATTCGGGGCCTCGATGTGGTGGGCTCGCTGGCGGGGTTGGTGCTGGCGTCGCCTGTGATTCTGCCGACGGCGATTCTGATCCGCATCACCGCGGGCAAGCCGGTCTTCTTCCGGCAGGAGCGAGTCGGGCTGCGAGGCAGGCCGTTCACCCTGTACAAGTTCCGCACGATGATCAACGAGGCGGAGAAGCATGTGGGCCCGGTCTGGGCGTCGCGCGACGACAGCCGCGTCACGCCGATCGGGCGGATCCTCCGCAAGATGCGATTCGATGAACTGCCTCAGCTCTACAATGTCCTGCGGGGCGATATGAGCCTGGTCGGCCCCCGGCCGGAGAGGCCCTTCTTCGTGGAACGGCACGAGGCGCTGCAGGGCGTTCGCCTGGCGGTCAAGCCCGGTCTCACGGGCCTGGCCCAGATCCGCGGCCTCTACGATCTCAAGCCCGCCCACAAGGTCAAGTACGACTGCCTCTACATTCAGAAGCGGTGCCTGCTTCTGAACCTCAATATCCTCCTCCGCACCATTCCTGCGCTCTTTTCGCGAATGGGGTGGTAGCGACCCGTCGCGATCACCTCGTGACGAGTCCGCGCGATTCCAGCACGACGCGCGGAGTTCCTTGGGTCAATCCCTCCGATCATCCTTCGGGATACACCCAGGGCGTTCGGTACTGACGCCGCAGGAGTCTGTTCGCCTCCGCGTCGCCCACGCACACTTCCTTCTGGCCGTCCCACTGCACGCTGCGTCCGAGCTTGTAGCTGAGCATCCCCAGCAGGCTCAGGTTCGTCGAGTAGTGCACCTCCTCGATGTCGCAGACCGGCCGGCGGCCCGTCTCGATCGCTTCCAGGAAGTCCGCCCACAGTTCCTTGATGTTCTGACTGTCCGGCTGGTTCAACTTGGGGGCCTCGTGGAGCTCCTGCCGGCCCCGGCCCGTCGGGTAGAACGTCCAGCCCTGATTCCAACCCATGTGGAATGTGCCTTGGGTGCCGTAGAAGAAACAGCCCACGTTCTCGGTCTTTTCCGCGGGATTGCCCGCAAACTGGCGGTGCTCCCAGGTCACCGTCAGGCCGTCGAACGCGTACGTCGCCACCTGGTGGTCGGGCGCGTCGGTCGTCTGGTGCTCCGCAGTGAGGACCGGCTCGCCCTTGATCGGCCGCCCGCCGGTCGAGTGCACGCTCCTGGGCCACTTGACGTCCATCGTCCAGAGCACCTGGTCCAACCAGTGAATCCCCCAGTCGGCCAGGGTTCCGTTGGCGAAGTCCAGGTAGCTGCGGAAGCCTCGCGGATGCGCACCGCCGTTGAACGGCCGCAGCGGGGCGGGCCCGCACCACAGATCCCAGTTCAACTCCTTCGGCGGCTCGACGTTCTTCCTCGGCTGTTCCGGTCCGTCGCCGCCGTAGAGCACGAAGCACCGCACCGTCCCGATCTTGCCCGCGTTGCCCTCGCACAGGAATTTCCTGCCTGACACGTTGTGCGGCGAGACCCGCCGGTGCGTCCCCACCTGCACGACCCGCCCGGCCGCCCGGGCCGCGTTGACCATCGCCCGACCCTCCATGATCGTGTGCCCGATGGGCTTCTCCACGTACACGTGGGCCCCGGCCCTCACCGCCGCGATCGTCGGCAGCGCATGCCAATGGTCCGGCGTCGCGACGATCGCGATGTCGGGCTTCTCCTTCTCCAGCATCTCGCGATAGTCTTCATACGGCCTGGGCACATCGCTCGTCCATTTCGCGACCTCCTCGGCGCACTTGGCGAGCTGCCGCTTGTCCACGTCCACGAGCGCTGCGACCTTGCACCGCCCGGACGCCGCGGCCTCGCGCAGAATGTTCGTGCCCCACCACCCGGCGCCGATCAGGGCGGTACGATAGGTCTTGTTCTGCTGGGCACCGACGACATGCGGAAAGCCCAAAGCCGCTGTGGCCGCGAGGGAACTGCCCAGAAACGTCCGACGGTTCATCGACATGGTCTTCTCCTTCCTAATCAGGCGGCCAGGCCATCCCCGGCTCCGTCACCACAGATAGACGCCCGACCGGGCGTCCCTATTCCGCCAATCTACGGCCCGCCCCGCCCCCGTCAAGCGAAAACCCCGAGCCAGGTCCCTGGCCCCCAACGAAGCCCCTTTCACGCCAGGCCGCCCAGAACGCCAGGAAGACCGCGATTCTCGTCCCGAGTACACTCGGTGTCGGATATTCAAGAAACAAATGGTCAATAGTCAAGACTTGATCCCGCTCTTTCCCGTATGGAAGTGCCATTCAGGGCTGGCCCCGTCTCCCGGGTTTTGCCTCGGTCGCATCGATGTCTGAGCACGGCGGCAACGGAGTTGCCGACACACCATCCCAGCGCTGTCGCTATGGAAGCGACTCCTCTGGCGCCGAATTGCCCGTCGCCAAGCGTCCAGATGGAACCGCCAATCAGCAGCAGCCACTCCGACGCCACAACAACGCTCGCGGCCCAAGGTGAGATTCTGGCCAGGAAGCCGCCACCAACCAGGTAACTCGTGGCGGCAACCAGCAATACGAGACCTGTGTAGAACAACGCGGCGGTTGTTACAGTCCTCCGCGTCGCGTCCTGCAGACCTTCGGCAGACAGATAGACAGGGCGGTAAGAAGTCGCGCGCAGTCGAAGGGGTAGAACCTGGTCAACCCTTCGCAGCCAATGGTTCTTCGTATACCGAACAGCATCGGCGGACGGCACCTCTTGCATGAGACGAACAGCCACATCATTCTGAGTGGACAGCCATCTCAGGGTCTCCGCAAGCTGCCTGAGTGTGGCCGAAGCGCGCGGACTGCCGGATTCGATGAAGTCGTATTCATGGAACAGGACGACAATCAGAGGGGCTGGGTCCTCTATCTGGCGAGCTAGCCTCACCCCCTCTTTGACCTGGCCCAATTCACAGGTGGCCGGAACAAATCGAAGAGCCGCGGAACTGCTTGGGGTACCATACATGTCGGATGAAACACACCGAAACCCGGCGCGTTCAACGGCTCTTAGTGTATTCGTATCGTGGGTGTTCCACGGCGGCACGAATGTCAACACAGGCCATCCAAGCTGTGTCTCCAGGAATTCTCTGCCTCTCTCGATTCTGACAACTTGCTCGCCATAGTCAAGACCGGCAAACTCAGAGTATTTCTCTGGGTGCATTTCGTTCGTTTGGTGGGAGTACCCATGCAGAGCAATCTCCAGGACCCCCTCTTGCACGGCGCTGGCGAACAGCATAGCTTTCTCTCCGGGCAGTGGCAAATACTGCTGAGGTGACGGATCGTGAACATCACCGTCGCAGACATACGGCACCACGGCAAATGTACAACTCATGCCATGCCGGCGAAACTCGTCGATCAACTGTCGCTCGATATCGATGTTTGACCTGGCCGAGGGGTCATCGTAGCGAAAGACTACGGTGATATCCTTTGCCGAGGTGGTACCGCAGACTGGAAGCGCGCTGAATAACGGTACCCAGATCAGTGCCGTGGTCCAACGTAGTATCAGCGTCATCTTATTCGTCCTCCCGCAGGATCGCCTCGCGATGGTACGTCCGGGTCAGGATAGTGATGTCGTGATGACATCGTTCTTCGCTCAGGTCAGGGGAGTAAATGGGGACAGTACCAGCTTGTCTCCGTTGTCTCGTTCTCCCTGCCTGTCCTTGCTCCCGGTTCTCGCAATCCCATGGCCACGGAATCGCTCGCCATCCCGAAATCTCCAGCCTCAAACCAATTCGTCACAGCTTCATCAGGGGTGCTCATCAAAGAAAGCCATGGGATTATGTCGGAATGGGGCGGCGGGAACAAGAAAAAAGTCCCCGTGAGGTGACTTTTTTCGTGGCCCGTGACTCGTGCCTCGTGACCCGAAGCGCCGGGAGGCTGCGTGGAAACGTCTGCGGGGGCGTGGATCGGCTTGGCCGGGGACTCCTTTCTATCGCTTCCACGCTTTCACGCATATACGCATCTACCTGTCCTGCAAGGACTTATCTGCGTCCATCGGCATGAATCTGCGGATGAATCGCGTCTTGCGCACTGCGTTGTGCGGGAGGCGTGAAGAGTCCCGGCCGGAGTGAAAAATACGTAGAAATACCTATGGTTTGCGGCGGTACGCCGCGTGGAAGCGTGGGAGCGTATAGGCGTTTGGGCCGGAGTGGTTCACCACGGAGGCACAGAGTTCACCGAGAAATCCGGCAGATGTAGTAGAATAGAGAGGTTAAGACTCCGCGCGCTCTGTGTCTTCTATGAGAAGGCATGTCAAGGGGAGTTCGCCTTGGCGAACCTCCTTTTTTTCTCCGGAGCTTCTATGAGAAGGCATGTCAAGGGGAGTTCGCCTTGGCGAACCTCCTTTTTTTCTCCGGAGCTCTTGTAT
>DATIKY010000294.1:0-24884 GCA_035476995.1 Sedimentisphaerales bacterium | reverse complement strand
GGATCAGTTCCGATACAATCATCGTTGGACTCCTTTCACCAAACCGCAAACTGTTTTCAGACAACAACTTGCAGTTCTACGAAAAGGAGTCCACCTCCGTCCAAATCACTCAGATCCTACGTAAACTCAAACCTGCACCCGTTTTGATGATTCAGTTCTGAGGAGGTAACGACATGCGTATTTCAAAAACCCTGGTGATCTGCGGTCTTCTGCTGGCGCTCGCCGCTTCGGCGTCTGCAGGTCCGGTCCTGGTGGGAGGCCCGTGGTATGAGTTCAAGTTCCTTGAACTGGGAGGTTTTGCGCTCGAGGGAAGCGGAACGGTTCCCAGTTCGGGCGGCAACTCGGTCCCTGCGGATGATCCGCCGTGGACGTTCACGGCCGGTCCCGACGGGGCCCTCCTGACCGTCACGGACGCGTTCATTACTGGAGACGCCTTCGAGATCTTCGACAACGCAGTCTCCATCGGAAGCACGCCTTTGGTGACGCACGGCATCAGCGGCGGCAGCGACCCGGCCGTCACGAGTCTGAGCCCGGACTTCAGCCATGGGATATTCCTCCTGGGCGCGGGCGACCACTCGATCACGATCAAGCTTATCGATATGGTCAGCAGCGGCGCCGGCTATTTCCGCGTGGACAGCGCGGGTCCCGCGATCCCTGCTCCCGGCGCGATCCTCCTGGGCACGCTGGGCGCGGGGCTGGTCGGCTGGATGCGACGACGCAAAGCCCTGTAACCCTCATTCTGCAAGACGTCTCCTCGGGGGCCGGTGCGGTGGACGCCGGCCCCAAGGGAGATCCCGCCCCCTGGCGCAAGGCGCTCTTGGGTTTTTCGAGTCAAGAATCGAAGGACGCCTTGCGCCAAGGACACGGCGTCGCGCCATACCGGGTCACGAGCCACGGGTCACGAGTCACTGCTTCAGAACAGCGGGTAGATGAAGACCGCGGCGCCCGAGCCGCCCAGCAGGACCAGCAGGCACAACAGCAGCAGCACGACCACGATCGGCAGCAGCCACCACTTCTTGTTGTGCTTGAGGAAGCACCAGAACTCCATCGGCAGGGAGGGACGCTTCCGGCGGGCCAGGTCGTCGAACTTCGCGGACTTGTCTTTCGCAGATGCCATTTTGTGATCGTTCCTCGTGAAACGTGAAGCGCAGGTTCGCGACCTCGCTTCGCGATCGTATTTCAGAATTGTCGCAGGTATCGTTCCATGTTCTCCGCAGGCGCGTGGGCAATCCAGTAGCTCGGGGCCTGGGGGTCGTACGTACGCCGCATCGCGTCCCGGCCGATCAGCCGGAACACCAGGGCCAGCGGGGTCAGCAGCAGGAAGTAGAACGCTCCCAGCAGAAGATAGCTGACCACAAACCCGATGGGCAGGGCCACGAGGGTCAGGCCGACGTAGAGCAGGCGGGTCGCTCTTTGCGAGATCAGACTGCACAGGAAGATGCCCGCTCCGGCGGCCAGGACGACCCAGGGCCAGGGTCGGCCGATCCCCCAGACATAGTGAAGGACCGGCGCCGCGACGATCGAAGCCGCCAGGCCGGCCAGGCCGAAGACCCGAAGCTGGCGGGGCGTCGGATGCCATTCGACTTCCATTAGAGCCATAGGCTACCCCCTGAAGGGAAATTCGAAGTTCGAAATCCGAAATCCGAAACAAACCCAAAGGACCGAAACCCAAATGACCGAAACGCTGCCGCCGCTGCGGAACTCCGTTTTGAATTTTGAGTTTTGGTCATTCGTGTTTGTTTCGGATTTCGGATTTCGATATTACGTTTCTTGTCGTTGGTCAATCCAGCGAGAACTGCGCCTTGTACCTTTCGACTTCATGCCTCTTCGCCTGCGGCTGCTCGTGTTTATACAGGATCTGGTTCTCCAGGACCAGCACGTCCATGTCGGTGGCCAGGAAGCAGCGGTAGGCGTCCTCGGGCGAGCAGACGATGGGCTCGCCACGGATGTTGAAACTCGTGTTGATGACGACCGGGCAGCCGGTCCTGTGCTTGAACTCAGTCATCAGCCTGTGCAGGCGGGGGTTGCGCTCGGGATCGACCGTCTGGACGCGGGCGGAGTAGTCCACGTGCGTGATCGCGGGCACGACGCTGCGCCGGGCCTTGAGCTTGTCCAGGCCCGCCAGCGAGGTCGGCAGCGAGTCCAGTCGCTTGTCGGCCCGCACGGGGGCCACCAGCAGCATGTAGGGACTGTCCTGGTCGGGACGCATCTCGAACCAGTCCGCGACGTCTTCCCTGAGCACGCACGGCGCGAACGGGCGGAACGACTCGCGGAACTTGATCTTGAGGTTCATCGTCGACTGCATGTCCTGGCTGCGGGCGTCTCCGATGATGCTCCGGCTGCCCAGGGCCCTGGGTCCGAACTCCATCCGGCCCTGGAACCAGCCGATGACCTTGCCCTGGTCGATCAGCTCGGCGACCTTGGCGATCAGCTCCTTCTCATCGCTGTAGGCGTGGAACGTGGCGCCTTGTTCCGTGAGGAATCGGCGGATCTGCTCGTCGTTGTACGACGGACCCAGGAGCGAGGCCGTCTGTTTGTCCCGGCCGTCGGCAGTTCGGGGCTTGTCCAGGAGCTGGTGCCAGCAGAACAGGGCCGCGCCCAGGGCGCCGCCTGCGTCGCCTGCGGCCGGTTGGATCCAGAGTCCTTCGAAGGGCGTTTCCCTCAGGATGCGTCCGTTGGCCACGCAGTTGAGGGCCACGCCGCCGGCCAGGACGAGGTTCTTCTGACCGGTCAGTTCATGGACGTGGCGGGTGGTCCGCAGCATGGCCTCCTCGGTGACCGCCTGGATCGAGGCGGCCAGGTCCATCTCCCGCTGGGTCAGCGGGCTTTCGGGCTTGCGAGGCGGGCCGCCGAAGAGCCGCTCGAACCGACGGTTGGTCATATAGAGCGTGTGGCAGTAGCCGAAGTAGTCCATGTTCAGGCGGAAGGACCCGTCGGGCTTGAGGTCGATGAGCTTCTCCAGGATGAGGTCGCGGTACTTGGGCTGGCCGTAGGGCGCCAGGCCCATGAGCTTGTACTCGCCGGAGTTGACCTTAAAGCCGGTGAAGTAGGTGAAGGCCGAATAGAGCAGGCCCAGCGAGTGGGGGAAGTGCAGCTCGTGGCTGAGACGGACCTTGTTGCCCCGGCCGACGCCGAAGCTGGCGGTGGCCCATTCGCCGACGCCGTCCATGGTGAGGATGGCGGCCTGGTCGAAGGGCGAGGGGAAGAACGCGCTGGCGGCGTGCGATTCGTGATGCTCGGTGAAGACGTAGCGGCCTTTGTAGGCGTGGTTGAGGGCCTTGTCCATCTCGCGGGGCAGGTGCAGCTTCTGCTTGAGCCAGATGGGCAGGCCCGCGAGGAACTGGCCGAATCCGCGGGGGGCGTAGGCCAGGTAGGTCTCCAGAAGGCGTTCGAACTTGAGCAGCGGCTTCTCATAGAAGACGACGTAGTCGAGGTCTTCCGCACTCGCTCCGGCGGTCTGGAGGCAGTAGTCCACGGCTTGCGACGGGAACCGGCTGTCGTGCTTGACCCGCGTGAACCGCTCCTCCTGGGCGGCCGCGACGATCTGCCCATCCCGCACAAGGGCAGCGGCGCTGTCGTGATAGAATGCCGAGATGCCGAGGATGTTCATACCTGCTGTCGCCACTGTACCTTCGTTCCGATTCGGTTCACTGGTCAATCCGTATCCTCATTATACGCGAGGTGTCAAGATGGACAACGAATTATGCAGGTGGAGCGTACAACGAACGCATGTCAGAAGTTCGGAATGTCGATTGGCAGGAAAGGAAAGCACTCGTTGGCTTTTTCGTATTGCGTGCCGGGATGTGCTCCTGTATTCTGAATGCCGGCATCAGAGGGTGTGAGAGTCGTGTGCAGTGACTTGCAGAACGATGGGTTCTGGTTGGCACTTCACGCCGTGTCATGGTCTTGGACAAGGAATGTGTCTTATGTGACTGGGAAAGGGAGGTAGTAATGAATACAAGAGGCTGGTGTTGGATGGCGGTCGTATTGGCGGGGCTCGCTGTCGCAGGATGTGCGGAGAGCACGCGGACCTTCCGCGACGTGCCGAGACTTGAGCCTGTGATCCTGGAGAAGGAGGGCTACACCGTCGAATCGCGTCTCGTCCGGGCCTGGGTCGAGGACATCGAGCGAGAGGCGATGGGGGCGTCAAACCTGATGAAACTCGGCGATAACCAGTCGATTGGAGGGATGACTATCTCTTCCGACGGTGTGACACTGGTGTTCTCCGTCATTGAGACTGTTAAGGACGATCAGGGCCTGAGCAAGCAGGTGGCGAGCATCCGATCGATCCGGACCGAAGGCAGCGGCGTCACCCAGGTAACCAGCGGCCAGTGGCTGGATACCTTCCCGACATTCGGCGCCGAGGGTTATGTCTTCTTCTCCTCGAACCGGCTTCGCAGGTTCAACCCGGACCTCTTCCGAGTCTCCAGCAAGCAAATCGGGGCCATCGCGGTCATCCGCCAGACGCCTGAGGGGAGCAACTACCAGCCATCTGTCTCACGCGACGGCGTGATCGTCTTCACCTACAAGCCATCCTATTTTGGCGGTAGCGATCAGGTGTGGACACAAGGTGGGGAGAATCAGTATCCCACTCAGTTGCGTGAAGGGAGCATGCCGGCGGTATCTCCCGACGGGACGCAGATCGCTTATATTGGACCGGACAAACAACTGTGGAAGGTCCCGATCAATGGGCAGAGTCCAGTAGTCCTGACGAGCAGCCCTGTCCAACTGCACGGCAAACAGCATCCTGCCTGGAGCCCGGACGGGGAGTTCATTGTGTACGCGTCGGATGACGGCAAGGACAGCAAGGACAAGCCGAACTACGACATCTGGATGATGCGGGCGGACGGAACTTCCGTGCGGCAGCTCACCACGAACGGCTCGGTGGACGACTATCCGGTGGTTTCTCCCGACCAGAAATACGTCTATTTTGTCTCGAACCGAGGCTTCAAAGAGGGGATTTGGCGCATTCCCTTCCCGCAGGGTGATACGCAGGTCGCTCCTGTGGCAGAGACGGCTCAGTAATGCTGCGTCGCTTGTCCAGCGAGAGATGTGCCGATAACGATCTGACACTGGCGGTTGCATATAGCCCGAAATATGTTGTAAGTTATTGTAAGAAAAGGGGTTAATGTGTTTGGTGGTTCCGGGCGAGATCGGCTCATCGCATCGCCACAGTATCCGTCCCTCAGAGTTCTGGCAGGTCGAGCACTGTCTTGGTACCGCAAGATGGCGTTTATTTCTGCCATTTTCCGGCATAGGCTTCTTGCAAAGATGGCAAGGGCTGTTACAATACTGTGTTCTTGTGTCCCGCTGGGATGCACTATTGTTGATCTCAAGCCGGTTTCGACCGGTGCAGTGGTGTAGGAATAGTCACGGGAGTTTGGTTATGTCGAGAGAATGTCCCTTTACGGGCAAGAGAACGGTATTCGGCAACAGCATCACCCGGCGCGGCAAGGCCAAGCGGCTCGGCGGCGTCGGCAAGAAGATCACCGGCATCACCCGTCGGAAGTTCAAGCCGAACATTCAGAAGGTTCGCGCCATCATCGATGGCAAGGTCTGTCGGATTCGCGTTTCGGCCAAGGCCATTCGCATGGGGTTGATCCGCAAGCCTCTCAAACGCACGTACAAGGCAGCCGAGAAGGCAAGCTGAGACCCTTCTGAGATCTCCAATTGGAGATCTCAAATCTCAGTATCCCGACGGTCGTCCTTTCCCAGCGGGGCGCGGTGGTGCCTCGCTTTTTCTTTAGGTTGGGCGCATGCAAGAGCGGATGGATGCAGAGCAGGTCCGGAAGGTCGCCAAGCTGGCGCGCCTGGCGCTGACGGAGGCGGAGGTCGAGGAGTTCACCGGCCAGCTCGGGGCCATCCTCGGCTACGTCGAGAAGATGAATGAACTGGACACCGCGTCGGTCGAACCGCTGGCCCACTGCCTGCCCATCAGCAACGTCCTGAGGCCCGACGAGGTTCGTCCCTCGCTGGGGACCGAACTGACCCTGTCCAACGCGCCCGACAGCGACGGGCCTTTCTTCAAGGTCCCCAAGATCCTGGAAGAGGGATCTGCGTAGGCAAGTTCAGGTGTTCGGCGCCGCAGTGGCGCTGTGGAAGGAGAAATGAGGATGCGGTTCTTCAGGTCGGCAGCTCTGGCGTTGACGGTTCTGGGGGGGATTTGCGGTATGACGGAACGCTCCATGGCGGCCGGGGGGCAGAGCGAGCAGGTGTTTCAGAAGGAGATCACCAAGACTGTGGAGCTCAAGTATCTGCTCCACCTGCCCAAGGGCTATGGCGAGAACAAGGACCAGAAGTGGCCTTTGGTGCTGTTCCTCCACGGCGCAGGCGAGCGGGGAAGCGACATCAACAAGGTCAAGGTGCACGGTCCGCCCAAGCTGATCGAGCAGGGCAAAGAGTTGCCCTTCATCGTCGTCTCGCCGCAATGCCCCGCGGGAAGCTGGTGGACCGAGCAGATCGACGCGTTGACGGCTCTTCTGGACGACGTGCAGGCCAGGTACGCCGTGGATACGAATCGGGTCTACCTGACCGGCCTGAGCATGGGCGGGTTCGGGTCGTGGGCGATGGGGTGCCGGTATCCGAACCGGTTCGCGGCGGTTGTGCCGATCTGCGGAGGCGGAGAGTGGTTCCTGGCCGAGCGGCTCAAGAACGTGCCGGTCTGGGCGTTCCACGGCGCCAAAGACAGCGTCGTTCCGCTCCGCGAGTCGCAGGAGATGGTCGACTCGCTGAAACGCGCAGGCGGCAACGTGCAGTTCACGGTCTATCCCGAAGCGAATCACGACTCCTGGACCGAGACGTACAACAATCCGAAGCTCTACGAGTGGCTCCTGAGCCAGCGCAAGGCCGGGGAGGCTAAGTAGCTGCCGCTATGTCTTTGCACGAACTGACAGCGTTGGAGTTGCGGGACGGGATCGCCGCCGGCAAGATCAGCAGCGTCGAGGCGACCCGGGCGATCTTGGATCGGATCGAACGGCTCGATCCGACAGTCGGCGCGTATCTGGCGGTCTTTCGCGAGAGTGCCTTGGAGGCGGCGCAGGCGGTGGATCGTCGAATCGCCGGCGGCGAGAAAGTGGGGGCCTTGGCGGGAGTGCCGGTGGCGGTCAAAGACGTGCTGTGCACCCGCTTCGGCGCGACGACCTGCGGCTCGCGGGTCCTGGAGAACTTTCACGCGCCGTACGACGCCACGGTCATCCGCAAGCTCCTGGCTGCCGACGCGGTCATTGTCGGCAAGACCAACATGGACGAGTTCGCTATGGGCTCGAGCACGGAGAACTCGGGCTTCCAGAAGACGGTCAATCCGTGGGACACCTCGCGCGTTCCCGGCGGCAGCAGCGGGGGCTCGGCTGCTGCGGTGGCCGCGAGGCTGTGCTCCGTCGCTCTGGGCTCCGACACAGGCGGCTCCATCCGCCAGCCCGCCAGCTTCTGCGGCGTCGTCGGACTCAAGCCCACGTACGGGCGGGTCTCCCGCTACGGTCTGGTCGCCTACGGCTCCAGCCTCGATCAGGTCGGGCCTATCACGCAGTCGGTCGCGGATGCGGCCCTGATGCTCCAGGTGATCGCGGGGCACGATCCGTGCGACAGCACCAGCGTCAGCGAAGAGATCGCCCCTGTAGAAGACTACCTGTCGAAGCTGAACGAGCCCGTCGAGCGGCTGCGGATCGGCGTCGCTTCCGCCTTCAACGCGGGAGCGGACCCTGCGGTCCGTCAGGCCATCGACCAGGCGATCGAGGGCTATCGCCAGGCGGGGGCCCAGATCGTCGAGCTGGCCATGCCCCACCTGGATTACGCCATCGCGGTCTATTACATCATCGCGACCGCCGAGGCGTCGAGCAATCTGGCCCGCTACGACGGCGTCCACTATGGCCATCGCACGAAGGACCCCGCCGACTACGTCGAGGTGTATTCCAAGTCGCGTGAGGAGGCCCTGGGCAAAGAGGTCAAGCGTCGGATCATGCTCGGGACCTACGCCTTGTCGAGCGGCTATTACGACGCGTATTATCTCAAGGCCCTCAAGGTGCGGAACCTGATCCGAGGCGATTTCGTCCGTGCTTTCGAGCGGTGCGACTGCATGATGATGCCGGTGGCGCCGACGACCGCCTTCGCGTTCGGCGAGAAGGCCGACGACCCGCTGAAGATGTATCTGTCGGACATCTACACGATCGCGATCAATCTCGCAGGCATCCCTGCCGTCAGCGTCCCTTGCGGGTTCGACGACATCGGCATGCCGATCGGCCTGCAAGTGATCGGTCCGGCCTTCAGCGAGGCTAAGCTCCTGCGGATCGCGAGAACGCACGAAACGCGAACGGACTGGCATACGAGGAAACCGGCCCTCGCTGGATGACAAAATATGAGCGACTTGACGTACAGAATCATCGTGGGCCTGGAGATCCACGTGCAGCTCAACACGCGGACGAAAATGTTCTGCGGCTGCGCGCTGGGCTTCGGGGAAGAGGCCAACAGCCGGGTGTGTCCGGTGTGTCTGGGGTTGCCGGGCGCGCTGCCGGTGATGAATGAGCAGGCGGTCGAGCACGCGATCCTGGCGGCGATGGCCCTCAACTGCGAGATCGCGGGCTTCACGAAGTGGGACCGCAAGAGCTACTACTATCCGGATCTGCCCAAGAACTACCAGATCAGCCAGTACGATCTGCCCCTCGGCGGTCCCGGCTTCATCGAGATCCCCCTCGATGGCGGCAAGACCAAACGAATCCGCATCCGACGGGCCCACCTGGAGGAAGATGCGGGCAAGAACCTCCACACCGCAGGCTACCATTCCCAGGTGGACCTCAACCGCGCGGGGACGCCGCTTCTGGAGATCGTCACCGAGCCTGATTTGAACAGTGCCGAGCAGGTGCGGGCTTTGGCGGTCGAGCTGCAGCGGATCGTGCGGTATCTCGGGGTTTCCGAGGCCGACATGCAGAAGGGCCACATGCGGTTCGAGCCCAACGTGAACCTCGTCATCGACAGGGGCGGCCGGCAGTTCAAGACGCCGATCGCGGAGGTCAAGAATCTCAACAGCTTCCGGGCCCTGGAGCGGAGCGTCGCCTACGAAGTTCAGAGGCAGCTCGACGACTTCCTGGGGACCGGCCGGACGATGCAGATGGGCAACAAGTCCACCCGCGGCTGGGACGATGTGAACGAAGTCACGGTTCTCCAGCGGGAGAAGGAAGAGGCCCACGACTATCGCTACTTTCCCGACCCGGACCTCGTGCCGGTGGTGCCTTCTGAGCCATGGTTGGCGAAGATCCGCGCGCGGTTGTGCGAGTTGCCGGTGCAACGCGAGGTTTGCTACATCCAGGAGTATGGCCTGAGCGCGTACGACGCGGGAGTCCTGACCGCCGACCGCTCGACCGCGGATTTCTTCGAGCAGGCGGTGAAGCTGGGCGCCTCGGCCAAGCGGGTCTGCAACCTGCTCACGCAGTTGGGTCTCAAGCTGGCCAAGGACCGTGGGTGCGACCTGGCGGGTCTGGGGTTGGAGCCCGTGGGCGTCGCGGATCTGGCCAGGATGATCGAGGCCGGGACGATCAGCGCCTCGGCGGGCAATACGATCCTGACTGCGATGGTCGAGACAGGCAAGAAGCCCGAGGCTTTGGCGCAGGAGTTGAACCTGATCCAGAAGAGCGACGTGGGCGAACTCGAACGGATACTGGATCAGGTCCTCGCGGAGAATGAGGCCTCGGTCAAGGAGATCACCACCAACGGCAAGAAGGCCCAGAAGGCCCGGGGCTTCCTCATGGGCCAGGTGATGCAGAAGACCAAGGGCCAGGCCAATCCGAAGATCGTGGCCGAACTGCTGGGCAAGAAACTGGGCTCGTAGGATCGAAAGGGAGACGCCATGAAGGTCGCCAAGAGCATCAACGTAGCGAAGAAGCCTGTGAACGTCGAAGGAGCCAAGGGAGTAGGGGTTCGCGTGCTGATCTCCAAGGACGACGGCGCCCCGACGTTCGCGATGCGGATGTTCGAGCTCGAGCCCGGCGGCAACACCCCTCTGCACCGCCATCCGCACGAGCACGAGGTCTTCATCGTCGAGGGCTCCGGCGTCTTCGTCCACGAAGGCCAGAACCACCCGATTGCGAAAGAGGACGTCGTCTTCGTCCCCGGCAACGACCTGCACTGCTTCAAGAACACCAGCGATTCGACCCTGCGATTCCTCTGCCTGGTCCCGCTGTCGGGCGCTTGATTCGGCTTCTTTTCTGCCTGGCGGGCGAATTCCGTTGCCATCTGTCAGACTGTGTGTTACAATGTCTTACTATGGAAACGCTAACGATCAGACTGCCGGATGACTTGAAAGACGATCTGCAGAAGCTCAGCGAGGAATTGAGCAAGCCGGTCAGCGATATTGTGAGGGAGTCGATCCGACGCTATGTCGCTGTGGAGAGGTTCCGCGCCCTGCGGAAGAAGGCACTGCCGTTCGCCGAGGCGCAGGGATATCTCACGGATGACGATGTCTTCAACGCGATCTCATGAAGGTTGTTCTGGACTCCAACGTCGTCGTCGCGGCCTTCGCCTCTCGCGGGTTGTGCGAATCGGTTTTCGAGATATGCCTGAGCGAACATGAGATCGTCTCCTGCGTCGACCTCGTGGACGAGATCGCAAGGGGCCTTCGAGAGAAGATCGGACTGCCCGCCCAGGTCGTCGCCGGCATCCGAACGATGCTCGCGGAACATAGCATCATGCTCGATCCGGTTGCTCTTGCGTCGAACGGTTGCCGTGATCCGGATGATGTGAAAGTGCTCGGCTTGGCCGCGGCCGCCCGTGCGGACTGTATCGTGACCGGCGACAGGGATCTGCTTATCCTGGAGAGGTGGCAAGGGATCGCGATCCTGAGTCCCCGGTCCTTCGCCGAACTGATTCGCTCCGGCTGATCGACGGTCATCTGCTTTCCATCCGCCAAGAACAACCGGCCGGCGCCGGGACCGCTTGATGCAGCCACGACGCCGGCCGGCGTCAAATCATCAATTGTCGATCACTTCGCCCTCTTGCCCACGGCTTCGCGTTCGCCCTGGCCCGTGATGAACGCGCCTTTCAGCGTGTCGCCCTCGACCTTGCCTTTGAACTCCATCTTGAATTCCTGGTCGTTGAAGGTCCGAGTGATCGTGAAGCTCACATCGTTGCCGTTGACTTTCAGATCCGAGACGGGAGTCTCGTTGTCGCGCATCGTGTAGGCACCGGTCATGTCCGGCTTGATCGTCAGCGTGCTGGTCCGCGTTCCCTGCTGGGTCTCCCTCGTGAACTCCCACTTGCCGACGGCGTTCGATGCGGCCGGCGCGGCCTGCGGCATCTTCTTGCCGGTCATCTTGTTGGCGCCTCGCTCGGAACTGCTTTCGCCGGTGAGGACGCCATTCTGGAGCTTGAGCTTGTAGTCGATCATGAAGACCTGGTCGCCGAAGCCCAGTTCCAGGGCGTAGGTCACCTGGTCGCCTTCGAGTTTGAAGTTCTTGACGGGCGTCTCGCCGCCGAAGAACTCCTGCCGGGCGGTCAGGTCGGGGTACACCGTCAGCGTCGATTGCCTGGCTCCCTGCTCGGTCTCGGTCGTCAGTTCCCACTTGCCGATGACCGCGGCGCCCACGCGCGTGCCGGCGACGGGGATGTCGCCCATCTCGCTCTTGGACGCGCCGGTCAGCTTGTCGCCTTGGACGGCGGCTTCGAAGGTCATCTGAAATCCCTGATCGTTGAACTTGACGGTCCGGTCGAAGGTGAGCTTGCCGCCGTCGATCTTGACGTTGGCGATCGTGCTCTCGCCCATCTGGCTGTCCCACCTGGCGTCCAGTTTGCCGTCGGGCTTCTCGGAGACGATCAGCCTGGCGGTGACGTCGCGATCGCCGATCGCATAGGACAGGTCCCACACGCCGATGGGAGGCGCCTTGGGCTTGATCTTCGTGCCGTTGGCGGGGAAGTCGCCGTTGTCGCTGGACAGCGTGCCGACCAGCTTGCCGTCCTTCAGGGTCCCGGCGTAGTCCAGCGTGATTTCATTTTCGCCCCAGCGGACGGTTCGCGTGAAGGAGAGCTTCTGGCCGTCGAACTGGACATTGGACAGATCCTCCCGGCCCCATTTGCCGGAGTAGGTC
This sequence comes from Sedimentisphaerales bacterium, assembly GCA_035476995.1. GTDB lineage: Bacteria > Planctomycetota > Phycisphaerae > Sedimentisphaerales > Anaerobacaceae > PLanc-01. The sequence continues at coordinate 12,816 of DATIKY010000294.1, read as the reverse complement.
CCGTCGGCCTTCTTCGCGACGGTCAGCGTGGCGAAGCTCTGCCGCCCGCCGAACTCCATCGCCATGTCCCAATCGCCTGTGAGGTCCTCGGCGGCATACGCTCGCGGTATGCCCAGCACCAGCACAAAGCCGAGAATCGCAAGCAGGTGTCCGGTCGCATTTCTGTGGTTTCTCGCCTGACGCATGACATGTCCTCCAAGAATGATGTTGTCTTCACGGCAGCTACGTTCGTATTCGTCGCGACAGTCGCCTCCTCAGGCGACGCGCAACCCGCTTGTCCCGATGCCGCCAAACTTCCGTCCATCATAGCCTGCGGACGCATGAATACAAGGATTTCGCGAGGGATTTCTGCTCGGCCTGACAAAGGCGTGACCTCAGTCGCCATTTCGCGATGTCATTTCGCGGTTTTGTCGCGGATCTTGCTCTCTGTGCCGGCCAGCAGTCTCTTGACGTTCTCGCGGTGGCGGACGATAACCATGGTTGGGATGGCAACCGCTGCGATCAGGAGCGGCCAGAGCGAAGAAGCGGTCCAGGCCGGGACGATCAGGATGCCGGCCACCAGAGCAACGGGGAAAGCGACCGCTCCACAGATCGAGGCCAAAGAGACGTACCGCCAGATCAGGACGACCACCACCCAGACGACCAGGGCGATCAGGCCGGCGATCGTGAAGTACGGCCAGAGCCCCAGGGCCACGCCGAAGCTCGTGGCGACGCCCTTGCCTCCTTTGAAACCCAGCGTCACCGGGTACACGTGCCCGAGGATGGCGGCGATGCCGACCGCCAGCCAGAGGGCCAGCAGAGCGGGGTTGTCCGGCCTGCCTGCGACTGCCGGCAGCGCGACCATCGGGATGAAAGCCTTGAGGGCATCGAGGGCGAAGCAGATGTAGCCCCACTTGCGACCGAGGGCCCGGGCCAGGTTCGTGGCGCCAATGTTCCCCGAGCCGATCGTGCGAAGATCCTTGCCGTGGGCCTGTGCGATGAGAAAGGCGAACGGAATCGAGCCCAGCAGATACGCAACCGCGATGAAAACCACGTATGTCACAGGTGTTTCTTCCTTTCCTGGATTCTCTCATACACGCCGAGCAGCTCGCTGGCAACCCTGCGGATGGAAATCTTCTCGACCAGTCTGTCCTGGGCAATCGCTTGGGCGGCTTGGCGGAGGTTTTCGGGGACCGTAAAATAGCGAATGGCTTCGGCCAGCGCCGGGATATTGTCGGGTGAGTCAACAACGATCCCGTGACGGCCGTGGACGAAGTGGTCTGCCGCGCCGTTGAAGCGGGTCGTGACGACGGGCTTGGCCGCCGCGAGGGTTTCGAGGATGAACCGGCTCGATGGGTCATAGAAGGTCGGCAGGATCCCCACGTCGGCAGCCGCGATGGCGTTCTGGACCTGATTCATCGCGCCGAGAAAAACGATGCGGTCCTCCACCCGGAGCCGGCGGGCCAGACGCTGGGGGGCGTCGATTCTCCCCTCGCCGACAACGGCCAGACGGGCGGGGCTTTCGGTCATCGCCAGAGCCTGGAGGAGCCGGTCCAGGCCTTTGAGGCGAAAGTTGTGAGCTGCGAACAGGAATACGACGGATTTGTTCTGCGGCGCACCAACGATTTGCGATCGAAGCGTCTGCGCTTCGATCGGATCGACCTTACGGTCCGTGGCGACGCCGTTGAGGGTTAGGACGATGCGCTCGGGTTGGGTCCCGTAATGCCGACGGAGTTGCATGACGACGTACTGCGACAGGGCGGCGACCATCGGGCCCTTCGACCCCTGGCAGAGCCGACGCTCCGCTCGCAGCAATTCCATGCGGCGGCGGTTGACACACGCGGTCAGCTTCTTGAAGAGCCGGACGGGCGGGTTCGCATAGCTGGCCGCGTTGCGCAGCAGGGCTTCGGCGTAGGTCCCGCCTCGCGGCTGATACAGATCGACAAAATCGAAGGGCAGGACGCTGTGAACGATATCGTAATGGGCCTGTGCGAGATGCCGCCGCAGCGCGTCACCGAAGGTGGCCAGAGTCACTCGCTTGCCGGGGTTGTCCTGGCACAGCGCATGGAGATTCCCGCGGCCGGTCTCGCCCTTGGCGGCCAGCAGATGAATCTCCAGACCCAGGTCCGAGAGGGCGTCGGCGACCTCGGAAATGGATCGCTCGGCTCCTCCGAGGGCGACGTCGGTACGCTCGATGATGATCGCGACCTTCTGGACCATTCAGCGTTCGCCTCCCGTGCGTTCGAGGAAGGGCGGCACGGCCCCATGCTTGATGTTGTGTCGCGTCATGCTCGCGGTTTTCCGCAGGATCGCCCGGAGGAACGCCTTGTCCTGCGGCTCGAGCCTGCGATGCCCGGCGTAGGCCAGATAGAACCGCACGCGGTCGGTCCGGGAGAAATGCCTTGCCGGGCAGGAGTAGTGAAGCTGGGCGAGGTCCTTGACCTGGAACCGCCGTTGCAGGATTGGGTGGGAAGCTCTCGCCAAGTCGATCAGGCAAAACTCGCCTGCGCCCGAGCAGAAGACGTGGGACAGGTACAAATCGCGATGCCGCCGGCCCGTTGCGTGGAACCGCTTGATGAAGCTCGCGAGCCGGCGGATGAACTCGCGGCGGGCCCGCAAGGCAGCCGGATCATCGAAGCACGGTGGCAGCCTGCGCTCCAGGGATTGCGAGTCGTGGATCTCTTCGGTCATCAGGAAGCTTCGTCGTTCGAAGAGGATTCCCCACTGCTCGCCGCAGGCCGCGATGCGAGGCGCGCCGACTCCCGCGGCTGCCAGGTCCTCGATGGCCTCTCGCTCCACGGATGCGAAAGAGCGCCGCCGGCGGTGGAGGAGCCAGTTACGAATCTGCCGGCCGATGGGCGGTCGGTCGTAGCGTTTCAGAAAGACCTTCACAGGCTGCCGCGAGCCGGCGGGCGTCGCCTCGAACTGCACGCGCCGGCGGAATCGCCCGATATTGAGTTTGACGAGGTCCCGGCCCGAATCGAACGCGAAGACCGCGTCGAGCGAGGTCAGGCCGAGCTTGGCGAACGCCTCCGCGAACCGCCCGGTCACGAAGAACGACGGCGACTCACGAACGGAGTCCTGTCGATTCGCGGGATGTGTCGAAAGTGCCGTCATCGCTCATTCACGAAGTAATCGGAGATGACGCCCATGAAGCGATTGTACTTGATCGCGTAGTGCGACAAACCTTGTTCGCAGAACCGCTTGGAGTATTCCGCGTCCTGCTTGCGAAGCGCGGGGGCCGCCTGCTCCCACGCGGTCTCGTCCATCCCCAGGATCTCCTGGACCTTGCTCCGATAGAAATCCGCCACGGGAAGGGTCGAGTGCGCGTTGACGAACCAGGGCATGATCCGCCCGATCTTCTTGAGCAGGAAGCTGTGCTCGGGGGTGAATTCCAGGCACGATTCGTCGGTGAAGTTCTTGAGCCGCTCCATCTTCTCCTCGTTGATGAACCCGCCTTCGACGCTGATCTCGTGGGCCCGCGTGCCGGGGAAGGGGAAGAAGTACGTCCAGCGGAACCGCCCGGGTCGGGCCTGGCCCAGCAGGCGGACCGTGTCGAGCACGTCTTCGGGGCCCTCGTGCGGAAAGCCGATGATGATGAAGACCGAGCTGTGCATGCCGTGACGCTCGACCGCGGCGATGGCCTCGACGATGGCCTCGTTGGTCATGTGGCGGTTGAGGATCGTCTTGCGGATCTTGGGGCTGCCTGATTCGAGGCCGAACTTCACGATCCGGCAGTTCGCCTCCGCCAGAAAGGCCGCCAATTCATCGTCGAAGAAGCCCACGTGCGCGTTCACCACGAACGGCAGGTCCGTGACCTTTCGGTACTCTTTGCAGAACTCCCTGACGTACGGCTTGTCGAACGTGAACAGGTCGTCGTCGAAGATGAACATGCGGATGTTGCGGTAGTTCGAGAGCAAATACCGGATTTCGTCGATCATCTGGTCGATGTCGAAGCGGCGGATGTAGCGCAGGTCTTTGAAGCGGCACTTGAGGTCCTTGCTGTACGACTCGACCATCACGTGGTTGAAACAGTAGGTGCACGAGAAGGGACATCCGCGGGACGCCATCAGGCCGACCCAGCCTTGCTTGGCGTCGATCAGCCGCTGGAAGTCCAGGCACTCGTAGTCCTTCAGCGGCAGCTTCGTCAGCTCGGGCAGCGGGCCGACGGGATTGATTCTCGCCCGCCCGTCCCGAACGCAGGCGAGATTCGGGACATGCTCGACGCTTTCACCTCGCGCGAGCCGGTTCACGAACTCGAGGAAAGCGTCCTCGCACTCGCCGCGAAAGACATAGTCGAACAGACCGGTGGCGAGGATCTGTTCGGTGTTCGAGAGGGTGTGGACGCCGCCGATCACGAAGGGGATGGTGAACTTCTGCCGGGCCCACTTTGCGAGCGTTTCCGTGTAGGGCCATTGATTCGTGACGACCGAGAACGCCAGAATGTCGGGCTTCTCCCTTGCGATCCGCTCGACGAACTGCTGCTCGCTCGGCAGCGGCTCCAGTTCCTCGCAGAGCTGCCAGAATCCGACCTCGTGGCCGGCGCGCTTGAGAATCGCGGCCATGTGGGCGACGCCGTAGTTGAAGCCCACCTGCGAGTCCATCGAAGGGTATATGAAGAAAATTCTCATCCCTAAATCGGGGCAAGGGCACCCGGCTCCTATGGCTTGCTGATTCCCCGGCTGGAATTGCTGTTCGCGGGTCGGGATGCGCGGATCTCCTGGACGGCCGGACTGGGTGGTTCCGGCGTCCGCTGGGCCCGTTCCTGCATGACCCTGGCGACCACCTCGCTGACGTCGACGTGCTGCGAATCGGCAAGCGTATTGACATGCACGATCCGGCAGTCGGTGTCTCCGCAGGCGCTCCACCGGCGGATGAAGTTGTTGTTGTTGCTCCCGGCGAAGATCGTCAGCGTCGGCGTGCGGACAGCCGCCGCGATGTGCTGGCAGGCGGAATCATAGCCGATGTATTCGTCGCTGTGGGCAATCAGGGAGGCCATTTCGCCGATGCCGCACTCGATCGCGACGACCCCGTGCGACAGCGAAGGGGCCGCGGCAGCCATCGAAGTCTGTACCCCCGGGACTCCCTGCTCGTTCATGTCCGCCATCAGCAGGCCGCAGCGTTCTTCTTCATCGGCGCCGAATCCACGGTCCAGGACGACGACCGTGCCGGGGACGGCAACGAGGGCCCGCAGGAGCCTTTTCTCGAACTCCAGCCCGACGCGTTTTCTGGGGTTTTGCCCGACCCCCAGATTCATTGCGACCACGCGGCGCGCTCCGGCGGTCCGCAGGGCGTCGATCTTCGCCTTGCCCGAACTCATCGTCGCCGAGGGAATCCAGACCGTGGGGTAGGCAAAATCCGGGGTCCCGAAAACCCCGTTGATCCATTCGTTCGTCCATTCGGCCATGCAGTGGCCGTTGGCGGTGAGCATGTGGTCCCGCGTATGGAAAAACAGGTAGTTGTCCGCATGCATCACAGGCAGCACGCCGAGCTGCGTGATCCGCGAATCCGGATCGATGACGAGCGTGTCCTGCTCGCCGTCGGCCAGTTCCTGCTGCAGGATGTCCAACGTGGCGTGCCAACTGGCGAACCGCTCGAAAAGCCCGCCGCGACGCGCGTAGTTCAACTCGCGAATCCGCACGTCGGGATTGCCGCCGAACAGCTCTTCGAGCTTGCGGTTGCCGACGACGACGATATCCGTCTCGGGGAACACGCGCCGCAGACGCTGGATCATGACGCTCAGGATCGCGACGTCGGCCCCGATGGTCACGCGGGAGAGCAGAACGATCCGGCGGGGGGGCTTGGCCGGGTCGCGACGAGGTTGGCGGGTATGCGTGGCGACCGCGCGTCGCAGAAGTTCCTCAGGCGACGCGACGCCGAAGTCGGTGAGCCTGGCGTCGAGGCTCTTGCCCGCCGGGACTTTCCGGCAGAAGGAGATCACCTGGCACATGACCCGGCTGTACACCTCGACCGGCAGGTCCTCGAAGTCGTCGCAGAGCTTCTCGACGACGATTTCGAACAGCGCCGCGGACGCGACGTTGGCCGTCTCGTCCCGGGTATGCAACGTCGCCATCTGGCAGAGCAGGTCGATGTACTCCGCCACGTACAGGCCGCTCTGAAAATGCTTGTCGATGAAGGAAAAGGCGATCTGCCGGGCGAGCAGGTGCAGCTCGCCAAGGTCGGCCTTGCCGTCTCGGAGTCGATGCCATCGTTTTCTGTAGATCGAAGGATCCATGCTATCTACGCGTCTTCACAAGCCGTTCGGCGGCCTCCAGGACCTCCGCCGGTCGGATTTGTCTCATGCACTCATGCTGCCTGGGGCAGACCTTCTTGTGACAGGGCGAACACTTCAGCTCTTTCCGCACGACCGCCGTATGCTCCAGGTTCGCGGCGGTGTACCGCGGATCGGTCGAGCCCATGATCACCACCGTCGGCACGTCGAAGGCCACCGCGTAATGGCGGGGGCCCGTGTCGTTGGTAACGAACAAATTGCACCGCTTCACGAGCGGCTTGAGCATCTCCAGGTCGACCCGCGCGTCGATCATCTCGACCTGCGCTCGCGCCAGGATATCCTCTATGATACCTTCTTCGCCCGGTCCTGAGAAGAGAATGATCCTGGCGTCGAACGCCTTTCGGCACAGCGAGGCCAGTTCCGCGAAGTACTCCGGCGGCCAGCACTTGGAGGAGCCGAAGCTGGCCCCGGGATTGAGACCGATAAGAAAGTCGCTGTTGGCGACGCCGTAGCGGGCCAGGAGCGAATCTCCGCGTTTGTGCAGGTCTTGGCCGACGAAGAGAGTGGGCCTGGGCCGCTCGGGCACATCCAAGTCGAGCCAGCGGCAGATCTCCAGGTAGTATTGGCCCATAGGGATCGGGACCGTCGTTCCATGGCGAGAGGAGGAGGGGCCGCCGGTGAGCAGGAGGTTTCGCCACTGGCGGCGGTAGCCGTAGATCTTCCGCACGCCGCTCAGACGCAGGGTCAGCGCGGATCGGATCGAATTGGTCAGCAGAATGGCGGCGTCGGGCGACAGGGCGCGAAGCTGCGTCTGCATCCGTCGAAAGCCCCCCCAGGTCTTGTCGCTGGCGTCCACCACGTCGTCGAACCAGGGCCCGTCCCGCACGATCCCCCGGGCGCTCTTCTTCATCACGCCGACGATGCGGGCCTTCGGCAAGCTCCTTCGCAGACAGTCGAAGACGGGAGTCGCCATCACCACGTCCCCCACCCAGTTCGGGCAGCGGATCGCCAAGGTCTGAATGTTCGCAAGCTTCGATGCCATCGTCTAGCGGCGCCCGTGCATCACGTAGAAGGTCAGGGCCATCATCTGCAGCACCGCGCCAAAGCCCAGCGACACGAGGACGTTGTCGTTCTGGCGGGTCGTGCCCATGAGGAACCAGACCGCCATCAGCAGACAGAAGGGGACGAACACCTGGAGAATGCCCGCGATCAGCCGCAACAGGGAGAACTCGGCGGTGAACATCTCGTCTTTCCGCAGGCCTCGCAACTGTTCGAGGATGTTCGCCAGGAGCTGTTCGGTCTTCGCGTTGGCTGCAGAAGAGGTCTGAGCGTGCGGCTTCTGTTTGTCCGCTTCCTGTGCTGCGTATTCCTCCACCATCGAGAGGATCTCCACGGACTTGGCGGCCAAGGTTTCCTCGTGATTGGTCGGTGACGCCGGCATGGGGCGGTTCTCCTGAACAGAACGATGGTATTTCTTCACGATGTTGACGGCTTCTCTCATGTTCACGGCCACATGGTCCGGCCGGCTCTTCTCGGGGTAGCCGTATTCCGACCGAGCCGTGCTGACCAGGATAGTCCTGCACCCGGCGCTGCGACCGGCTTCGATGTCCCGCTCGGCGTCGCCGATCATCCAGGACTTCGCCAGGTCGATCTCCATCTCGCGGGCCGCGGCCAGGAGCATGCCGGGCTTGGGTTTTCGCAGATCGCTGTCCTTGCGGTACTGCTCGACCACGCCGTCCGGATGGTAGGGGCAGTAGTAGATCCTGTCGAGCGTCGCCCCTTTGGCGGCCAGCAGTTCGCGAAGGCGCTCGTGGATCTTCTCCAGCATCTGCTCTGTGACGATGCCTCTGGCGACGCCCGACTGGTTCGACGCCACGACCGTCTTGTAGCCCAGGCCGTGCAGCTCCCTCAGAGCCTCGGCAGCCCCCTCCAGCAGTTGCACCTGATCGGGGTGATTGAGGTACCCAGGGTCGTTGATCAGCGTGCCGTCGCGATCGAAGAATACCGCCGTATTGGACATAGATCAACCATCTCCGCCAAGGCTCTGCTCCACCAGGTCGCAGATGATATGGTACGCCAACTGGTGGATCTCCTGGCTGCGGGCGGTCACCGCCGCCTCGGCGCACAGGCACAGATCGGACATCGTCTGGAGCTGGCTGGCGATCCGGCCGGTGAAGGCCAGCACGCACGCGCCTTTGCGTTTGGCCGCGTCGGCCGCCTTCAACACGTTGGGCGAGGCCCCGCTGGTCGAGAACGCCCAGAGGATGTCCCCCGGGCGCACAAGGGCTTCGACCTGCCGCGAGAAGACGCTCTGGTAGTCGTAGTCGTTGCCGATGCAGGTCAGGACGGAGGTGTCTGTGGACAGCGCAATGGCCGGCAGGGCCCTTCGCTCCACGCGGAAGCGACCCACGAATTCGCCTGCGATGTGCTGGGCGTCGGCCGCTGAGCCTCCGTTGCCGCACAGGTACAGCGTGCCGCCGTTGCGCAGCGACTGCACGATCGCCTGCGCCATCGCGATGACGGTGCCGATGCCGTGGGACTCGAACGCCTTCAGCATCGCCCGATGGGTTTGGACCGCTTCCCGGATTCTTGCGTGATCGGTCATGCCTAGGACTCACCGCCCTGAAGGGTTTTCATCTTTTCGATCGTCGCGGTCGAGCTCTTGCCCTGTACCAGTGGCGCGAGCATCACTTTGCCGCCGTAGGACTCGACGAAGTCCGATCCCACGACGCCGCCTTTGCTGCCCCAGTCGGCGCCCTTGATCAGCACGTCAGGCTTGACCTTCTTGACCAAGCCCAGCACGCTGGGATCGTCGAAGATCGTGATGAAGTCCACCGTCTCCAGGCCCGAGAGCACCGCCGCCCGGTCGAACTGGCTGTTGATCGGCCGCTCGGGGCCCTTGAGGGCCCTCACGGAGCTGTCGCTGTTGAGCCCGACGACGACCACGTCGCCCTGGGCCTTGCAGAACCGCAGGTACTCGATATGCCCTCGGTGGATCACGTCGAAGCATCCGTTGGTGAAGACGATGGTCTGGCCGCGACTCTTCCGCCAGTTGAGCTCTTCCATCAACGAGTCGATTGAACGGAGTTTGACGTTGCGGGCCCCGTACTGGTCGGCGATCTCGTGGATCATCTCGGACGCGGTGACCGGCGTAGCGCCGAACCGCTCGACCTCGATCCCGGCGGCGATGTTGGCCAGGTGCGCCGCGGTCAGGTAGTTGCTCTCGGCGGCCAGGCTCACCGCCAGGGTAGCCAGGACGACGTCGCCTGCTCCGGTGACATCGTAGACGTTTCTGGCTCTGGCGGGAATCATCTGGCGAATCTCTCCAGCCGACAGATAGGCGCCGTCCTTGTCCAGAGTGATCACGACGGCGTCGAGGCAGAGCGCTTCGGCCAGTTGTCGCGCGGCCTTGGCCGCGTCGTTCGGCGTATGGACCTCGAACCCGACCACTGTGGAGGCGTCGCAGCGGTTGGGCGTCAGGAGGGTCGCGCCGGTGTACTTGCTGTAATCCTGGTTGTGGGTCGGATCGACGAGGACTCGCAGTCCGGCCTCCTTGGCCAGACGGATCATCTCTTTGCAGACCGCCGGGGACAGCAGACCCTTGTCGCAGTCCTGGAGGCAGACGATGTCCGCCTGTTCGAGGGCCTGGCGGTACTTGCCCAGCACCTCCTGGCAGATCGGCTCGGGCATCGGATCGGCGCACTCCTGGTCGATCCGCATGAGCTGCTGGCGGTGGCGATGCTGGGCCAGACCGATGAGCCTCTGCCTGGTGGTGGTGGAACGCTCGGGTGCTTCGACCAGGCCGGAGAGGTCGGCCCCGATGGCGGTCAACTGTTTCTTGAGCAGGTCCCCGTTGGCGTCCTGGCCGAGGACCCCGACGCACAGGGGCGCCGCCCCCAGCGCTGCGATGTCGGCCGCCACGGAGGCCGCGCCGCCGCAGCGGGATTCCGTCTCGGTTACCTTCAGGACCGGCACCGGCGCCTCCGGGCTGATACGCACCGCGTCGCCGAAGATGTAGACGTCGAGCATGAAGTCGCCGACGACGAGGATCTTCGGCGCACCGAGGTTTCCGATCGTCTTGAGCAGTCTTTCGTACATAACGGGCCACTTGGTCCTAACGTTGCCGGATTTCGAGCACTCACTCAGGACGTGGTATTCTACCGCCCAGGACGCGGGCAATCAAGGCCGTGAGCAATTCCTCCCCGGCCGTGATTTGGAGGTCGATAGCCAGGCAAGCCAAGGGAGGGCCTTGCTGCGGCAGCTCGGCCGGCTCGATCTTGGTCCAGTCCTTCTGAGTGGTCAGCACCAAGGCGGCATCCAGGCTTTGGGCCTGGTCCCGGACAGCCTTCAGGTCTTGCGGCGTATACCGATAGTGGTCGTCGAAGGCTTTGGTTCCGACGAGGGTGGCTCCCAGTTGAGAGACGGTCCGAGAAAAGGCCCGTGGATTGCCGATCCCGCAGAATGTGAAGACTCGTTTGCCTCGCAACTGGTTGAGGGGGACTTCGGCCCCTGCGGCTGTTCGGACTGCGACGGGTGCATGAACGGACCTGGCGACCACCAGATTGCGATTGACCCGGCGGATTTCCTCTTCGATCCGAGAGAGAGCTTCCTCGGCGACTTGATCGCAACGGGTCAGGACCACGGCGTGGGCTCGTTTCAACCCGGTGAGGGGCTCCCGCAACAGTCCGGCCGGCAGGACCCGGTCGTAGCCGAAAGGATTTGTCGCGTCGATGGCAATGATGTCCAGGTCTCTGGCGAGTCGGCGGTGCTGGAATCCGTCGTCCATCACGAGCACTTGCGCCCCGTGGTTTTGGATCGCGTTCGTGGCGCCGGCCACTCGGTCCGGATTGACCACGACCGGCACATCGGGGCACTGTGCCGCCAGCAGGGCGGGTTCGTCGGACAATTCGCCTTTCTGCGTCCTGTACCCACGGGTCAGGATCGCGCAGGCGAGTCCCTTCTCCCGCATCCGTCGGCACAGCCAGATCACCAACGGTGTCTTGCCCGTGCCACCGGTTGTCAGGTTGCCGATGCAGAGGACCGGTGCCCCGGCACGGTGAGCCCTCAGCACATGATGGTTGTACAAGTTGTTCCGGATACCCACGCCCAGCCGATAGCCGAGCGAGCCTGCACACAGCAGAGCCCTTGCGACGCGAGCTCCCGCATCCTCGCGCCGGCCCGAAATGATCGCCACCAATCGGTTCTGGTTGATTACCATGGCCGGCAGTGTTACCCGAGAACCGTGACCCGGTCAATACCGGTCCCGGTTTCGTCGCGGGCCATCGTATTCGGATCAGGATCGGATTCTCGGTCTTGATGAGAGGCGGAAAGGGTGTATAGTACAGGTGCATGCAGTATAAGAGGCGTAGCATGGTGCGAACACAGGTGTACCTGACAGAACATCAACGCGACGAGTTGGCTGGCGTTTGTGAGCCAGAAGGATGGTTGTATGACAAAGAACCTCGGAGATACAGTTGGGCGGTCTGCTCCCACGCGTATCGAGTGGTTGCGAGTCAAGAACTACCGTGCCCTGCAGAATGTGGAATTCAAAGAGATCACACCGCTGATGGTCTTGCTGGGCCCCAACGGGAGCGGAAAATCCACGGTCTTCGATGTTTTCAATTTCCTGTCCGAGTGTTTCCAGTTTGGTCTGCGCCATGCGTGGGATCGGCGAGGAAGGGCCCGCGAACTGAAGACACGAGGGCAGGATGGCCCGCTGGTGATCGAGATCAAGTACCGAGAACGCCCGAGACAACCCTTGATTACGTACCACTTGGCCATCGATGAAGGCAGCAAAGGGCCCTATGTCGCCGACGAATGGCTCCAGTGGAAGCGGGGACAGTACGGCAGACCCTTTCGCTTTCTTGAATACAAGCAGGGGCAAGGACGCGCGGCGAGCGGCGAAACGCCGGACGAGCAGGATGAACGCGTTGAGATCCCCCTTCGGTCAGCCGACCTCATCGCTGTGAACACACTTGGGCAGTTCGCTGAGCATCCTCGCGTGGCAGCCCTTCGTGAGTTCATAACCGACTGGTATGTTTCATATCTGTCCATCCAAGATACGCGAGGTCAGCCTGAAGCTGGTCCTCAGGAGCGACTGAGTAAGACAGGAGACAACCTGCCGAATGTTGTGCAGTATCTGAAGGAACAGCATCCCGAGCGACTGGAACGTATTTTCGAGACGTTACGCCGGCGGGTGCCGCGTCTGGAGCGGGTCGAAGCGGAGCCAATGCAGGACGGCCGCTTGCTGCTGCAGATCAAGGACGCACCGTTTGACCAGCCTATCATGTCACGGTATGCATCGGACGGGACACTGAAGATGCTCTCATATCTTATCGTCCTGATGGATCCGAACCCACCACGGTTCATCGGCATTGAAGAGCCGGAGAACTTCTTGCACCCACGACTGCTCCCCGAGTTAGCAGAAGAATGTCGTGCCGCATCGGACACCTCGCAACTTCTGGTGACTACACCCTAACGTTGCATAAACATGGACGGGTCAGACGTTGGCTGGGATTTGATTGAGGATCTGTAACAGGCGCGTTTTGATCCAAGTGTTGGCACTGATCGTGAGTGTCAGAAGGCCTTGCGGCCGACTGAGGCGG
>DATIKY010000293.1:0-4081 GCA_035476995.1 Sedimentisphaerales bacterium | reverse complement strand
AAACTGCGTGAGGAAACCGCCGCATGGGAGAAGAGCCGTGACGGGGCCGAGGTGAAAGTGAACTGGCAGTTCACCACGGCAGACGCCAGGACAAAGCTGAAACGTCTCTATCCATCAATGGATGGGTAATGGAGCAGTAGTTTGGCGGATTCTTTTGCGTCCAGCGGGTCTCGCCCACGCCGCGTGGGGCAAGCACGTATACGGCGTCATCCGGCTCGCGCACGCGGTCGAGCCAATCGAGAGCCTCGCTGGTGTCCGCATTCTGCACGACCAGCAGAATCCGTGTGGCCTTGGCGGGGTTCGTCAGCGATCGTAGTCGCACGCGGATGCCGGGCTCGGGAGAGAGCCACGACGCCTGCGGCCCATCCTGTTCGAGCGGCTCGGCCGCCGGGATCGGTTCGCTGAAATGGCGGAATGTCACGTTGCGCAGAGCCCCCAGGAGCGTGAGCTTCCAGCCATCGAAAGCCCCCGCCCGGGGCGGCTCGACTTTGGCCATGGGCACGAAATGCCTGTCGATCGTCGTGTTCAGCTCGTCCTTCGGGAGGTCGGCGTCGGTGGAAAAGACGCGGAGCTTGGCCGGGTCGATGGAATACTCCCGCTTGTCGCGAGGGCCGGTCGGGATGTCCACCTCGCTGTCCTCGACGACGCGCGGGTCGTTCTTGAAGTGCGTGTTGATGAAGCGGTACGCAGCCTGGCGGAGGTCCTGACGGTAGGCGTGGTCGCCGATGCTGACGAAGCTGTCGACGAAGTCGCTCGCGCCGTACAGGCTGTAGACCCGCTCCAAACGGTTGATCACGCGATGGTTGGCGTCCATCGGGAAGATGGCGTCCGCGTCGCTATTGGTGAAGAGCATCGCACGCGGCGCGATCAACGCCGCGATACGAGTCCAGGGCCACTCGTACGTATTGTACAGGAACATGCAGTCGCAGTGGCCGTTGACGACGCGGTTGGAAACGTAGGAGGGCAGGTCCGCCATGCCGCTGACCGGGACCGCGACCTTCACGCGATAGTCGGCCGCGGCGATCCAGAAGGTGGCCGCGCCCCCGCCACTGATGCCGGTGACCGCGATCCGCTGCGGGTCCACGTCCGGCCGGCCGACGAGGTAGTCGATCCCGCGGATGCCGTTGAGGCACTCGACCCCGGCGGGCGTGTAGCCTCGCGAGTGCCACCACCATCGATTCTCGCGGTACGTCCCGTGATGGATCGCCGCGATCTCGCCAAGCTGCAGCGTGTCCAGGACCAGGCACACGTAGCCGTGCCGCGCGAACCACAGGCCGTGCGATTGATAGGCGGTCTTGTTCCCGTTGCGGCCGCAGAAGGAGTGCCCGCAGACGTACAGCACCGCAGGCAGCCGCCGGCCCGGCTCGACCTTCGCGGGCCGCCAGAGGTTTCCCGTGACATACAACCCCGGTGTGCTCTGGTAGTGGAGCATGTCCACGACGTACCCGTCGCCTTCGAGCGTGCCAGTGACGGTGGCTTTCAGCGGGGTCTTCTCGGGCATCGGCCACAGGCCCAGCATGTAGAGATATTCCCGCCGATACCGGGACCGCGACTTCTCCCACTGGTCCTTCGATGCGAGGTCCTCTGCGAAGGTCTCATGAATCCGCTGCGCCTCGCGGGCCAGGTACTCCTGGATCATCGCATCGCCCGGCTGATCGCGGTCCGCCCGGCCATACTCCTGACCCCATCCGATCGAAGCCCCCGCACAAACCGCCGTCAACGCCAGAATCGCCAGTCGAAACAGCCGCATGATCCGGCCTCCTTTCAATCATCGAGTCGCCAGGGTCCGTCGCACGCACGCATTATAGCCCCTCCCGCGCGCCGTCGAAACGCCAAAAACCGCTCGTGCCATGAGAAGTGCGCGACTCGATCTCGTGGGGCGTGGGACTCCCACTCTGTCGTCCTGAGCAAAGCGAAGGACTTGGGCACAGGACGAGAACAGGCGCCCGTCGCGTCCGATCGCCAGATGCTTCGCTTCGCTCAGCATGACAGGAATCGGGAGACACTATACACATGTTTCAATGACTCCTCGTGTGGAAGCTGAGGGACAGTCCCTATCTATCCCCACGAGAAGGCCGCCCGCTCTGAAGGACTTCACTCCCGCACAACTCTGACGTCTCGCCGGGTTTCGGATTTCCGCGTCTCGCGGCGTCAGAAGCGGTAGACGACCTTCGCGAACACGCTGTTGACGTCCTCGTCGCCGGTTTCGTAGTCGTTCCAGAGCACATAGAGATCGATCTGCTTGCGCACGGGCCAGGAGAAGAGCGTCGTCAGGTTGTGTCGGCCCTCGGAGGTCTGTTCGGCGGTGAACTTGATCCTCGCCTTCCAGGCGAAGCTGTACTGTGTGACGGACCGCCACAGCCAGGCGGTGTCGTCTTCCTCACGGTCCGTCCACTGACGATAGTTGCCCCCAACGGTGGTCGCGAGCCGGTCGTTGATCCGCTGCGGCTTGTCCAGCGAGTATTCGACGTACGGCTCCAGCTCGTACTCGCCCTTCTCCACGCCCGCGCTGACCGAGTTCCAGATATCCACCTCCTCGTTGTATTCGATCACGATCCGGTCGGACCAGTTCTGGTACGGGTCGCGGAACCGGTCCCGCCGGTGGTACCACAGCTCGATCTCGTTCCGCAGGCAGAGGCCCGCGGATTCGTCGAAATCGCGCAGCGTCGTGTCGTGGTCGTTGTTCTCGTAGAGGCGGGCCTCCGAGCCCAGCGAGATCCACTTGAGGGATCCGCTGTTGAGATTCTGGCGGTAGTTCAGGAACGAGCCCGGCCCGCGGATGTCCCGCCGGGGCACGTAGCCCAGATCCGGCTGAAAGCCCCGCGAGATGTCGCGGACGTTCACGCCCCACCAGAAAGGCTGCGTCCCGCCGTTGAGGGATGCGTAGGCGGCATAGGCGTCCTCGTCGGTCGTCCCGCCGGTCTCGATCCCCTCGGAGTCCGAGAGTCCCAGGATCTGGGTCGTCAGCGACGTGGTGCTGTCGAAGAACAGGCGGGAATCGAGGCCGCCGGTGAGGTTGTTGCCGTTCTCGCGAAACGAGGTGGCCCAGGTGCCGCCGATATGGCCGTGCTCGCCGGCGTCGTGGATGAACCGCCCGACGTGGTAGTTGCCCCGGAACATCTCCCCTTGGCGTCCGATGTCGCCCTGGACATCGACGAGGCCCAGGGCCCAGTCTTTGCCCTGGCCGGTGACCTTGCCTCCGGCGTCGATCTTCTGGAAGCGCCGACTGTAGTAGATGCTCACGGGCGTGTCGAACAGCTCGCTGCCCTCGCGGAAGAACGTGCGGCGTTCGCGGAGGAACCGCTCGGTGTCCCGCAGCTCGATGGTGTCGGGGTCGGCCTCGACCTGACCGAAGTCGGGGTTGATCGTGAAGGCGCTCGTCAACTCCGAACTCAGACGCATCGAGACGTCCGCGCCCGTGGAGAACACGGCGCTGCCCTCCTCGACGTCGTAGGTGCTGCTCACATACGTCTCGACGTTCGGCTGCCTGTCGACCTTGACGTTCGCCAGGTCGAGCCCGGTGATCGTGCCGAACTCGCGCGGGTAGCGCGCCTGGCTGTTGCGGTAGCACCAGTAGCTGTTCTCCTGAAGGCCGTGCTCGACCCGCCGGAAGTTGCACCCCCACACGACCCCGTCCTTGCGCGGGAACAGCAGGTTGCCGATGGGGATGGCGATCTCGGCGAACCACCGGTCCTCGACCACGGTGCAGGCCGCCTTCCAGTCACAGCCCCAACTGTCGTCGAACTGAAAGAGCCCCATCCTCGCGTCGTAACGGGTCCCGAACGTGTTGACTGCAAAGACATAGGCGCGCCGCAGGTCGTGGAAGGTGTCCAGGCGGATCTCCACGCGGTCCTCGCCCTCGAGGGGCTGGTCGTACTTGCGTTCGACGGCGACGATCCGGCCGGGCTCGGGTTCGAGGCACTCGAAGCCGAAGTAGATGTAGTGCTGCGTTACGCGTGATTTGATATAGAGTTTCCGGTCTCTTTGCCGATAGGATAGTTGTACCCAGGTAAGGAGACCTATCATGAAGAAGAAGTATACTGTCACCCTGATGGAAGAGGAACGGCGGATGCTGCAGGAA
>DATIKY010000292.1:0-3946 GCA_035476995.1 Sedimentisphaerales bacterium | reverse complement strand
TCTGCGCCGAGAAGCCCCATTATCGCTCGTTCGGCCCCTGCCAGGCCCCCGCCACGTACGGGAACGCCCCTTTCCCCCCTCGGTCCCGAGCCGTGTGCCAGCTCCAACCCGCCAGAATCACCCGACAACGCAAACGGCTCGCCCGCGTCTGCCTCGGAATCTGCAGAACGGCCGATTCCTGTGAAATCTTTCGCTCGCCGGTACGACTGAGGGGATGAACCGAACGCTCAAGACGCTTGAAGGAGTGTCCCATGATGAGTCAACCTTCGTACATCACGTTCCGCAGACACACGTTTCTGTGGAGCCTGGCGACTCGGACACGAATGGGTAATCCGCGACCTGCTCTCCGCCGGACTCCGCGGTCTAACCGAGCCTGACAGAGGGAGACCGCCCCCCCAGAGCGGTCATTTCATGCCCAGTTCCGTCTTGAGCTGGCGGACCCACTTGTCCACGCGGTCCGCCGTCTTACCGGGCTCGCTGTCTTCGTCCAACGCCAGGCCGACGAGGTTGCCCCCGAGTTCCGCGGCCGAAGCCTGGAACCTGTAATCCTTCTTCGAGCACATGCCGATCACCTGTACGCCCATAGGCTTGACCTTCTCATAGAGCAGGCCCATGCCGTCGACGAAATTGTCCGGATAGCGTTTCTGGTCGCCCAGTCCGAAGAAGGCGACCTTCTTGCCCCGGAGGATCTCGCTGGTCAACGAATCCTCGAACAGAGCCCATTCATCCTGCAAGCCGCCCCAGTGCCACGTGGAAGTGCCCAGAATCAGCGTGTCGTACTTCCTGAGTTCCCCAGCGGTCACCGTTCCCACGTCGAGCAGATCGACCACGCCCGGCCCAAACGCTTTGCCGATCAACTCCGCCGCCTTGACGGTATTCCCGGTCGTACTGCCGTAGAATAGCCCAACTTTGGCCATCGACATTCTCCTTCTCCTTGCCTCAACCATCTAGAATCCCCGATCCCGGCGAAACCACCTGCCCCCCCCAGCCGGTCCAGGTTCCAATGTCCAGATACGTACGCGACTCGCTGCGTAGCGGTTCACCTGCCACCCGAACGAGACGCGCCAGAGATAGGGTGTCCGTAGGGGTAGCCATTTGCTCTGGCGACTTCAGGAATTCCCTGCAAGACAACACCTCCTCCGGAAGCCACAATCCAACGCACTCGCGGACAACGCTCGCGACAACGCTTCGGCTTTCAGCCGTATTGCACATAGATTCGAGACTGTGAGAGAATATTATCGCGGATCTGTTTCTAGTATGTCGATAGACATGGTATACTATGGGGGACTCCAAATGACTACGATGTGTTTACCGGAATAGGCAGATATGAGCATTACATGTGCGATAGGCAACACTCCCCTGGTCGAATTATGCAACCTCAACTCCGCGCCGCCCGGCGTACGGCTGCTCGCCAAGCTTGAAGGCGCCAACCCAGGGGGCTCCGTCAAGGACCGCCCCGCTTACTACATGATCAAGAAGGCCGAGGAATCGGGCGAGCTGACGCCGGGCAAGACTATCCTGGAAGCCACCTCCGGCAACACGGGCATCGCCATCGCCATGATCGGCGCGGCCCGTGGCTATCGAGTCAAGCTCTGCATACCCGAGTGCGTCAGCCAGGAGCGGCAGCAGATCCTCCAGGCGTTGAACGCACAGGTGGTTTTGACGCCGGCCCGGGAAGGCACCGACGGCGCGATCCGCAAGGCCCATCAGTTCCTGGCGTCGGAACCGGACACCTACTACATGCCCGACCAATTCACCAACGAGGCCAACGTGCTGGCCCACTACGAAACCACAGGGCCGGAGATCCTCGCACAGACCGAGGGGCGAATCGACGTGTTCGTGGCCGGCATGGGAACCACCGGGACTCTTATGGGGGTCAAGCGGTTCCTCCTGGAGAGAAAACCCCAGGCCCGCGTGGTCGGCGTCGAGCCCCGGCAGGGCCACGTGATCCAGGGACTCAAGAACATGACGGAAGCCATCGTGCCGGGGATCTATGAGCCGGATCTGCTCGACGAGAAGATCACCGTGAACGACGAGGAGGCCTTCGAGACAACCCGCCGGCTGGCGGCACGGGAGGGGATCTTCGTCGGGATGTCCAGTGGAGCCGCCATGGCGGGCGCCCTGCATGTCGCCCGCACGATGACCCACGGCACCGTCGTGGCCCTGCTGCCCGACCGCGGCGATCGCTACCTGAGCACGACGCTCTTCCGGTCGATCTGCGCCAAGTGCCCGCCGTAATAGCCCGGCCTATTCCACTTCCTGGGTGACGACTCGCAGGATCTCCTTCTCCCTCGCTTGCAGGAGCTCACCGAGGGCGGGGAGACTGAGGCTGTAGATCGTCACGACGACCGCCAGTCCCGCAACCGAGAGGAACAGATACGCCAGATGGGCCGGGAATCCGTCCGTCGAGAATGCCAGAGAAGCCGCGAGGGCAGGCAAGAACAACAGGGACAGAACGCCCATCGAGACCATGTGCGCCAGGACGTTGAGCAGGGCCTTGACCGCGCCGATCTTCGTGGCCGCCAGGGTTCCCTCGCGAATCCTATATGGCAGCAGCGACGAGATCAGGTTGCCCAGGATGCTGACGAGAAAGAACGCCGCGACCAACTGCACCACGGCCGCCAAAATCACGATCGCACCCAGCCCTAAGCCCAGGGCCGCCAGTGCCAGATAGATCAGCCCCAGGGCCAGGCCGACCGGCAGGAGCGCCAGGTTCTTGCCCAACAGGATTTGCGACCTCGGCATCGACGACAGGACCAGCGTCCGGAATCCCGCGCGATCGAAGCCGAACTGATTGGTCATCAGATAGGTCATGCCCAAGAACGGCATCAGAGCCACTCCCGTGGCGTAGAAGAGCTGCATGCGAAAGCTGAGGTTGCGGGAATGCGAGAGCATGGCCGTCCCGGCGAAGAACAGGATCATGACGGCGTTGTAGGCCAGGGCCATCTTGATTTCGGTCGCCCGCCGGAGCGACTGCAAAGAAGCCAGCAGCATCGCCGCGGCGTCCTCGGGAAGGCCGGGCAGTCTCCTCTCCAGAAGACTCCCTCCGGCGCGCGTCGCCGGCTGCTCCTTTCGCGCCGTCTTGGCCTTCTTCCCGGAGGTCCGCCCCTCATAGAACCGGCACGTCGAGCGATAGGCCCGCGCCAGGCCCAACCCGCCTATGCCGAACGAGGCCGCTGCGGCCAGGATCGCCGGAAAGGGGTTTCCATCCGCCAGAGACATCGCTCCACCGCCGATCCACAGAGGCGGCGCGATCTTATGCGCAATGAGAATCGCCGGAGAAATCTCAGACTTGGGCCCCTGCCTGGCCATTGCGGCCTCCGCCTGGGCCCGAGTTCGCGGTGTTGGACGCGACTTATCCCGGAAGGGGAAGTTCAGAAGATTCGGGAGCTGGCACAGCAGCACGAATCCCATCGTGACCCCGGCGACCACCGCGCGATACCGACGGGGATTCCTCATGAGAACCACAAGCCATCCACGCAGGCAGTAGGTCCAGGCCGTAATCGCGAACAGAAAACCCAGAATCAGCGGAATCAGCAGAATCGCGATCCCACGCCCTCCCATGGCGATCCCCACAGCCAGCCCCAACATTGCAGGCAGGAACACGACGATGCTCAGGGTGACGTGCGACGCGATGTAGTTCACCAGGAACACGCCCTTGAGCGAGATCGGCAGGTGCAGGAGCTTGCCGATGTCGATCGACTCGGACCGCTGGATTGTCGAGATGATGCCGATGCCCCAGAAGACGAGGAAAAGGACCGCAAGGACGTCGTAGAGCATCAACAACTCCACGGGGCGAGCCCTGGTCAACCCTAACGTTGCATAAACATGGACGGGTCAGACGTTGGCTGGGATTTGATTGAGGATCTGTAACAGGCGCGTTTTGATCCAAGTGTTGGCACTGATCGTGAGTGTCAGAAGGCCTTGCGGCCGACTGAGGCGGCCC
>DATIKY010000291.1:0-1698 GCA_035476995.1 Sedimentisphaerales bacterium | reverse complement strand
CACTGGGAGCCGCCGCCGGGACCGATGGTGACGACCGGGGCGCCGCCGACGCCTTCGATCGTCGCACAGGGCCCTCCGTCCGGATTGCGGGGATCGAACCCCTTCAGATGGATCTTCTTGCCCAGAAAGTCGATGTTCTCGCGGTAGACGCCCGGCAGGACGTAGACGACCACGCCGTCTTGCGCCACGTCGATCGCCATCTGGATACCGGCGATGGGGTGTTCGGGCGAGCCGTCTGCGTCGGGGTCGTTGATGTTCGGATCGCCGGGACCTGGATCGTTTGGGGCGTCATCGTCCACGTAGAGCGTTGTCCTCGGGCTCGTGAAGTTGGCCCTGATGGTGTAGTCCCCGCGCATGGTGATCGAGGTCGGGTTCTGAGTCGAAGACAGGCTGCCGGACCATCTGGCAAAGGTGGATCCCGACGCGGCCTTCGCTTCGAGACGGACCACCGCGTTGAAGTCACACGTGAAGCTGCCTTCCCCGGGGTCGATGATCGACCCGCCCGGCGTGGAGGAGAGGATCAGGAGCCGGCCGACATGGGACTCCTGTTCGATGAAGATATCGGGGTTGTTCGCGATGATCTGTGGGAGGTGGACGGCGTAGGCGTCCGCGTCCAGGGGATTGTCCAGCAGCCGGAGGCTGGCGAGGGACGTGAGCCCGCACAGGGCGGAGATGTCCGTAATGTGGTTGGATGTGAGGTCGATGTTCTCTAGCCTGCTCAGGCCGCCCAGCACGGAGACGTCGGTGATTCGATTTCGCGACAGATCCAGCGTAGTCAGGTCGGTCAGTGCGCCCAGCGGCGAGATGTCGCTGATGGAGTTGCTCCAGAGTCGCAGGTTCGACAGGTGAGTCAGAGAGGACAGGGCCGACAGGTTAGAGATCTGATTGTCGCCCAGGTCCAGTTCCCGCAGGTTCGCCATCGACGCCAGACCCTGCAGATCGCTAACGTCGTTGAAGCGAAGAATCAGCGTCTCCATCTGGGTCAGACCCGACAGAGGGGAGACATCGGAGAAGAAGTTGCCGTGCAGGTTCAGGCTGGTCAGTTGGGTCAGGCCCGCCAGGGGCGAGATGTCGGTGATCCGGTTCTGGGACAGCTCCAGGAAGGTCAGATTCGTCAGGCCGGACAGAGCCGAGATGTCGCTGAACGAGTTGAATCGCAGCGTCAGGCTGCGAAGGTTCGTGGCATACTCCAGACCCGTGAGGCTGTTGATCCCCAGCTCCTGCTGGCCCCAGTCCTCGACATAGCTGAGTTCCGTGAGGGAGAGCATGTCCGCCGGCGTCGGGTCCGAAACCCACAAGGCCATTTCGACGGCCGCTTTCAACACGGGATCGGGGATGTTCACGGGCGACTCTCCTCGTACACGATAGGCGCAAGAAACCAAAAGCGCCGTCATCAGAAAACAACGGATTCTCATTGCCTCTCTCTCCGCCTGTGCCACCGGAGCCAGATCGTCGCGGCACATTACCTCATTGTGACACTCTGGCCGTGTCCACTCTGTTCACCTGACAGACCCGCTGCTGTCAGGAGCCCTCAGGACGAATCAGATGCCCGCCGGACTCTTGCTGGCCTCTGCGGTCCCGCCGTAGGCGCCCATGTTGACGATCCCTCCATGGGGCAGCGGCTCCTGTCCGACCGGGCCGGCGGGATCTCCGGCGTCGATCGCGGGACTGGTCACGAGATCTCGCACCCATGACGAC
>DATIKY010000290.1:0-5098 GCA_035476995.1 Sedimentisphaerales bacterium | reverse complement strand
GGTGAAGAACTACGGTCGCCTCCGTACCCTGGTAGATCGTTGGATTGAACTGTCAACCCAACTGTGTCAGACGAGAATGGAACGGGAAACGGGTTGACTATCCCGCCACGAAGACAGGCCAGAACATGGCACTGTCCAGTCATATTCTTCTAACCTCCACCTGATACGTCCACTCACGGACGTCAGGTCTTTTCAAAGTCTCTTGTGATTGGAATGGGGGTCCATCAGACGAAAGGCCCGACAATCGCTCCGCCAATCGGGAGAGCGGGTTTCTCAGGAGGTCTGAGGAGGTCCTCTGGCGGCGAGGACGGGGAGCGTGAATTGTGATTTTCGCCAGAGCGGGACAGTCGTCTCCGGTTGTCTGCAGGTCTGCGCGTCCTGTGGCTGTTCTGGCGGAGGGTCCCAATGGGCCGTTGGCTCGGGGTGACGCAGCATCACCGAAATGGCCAGGCAGGGTCGATAGACGCCGGGACATCCGTTCCAGTACCATCGAGGCAGCGTCCTGACCACCCACTTGCGGGTCCAGGGAACGGGGTCGATCAGTCCCAGGCTCATTATCGCGTACAGACACAGAGTGAAACTACCCTCTTTCTCCCCAAGGATCAGCACCTGCGGAGATTCAGGGGGCTCGGAGACGTCGATCCGAATCACAGGCCTAAAGACCCCGTGCAGGTCCCAATCGAAAATGCTGGGGAAGGAATACAGATTCGCGGGGTTTGTGGGTTCTGTGGGCTCTTCGACCTCCTCGATCGAATCGGAATAGGCCCACACGACTGTGCCGTGCAGGGCGTCCAAAGGCATCATGTCGGCGCGCGCGACCCCCGCCGGCATCAGCAGGCCCGTGGCCACCAGGATGATTCTCCCCAACTTCATCTGCCCCACACCCCGTCCGAATCCGAAACGGTCGCACCGCTGCAATTCTTGCGTCTTTACGCTGCAACTCTTAGATCTATCCTAGGTTCTCATTCCGTTTAGTCAATACGTAGAAATACGTAATTTGATCGGAAATTTGCAGGGCTTGGCTGGCGGGGCAGGTGCGAGCAAAAACGGCTCCACACCTCCCGAATTCCCTGTTCGTGCATGGGGATTACGCGATGGAGGCCAGGGGGATGATGCGGTCGGCCAGGGCGGCGGCGGTGTAGGTTTTGGACAGGTCGATGGGCAGGAGGCAGCCGTGGTTGTGGTCGCAGGCGAGGATGATGAGGTTTTCGCCTGCCTTGCACCAGCCGGTGGTTTGGGGTTGGTGGCCCAGGATGAAGACGTCCACGTCGAGGGTCTTGGCCAGGCGGTTCAACGCGGGCTGGCTGTGCCTGCGGCCCCAGGTGAGCAGGTAGGCCGAGCCGGGACGTTCGCAGTCGCTGATTTGCAGCTCCCGCTCGAAGACACGCGGGTCGAATTCGTCGAGGGAGCGGTCGCTGGGCAGAGAGTGCGAGATCCACAGGCGGTTGCCGCATCGAACCGCCAGAGGCTGCGAGAACAGGAACTGGCGGATCGCCAGGCGGACGTCGGGGCCGGACTGGCGAAACTCGCGGTCCAGGGCCGAGGACATCGCCCGGTTCATCTCTTTGCCGTTCTTCATCACTTCCGCGCTGCAGATGGCGGCTGTGTCGTGGTTGCCCATGACCAGGTGGACCTGGTCGGGGAACCGCAGCTTGAAGCGAATCACCTCGAAGAGCAACTGGTATGAAAGGCAGCCGCCGGCCTCGTCCTCAGGCCCGCCGTGGATGATCTCCTGGAAGATGAGGTGCCGGTCGGGGCGCTCGGCTAGGGCGGCCCAGGTGACGATCCGCTCGAAATTACGGCGGTGGCCGTGGATGTCGCCGGTGACGATCAGGGAGCCCGCCTGCGGCAGGCAAATCAGGTTGCCCCGGCGGAACTTGTCCGTCTGATTGGCCCGAATCCCCTTATTGAGAAGATCGATTGTTGTTTGAGGCATTTCGGTTCGGCTTGATTCTGCTTCCGAAGATACTGTGGATCATCAGGTCGAGCCGGGAGATGACCTCCATCATGCTGGGCGGCCTTTCCATGGGCTCTTCCTTGACGCAGTCCATGACCAGCTTCGAAATCCCCATCGGCAACTGGCTCTTGAGCTCGTGCGGGGCGGGGCACTTCGGAGTCGTTGTCATGGCGGCCAGGCCGTTCTTGGACTTCTTGGGGATCAGCGTCGGCACGTTTTTGCCCGTCAAGGCCCAGTACATGGTCGCGCCGAGGTTGAAAATGTCGGTCTTGGGGCCGAGGGTCTTTCGTCGGACCTGCTCGGGCGCGATGTAATCGGGCGTGCCCTGGATGCGGGATTTGATGGTTCCGATCGGGCAGCTCTGGCCCAGGTCGATGATCTTGATCGTGCCGCCCTTGCTGATGAGAATATTGTTAGGCTTGATGTCGCAGTGGACGAAACCCTGCTGGTGCAGGGCGTTGAGTCCGGTGGCGACCATGCGGAAGACCAGCAGGACGTCGCCCAGGCTCAGGGTCGTGCTCTCTTCGAGGGTCTTGCCCTCGAAATGCTCCATGGACAGCAGCAGTTCGCGGACTCGGAACATGCTGCGGATTTTTTGGAGCTTGTAGCATTTTCGGACGTACGGATGGTCGATTTTCTTGGCGACCTGGTACTCGTGTTCGGTCTGCTCGAAAACACGTTGATCCTCAGGCCTCTCGTAGATCAGGCGTTTGAGGGCGATGACGCTTCCGTCCTCCTCATCGGTTGCCAGGTAGATCGTGCTTCGCGCGCCGTTGCCGATCCGCCTGATAATCGTGAACCCCCCCACGCTGAGAATATCCTTGGCCATGGAACGCTAACCTAAAGAATCCGACAATAACGAAACCTTCTGTAAACCCGCAAGATGCGCCACAGGCCGGCGGTGTTCCTTAGAATCCGCGATGCAACGCATCCGAAGGCCCTGCAGGATCTTTCCGTTCGGAGCGTCCGACCTGGCAAAGTCCAGGTAAAACGCCCAAACCAGCCAATTTAATGCTCCAGGCAATTCGTGTCCAGCATGGGCCTTGATTTTTCTCTATCGGCCGGAGCAGATAAATCTTGACAAAGTTCGCGAAATCTGTTGTAACTAGGCCTTCTGCGACGATAATCGCAGAGGCAAGAGCATCGGGTGGCGTCCCGATAGTGCTGTTGCTCGGGTGTATTCCCCGATAGCTCAATGGTAGAGCGAGCGGCTGTTAACCGCTAGGTTGTAGGTTCGAGCCCTACTCGGGGAGTGTGCGTAACCCAATGGTGGGGAGCAATCACTTCGTTCACTTCTTCCGGCTTGTCGTCTGCGCTTCTGGGGGCGATCGGAGCCTGCCTAGGCACCCCTGTTCTGCATGTCAGAAGGCCGTTTTATCCTTGTTTCGGTGGGTATATGGGGCCTTTGGCTGGTGTGGGGTACGTGCTTCACTATGGGTAAGAGAGAATGTCTTATGACTATAGGGCTTGACACGAAGTGCCAGAAATGGTAAACTCGGTAACGTGGATAGTATTGCGAGCTGGGGTTGAAGTCGGCCGAGGGCTGGAGGGCCTCCTGATTGTCTTTTCCAGCCATCGGAGGAGAGTGAGAATACGGGGCGGGTCGGATTCACAAAGCGGCCTCTCGTTTCTCGGGGCGTTGCTCAAGGATGGTTTCGGCAAAAACTGCAATGGGGATTCTGTTCTGACGCGGCCCAAGGATGTGGATCGTTTGAACTGGGGGTGATGACATGCGAGTTTTGGCGAAAGCTTGTTCGATTCTCACAGTGTGTCTTGCGATGGCTGCCAGCGCGAAGGCGATCGACCGATCGCAGCCGTACGTGGTGGTGCGGATTTCCGACAAGCCTCTGAATCTTGGGGAGGTGTGCGGACCCTATCTCAAGGAGGTTGGGGCGAGTGTGACCGCCCGTGTGGAGGCCAACATTCCGTACCATATTTCCGCGTCGTTCGACGGACTTCGCCACCAGACGAGGAATGTCGCGATTTCGCCCAAGCATTTGACGGCGACGCTCAATG
The DNA here is from genome assembly GCA_035476995.1 of Sedimentisphaerales bacterium. GTDB lineage: Bacteria > Planctomycetota > Phycisphaerae > Sedimentisphaerales > Anaerobacaceae > PLanc-01. The sequence goes on along the minus strand of DATIKY010000290.1, from coordinate 1,125 downwards.
GCAGGGAGATGCCGATCGGGGGTGGTCGCGTTCCGATCGCCTCTCAAGGACCGACGCCGAGGGGAGGGGTAGCCATCCCGCTGGCTTTCCAGGTGGGCGTCAAGGCTGTGGCCTCCTATCCGGCCGGACGGTACCGCGGGGCCCTGATGATAACTGTGACACCCGGTCACTGATTTGGCGTAGCGTCGTCTACGCACGGCTGCATGGGAAATCCTGAGGATCTCGCTTGTGGCCGCCACGCTGTAGTACACACAAGGAAGAGCTGAATCGTTGGATTCAGCTCTCTTTTTTGGGCTCATCCGGTTCTTGCGTGCTTTTGTGGTCATGGCGCCCCCGCGGCGGGCGCGGTGGGGAGATCTACCGCAAAGGCTTCTCTGCGAAGAGGTCATCTGTGTCTGGGCTTCCCGGTCGGCATGCTTCTTGTCGAGGCGCGTTTCGGTGTGTGGATCGCGGCTCTGTCTTGGATCGGTCTTGTTGTTTGGGGCCATATTATTTTGCGTTTTTGTGTTAATATGGGTATTGACGTTCTGCTTGGATACTGCTATTATGGGAAATGTACGTAAGGTGGGAAGAAATGGCATTTCCTTCTCGCCTCTTGCTTGGTGAAAGGATGGATTCAAGCTGCGTGGTTTGGGAACGTATCGTTGGGACTGGGGTCGTCTCGATCGCCATTATCTGTTCATTCGATTGCCCAGAACCTGAAGGAAAGGTGCGATCCTGAATGCAGCCCCCCTCGGCATGGGACAGGGGAGAAAGGAGGTAGGGTGAAGACATGAAGCTCTCGCGGGCTGGGGACGGCTTGCGAGGCGTTCGGAGAGTTGGCCCACTCTTTGGACAGCAGGACAATGTCGAGTGCCAAGTGGGAATGAAAATCGCAGGTCAAATCTGTAAATGAAGGGCCGCGGCGTCTCGGATCATCAGCAGGCAGGTCTTGGAATGCCGTTATCGGGTGTCTATGCCTGCAACAACGTGGCCAGGCAAAACGTTGTCTGGCGGCAGTAACTGGGTGTAGCTCCCCAAGGCCTATGCGGCCGATATGGAGCGAGGGTAAGTGAAAGGAAGTGAAGATGAAGAAGGCATTGTTTGCAGTCGCAGCAGTGGCTCTGCTGGCCGTCGCCGCCCAGG
>DATIKY010000289.1:0-20270 GCA_035476995.1 Sedimentisphaerales bacterium | reverse complement strand
GATTCTCTTGCCGAATCTGAACCTCACCTGTGGTGAGATTTACGAATCGGCTCCTCGGTTACGAATCCACGCCTCTTTCCCGATGAAAACTGCACATTCGCAAGACTTGACGGAGTGCCTTATGCAACTGGAGGGTTCACTCATCTGTCGTACGCCAATTGGCGGCCAGGCGGGCGAAATCGACCATGTTGACGATACCATCGCGGTCGGCGTCGGCCCGCTCGCAGTAGTCGTTTCGTCGGGAACTCTCCGGCGAGAGCCAGTGGCGGCCCAGTTGCGCCAGGTCCGCCGGACCGACGGCGCCGTCGACGACCAAATCTCCTGCGAGGGGTTCGACATTGAATACAATCGTAACCGGTTCTGAGGGTTCGTATTGGTCGTCGTCGTCCAGGGCGTCCACAACCCGAAAGCTGATCCAGTGCAGGGTGGTTCCGTCCGTCGCCTGGTAAGACATGTGGATATGGGAATCCCCTCGCAGGCTGTGGATGGCGCTGTGATCGAAGTCCTGCCCCACGGCGTCGAGGGTGAACTGGGGGTAATCCTTGTGGACGGCCCGAAGTCCTGGCGAGAGACCGACGCATTCGATGATGAACCGATAATCGATTCCCGGCGCCCCGGCCGGGGCCCAGTTGGGCTCGTAGGTGGTGCTTGAACCGGGATGGATGGCCTGGAACAGATCGAAGCCTGGTTCGCCAATCCGGTAGGCGTAGCTCGGGAAGATGCTCTTTTGCAGAGGATAGAACCAGTTGTGATAGGGCTTCTGGCTGCTGTTGCGGTACTTCTGACTGCAATCCAAGAAGAGCGTTCGGTCGTCGTCTGTGCCTTCGATTCCATCGCGATTGCAGCCGATGATCAGGTGGTCGAGGGGGCATTCCGCCCATGCGGGCTGGCAGCATGCCATCGCTATTGTGACACAGAGCACATCAAGCCGTTTCATGTCGCTGCTCCTGAGTTAAGGGTTCTCCGGCCATTTTGGGGCCGTCTCGGGATACCAGTGGCAGACGCCGGGGTACTCATAGGTCTGTTCGAACTTGAGCCCGTCCGCGTGCCCGTCGGCGAACAGGTAGTGCGAGATCCCCTGGTGGCGATCCCACGCGATGAATTGCCTGGCGTAGTCCACAGAACCCTCCCACGTCTCGGGGTGGATATGGTCGGCCAGGCGGAAGCTCTCGGTGGCCGGGGCTTCGCTGATCCAAATGCACGACATGGGCCGCCGGATCGAGTTGACGCAGTTGTAGCGGTTGGGCCCGACGCCGTAGCGATAGCAGATCGGGTCCAGCAGCGCGTTGACCGCGAAGCTCGAATACCGGGCGTCTTTTTGCTCGCTCAACGGCCTGCTCCAATCGACGAACCCCTTCCCTTTGTCGCTGGGGCAGCGGAACAGAAGCTGCTCTTTCGTGTAGTGGGTCAGGACCCGCAGCCAATGGTCGTTGGGGTCGCGGATGTGGCACGAACTGGGCGGCAGGCGGTACCCCGAATCGGGCAGATACGTCTGCATCGCGATGCCCATCTGTCGCAGGTTGCTCTGGCAGGATATCTTCTGTGCCTGCTTGCGGGCCCGGTTCAGCGAAGGCATCAGCACCGCCATCAGGACCGCGATGATCGAGATGACCACCAGCAGCTCGATCAGGGTGAAAGCCCTTCTTCGGTCGACGCGGAATCCGCGTTCTCCGGGGCGCCCGAAGGCGCCTCGGAGGTCTTCCCATCGCCGCATGGATCGAAATGAATTCCTTCTCATGACGAGTTCCCTTCGAACCGAGGCTCTCAGTGCTCGTGCTCGTCGTGGTCGTGGTCTTCCTGACTGTGGACGCCGTGGATCCCGGACAGACCCCAGTTTTCCATCACGATCCTGAGGTCCTCGATGTCCACGATTCCGTCGTTGTTCACGTCGCCCTCGATGGGCCGCACGACCGTCTTGGCGAAGCGGACGGTGACGTCGGCAGACCGCTGGTACAGGCCGCCGGCGTCGTGGGCCGAGAGCACGACGGACACTTCGTCGTCCGTCTCATCGAGCCAGAAGTAGAAGTACAGATGGGTGTGAATACCCCAGGCGTTCTCGTCCTTGAGCCATCTCTTGGGGAACGTGTACATCTCGCCGTCGGCCTGGAGCACGGGTGTGTTGTCGCTTTGCAGCATGAAGAAATCGTTCGCGTCGAGATTGCCGCTGACTCGCTCCCGGCGCAGTGCGACGCTCCACGCGGGGGCGTTGTTCGGGTCGCCCGCTGCGAGATTCCACGCTCCCTGCGGGCCGAAGGCGGAACCCCACCCATTGAGGTGCGTGGCGCCCGCGGGGTCGCCGTAACCGTTCGCCTTGCTGTAGAGGAAGTTACAGGTGTACAGTTCCTTGCTCGGGTCGTCCGGCTTGGTCACGTGCTGACCGTCCTCCTGGACGGGCGACAGGACGAGGAACGTGTTGCCGTTGCTGTGCTCCCAGTGGGGCCAGCCGGGCGTTGCCGCCTTGTGTGCGGGCGCCATCGAGAACAGCCAGAGCTTGTTGTCGTCAGTGGGGTCGGTGTCCACAGATCCTTCCGCAGGTGTGGTCCAGTCGGCCGGTCGCCAAGTGGGATTGATGCCGATGTGGACGTGGGCCACGGCGTCGGCGTGCCCCTGCGCCTGCACGGCTTGGGGGAAGGCTGTCAGCAGCGTCAAGGCTGCGACAGCGATTAAGGACAGTGTCTTCATCGCGTATTCTCCTCGTAATCCTGCTTGTGTTGTGAATGGATTCACGGTGGGGTCCGACCGCAATCCGAACCGACGCCCGATGCACGATGTGCGTCGGGACGAAGCAGCGAGAGGACCCCTCTCAACAGACTGATGAAGTCAGGAGCAGGGGGGGCCGCGAGGCTGGGAATTCTCCAGAGAGTGGCGTGTGATGCGTTCGACGAAGTCCGGCGCCTTCTCCCCGAGACCCGGGGCTTGTTGTACCAGCTCGACGGCGTGCGGCGGAAGGGCCTTCTTCGAGAGGATCAGGAACTGCTGGCAAATCGAACAATCATGGGAGTGGTGGCAATGCGAATGGTCGGCGGCCAGGATGTGGATCGTCAACAACAACCCGCTCGTCATGGCAAACAGTGCCGCGACCGCCGTGACCACTACGGCGGTTCGCACCGAGCCGGCGAATTGTCGTGAGTCTATCCTCATGGTTTGCTTCTCTCCGCTGCGCTATGCGCAGGCCGGGCACAAGCCCTCCAATCGCACCTGCTGGCGACTGAGGATATACCCCTTTTGGGTGATTTTCGCCATGGGCAGGGAGACATCCGTCATACAGCGCGTCACGCCGCAGTTCGTGCAGGTGAAATGCGGGTGACACTGGTTTTCCGAGCAGTGGTCGGCCAGTTCGAAGTGCCAAGTCCGGTTCTGCATGAACGCACGATGCACCAGTCCCGCTTCCGCCAGCGAGTCCAGCGTCCGGTATACGGTGACCTTGTTGAGCTTGTGGCTCTCCCATCGGGCGATCTGGTCCTGTCGCAGGGGACCGCCCGCCTCCAGAAGGACCTGGAGGATCGCCACCCTGGCCTCCGTGCAGTAGAGCCTGGCCTCCTTGAGCATGTGGCGAGCTTTGTCCTCAAGGGGCTGGCTCATGAGGTCACCTCTTTCGAGGAGTCCTGATGGCAGTGGCACCCGCAACGCACGTGGGGCGACTTGACGAAGAACATCGGGAATACGATGTCGCTCATACAGCAGGGCAGCCACACCGCGATGAAGAGCACAACGAAGACCCCGAAAAACAGCATGGGCGTGAGTTCTCGATGCGTATTCATCAAGACGTGGAAGGACGAAGCCCAGGTGCTGATCAGGATGTGGGCGGCGTGCGGGAACTTCGTCCTCGGCCAGAACCAGGCGATGAGAACGCCGAGGATGGCCGCCGGGTTGACGACATACCAGTCCTCAATGAAACCGAGATGGATGTGCGGCTTGCCTCCATGTTCGTGGCCCTCATGTTCGTGCGACGTGTGGTCGTGGTCGTGCCCCGCGTGGTCATGGCCCTCATGGTCGTGATCCGCCTCTGCCTGGTCCGGGCCGCCGAGCTCGTGCAGACTTGCATGGGTCGGCACGGCCACGCCAAGAAAACTCTCCCCCAGAAACGGCAAGACCGAGTCGCTCAGGGTCGCCACCCCGATCGCTCCGAAATACCCGACCAGCAGGACGACGAGGAAGCCCCGTTTGCTCTCGTGGAGCCTGAACAGCGAGGCTGTAACGATGGCCGAAAGGACCACATGGGCGGGATGAAACACCTGAAACAACCGTTGGCTGACTTGCGGCGAGGCGTCCTTGAACAACAACATCGCCAGGACGCCGGTCACGGCTCCAACCACGGTGAACGGCGCGTGGGCTCGCAGTTCCATCAGGATCGCTTTCAGTTTCTGCTGCATTTTTCCACCTGCACTCTGAGTCCTTATGATAGTTCTCAACGACGGGCGATATTATAAACCCTTTCGTCAGGATCTGCAACTCAGTTGCAGATTTTTCTTGGGAGGCGTCGTTTCGTAGAGTTTGTATGGAGCCGGGGCATGCCGGCAAGAGAAGCAGGGCCTTCAGAGAGGGGAAATCCCCTTCGAGAACAGGGCTTCGTGGTAGGAAATCCGCCTTGAGAATGTCTTGAGGCTTGTGGGAAGGCAGCCCATCGTGATTGCAACCGTTCAATCAGTGTCGGGACAACCTGCGGAGGCGATGCTGTTGGCTGCGTTCGTGGCCGGCACCGCGGCTTCGCTGGGATTGTACGCCGTGGTCCGATTGCCGATTGTAACGGCGTACGTGGCCGGTGCGGCCGGCTCCAAACGCCATGGAGTCTTGCTCTCCATCCTGTTTGCGGTGGGGTTGACCGCCGGCACGGGCTTGCTCGGTTTGACCGCCGGTTCGCACGACGAAGGACTCCGCTTCATTTTGAACTGCAACCAATTCCTGTTCTGGCTTCTGGGCGCGGGGTTGGTCGTGACGGGCCTGCTTCTTTCAGGGCTGATCCCTCCGCACCTGTTGCCCGCCAAGTGGAAGCAGGTGGCGACGAAACTGGCCAAGACCGGTTCGTTGGGGGCGTTTCTGGTGGGCTGCGCGTTCGGGCTCCTGCAGACGCCGTCCTGTCCCCACTGCGGCGAGGCGCTCCAGACTCTGATCGATGCCGCCGCGGGCGGTTCTTCGCTGCAGCGGCTGTCTTTGTTCACGTTCTTCGCGGCGGGCCAAGGGATCACCATCCTGGCGGTCGGGATCCTGACCAGCCTGTTGATGCCCGACCTGCTTCGGCGGTTGCGGACCCGGATGTGCTCGATCGAGCGGCGAATCCAATGGCTGGCCGGCAATGTCCTGATGATCCTGGGTCTTTACTTCATTATAGTTGGTTAACGGGTGCTCCATGGAAGACCGCCTGATCGTCTATCGTCAACGAAAGCAACGCGTGCAGGAGTACAAGGAGGCTGCGGCCCGAGGCTGCTACAGCCTGATCTTCATCGTGGTCGCTCTCGTTCTGCTCCGACCGGTGATGGTCAATCAGATGCTGGGTCTGGCCGACGCGTACGCCAGTGCGGGATTGCTCGACGAGTGCATGAGGCAATGCGATAAAACACTGCTCATCGACAGTCAGAGCAGCGGGGCCTGGCATCAGTCGGCCCGGGTCCACAAAATCCAGGGCGACCGCGCGATGGCGTATGGCGCCTACCAGGAAGCGGTCCAGGCCGATCCTTCGAATCGGGCGGCTCACCTGGAACTGGCCACTCTGTACATCGAGGATGGTCGCCAGCAACTGGCCATCCCTCACCTTGAGCAGATCCGCAAGCTCGGTCCGGACAGGGTTCTCAGGGGCAGCCACGCACGAAGCTCCTACCACCGGTCTTCGCTGGAGCTGCTGATCCTCTGTTACGAAAAAGAAAAAGACCCGACCAAACTGGAGCTGGTGCTCAAAGAGGCCAAGATCTTCTATCCCGACTGTGTTCGCACCGGGTTCGACTGGAACGCCTCCGACAAGTCGTGAGAGCCTATTCCACGCGGGCAGGTCCAGCGGACTCGCTCGGCAACGTGAGGATGACGCCGTACACGGTCTCTCAAGGCTGTCCCCAGGAACCACGCAATTTCGCACCCCCCACACCCTTGCGGTCGCTCCCCGACAAAAAGACCTTGCAGGTCCGCGCCAGCCGAGTACACTGAGCGGCATATGAGGACTCTTACTCAGCGTACGGAATTCGGGCAGGTCCGACAGGGATGCGTCCTGACGATCGGGAACTTCGACGGCGTGCACCTGGGCCATCAGGAGATCTTCCGCACCGCCCGGCGGATCGCCCGCGAGCGGGGCGCCGAGATGGTCGTCATGACCTTCGAGCCGCACCCGGTGGCGATTCTCCACCCGGAGAAGGCCCCGGGCGTGCTGACGCCTCTGTCGCTCAAGCTCCATCTGCTCGAAGAGTACGCGGACAACTGCATCATCGTCCTGGAAGACAACAGGCACTTGCTGAGCCTTTCGCCGGAAGCGTTCGTCGATGAGTTCCTGATGGCCACAATCCGCCCTTCGGTCATCGTCGAGGGCGACGATTTCCACTTCGGCGCCGCCCGCGCCGGGGACGTCAGGACCTTGGCCGAGTTTGGACGGGGCAAGGGTTTCGAGGTTGTCGTGGTTCCGCCGCGACAGATCGAGATCGCAACCACCAGCCAGGTCCTGCGGGTGTCGAGCACGATCGTCCGGTACATGCTCGAAGGCGGGCACGTTGCGGAGGCGGCTGCGGCCCTATCCCGCCCATACCGGCTCTTCGGTCCGATCGTCTCGGGCTGGGGACGAGGCAGGAAGCTGGGGTTTCCCACTCTCAACATGCGAACGCCCAAGCAGATCCTGCCCGCCGACGGCGTCTACGCGGGCTTCGTCAAGACCGCCGGCTCGGAGCAGGATCTGCTGCGGGAGCCCGGGCAAGTCCCTGCGGTGTTCAGCATCGGCCAGGCCCGCACGTTTGGAGACGAACATCCGCTGCTGATCGAGGCCCACCTGCTGATCGAAGGCGTGGGGGACATGACCGGCTGTTGGATGGCGATGGATTTCGTGGAGCGAATCCGCAGTCAGCACAAGTTCGGTTCGCCCGAAGAACTCGTGACGCAGATCGCCAGGGACTGCCAAGAAGCCCGCGCGATCCTGCGGAACTCGAAGAGAGACAGCAAAGACAGGAGATCAGAATGAGCAAGGCCAGGCATATCGTCATCGGCATTCATATCTCGGATCGCGTGCACAACGTCCCCGGCGTGCAGAACCTGCTCACCGAATACGGCTGCAGCATCAAGACGCGAATCGGCCTGCACGCGGTCGACGAGAAGTTCTGCTCGCCCAACGGGCTGCTTCTTCTGGAGATGGCCGGCCCGGAGAAGCCGACGTTCGAGCTGATCGAGAGACTCAGAGCCATCGGCGGCGTGGACGTGCAGACGATGATCTTCGAGCACGATTGATGCGGAGGACGCGGATCAGACGCTGAAGAAAGGTATTCTGTGAATCGTGAGGCATGTCGATGCGCCGTCGAGTTGATCGACGGCGCGAATCATATTCTGGTGACGACGCATATCCGGCCCGACGGCGACGCCTGCGGATGCGTTGCGGCCATGACGAGGGTGTTGAAGGATCGCGGCAAGACGGTCCATCCGCTGTTCGTTTCGCCCATCCCCGACTGGTATGCATTTCTCTTCAAGGAGAAGGTCCCCGTGCTGGGCGAGGGCGTGCAGGTCCAGGATCTTCTCGACGGCCGCTTCGGCCCGATCGATCTGGTCGTGATCCTGGACACGAACAGCTACGGCCAACTGTCGGATTTCGAGGCCTACGTCAAGCACAGCGGCGTGCCCATTCTGATCGTCGATCATCATGTGACGTCGGACAAGCTGGGCCGGGTCGAGATCGTCGATGCCACCGCTGCAGCGGCCGGCCTAGTGTTGCTGGAGTTTCTCGATCAGGTCGGCTGGCCGATTGCGAAGGAGGCCGCCGAGGCCCTGTTCGTGGCGATCGCCACCGACACCGGCTGGTTCCACCTCCGCAACACCGACAGCCGGGTGTTCCGTCGGTGCGCCGAGCTGATCGAGGCCGGCGTCGATCCGAACGACCTCTATCGCAAGCTCTACCAGACCTTCTCGCACGCCCGCTTCAAGCTGATGTCGGTCCTGTTCGACCGACTCGAACTCCACCTGGACGGTCGATACGCGTCGCAGTATCTGGTCCGCGAGGATTTCGAGCGGACCGGCACCGCCTATCGCGACACGGAGAACCTGATCAACGAGTGCCAGCGGATCGGCTCGGTGGCGGTCGCGGCCCTCTTCATGGAACTGCGGGACGGGCGCATCCGCTGTTCGCTGCGGAGCCGGCCCGAGAGCGATCGGGCGGTGGACGTCTCCGTGATCGCGGCCCAATTCGGCGGCGGAGGGCACAAGACGGCTGCGGGGACCTATCTGCCGGCACCCATCGAACACGCGATGAAACTGATCTTCGACGAAGTGGCCAAGCGACTGGGCTGAACGCGACCCGTTCGCACTGTGCCTGCCGGGAGCAAGCCGGCCGAGAATCCGCGTCGGACGGCCACGGGTGTTCTTTGCAGGCTTGGAGAGATGATTTGTCTGAACTGGTTGCAGACGCACAGGCGGGCGCCAACGACTTTCCCCGTCGGCTGCGGATTCTCGCGATTGTTCTGGCGTCCATCGCTGCGGTGGGGGCCCCGGTCGTACTGTCCGTTCTGCTGTACACGCCCGACGGGGTGAGCACAAACGGACTGATCACCCACCTGCTGCTCCCGACCGCCGACGCTTTGATCATGCTGTTGATCGTGATGGTGACGCGACGGACCGGCGCGGCGGGCAAGGTGGAACTCGCGTGGTTTCGCAGGAGGCCGTTTGATGTTGTCGCGATCTTCGTGTTGCCTGCGGCGACCATCCTGCTCATGCTGCTCACGGCGTGGTTGACGGCCTGGCTGATGGCTCGGCTCCAGATCGCGCAGCCTCTGAACACCATGTTTACTCCCGAAGGCCGGAACGCCGCGTTCTTCCTCGCGCTGGCGGTCCGCGTCACGATTGTAACGCCTCTGATGGAGGAGATCTTCTGGCGGGGATTCGTCCAACGCGCGCTCGAACGGGTCATAGGCCCGCTGCCGGCCTTGGGGGGTCAGGCGGTCTTCTTTGCCACGGCGCATCTGCCGCCGTTCGGCGGGTTCGGCCCTGCGCTGGCTCTGGGCCTGGTCGCAGGCGTCTGGCGATGGCGGCGCAGGACCCTTGCCCCGATCATTCTGGCCCACATGATTCTCGCGGGCTTGTACTGTCTGGGCAACGGTCCCCATTGGCAGGATTACGCGAAGGTGAGGGTCTCGACCGACTCGGTCGCCCGGATGACGCAGGCGGCCCGGCCCGTCGAGTACGATCCGAACTGCGAAGCCCGCGAAGACTACGAGCGGGCCTTCCAGTCGGTGGTCAAGATGCCTGAGTGGCTGGGCGCCTACCGCAGGGGATTCCCCGTCGATTGGCCCGAAGAGGCCTTTGCCGGCTTTCGCAGGTGGGTGGCTGCCAATCAGGGAGCATTGGAGCACATGTCCCGAGGCGCGCAGAAGCGGGACTATTGGCCTCGGTACGCGGGCAATAGTGCGATGCTCGCCGGCATGTTCCAGTCCGAAGGGGCCAGGGATCTGGCCTTCGTGCTCGACACCCGCATCAAGTTGAGGGCCTTCGACGGCGACGACGATCTGCTGCTGGCCGACGTTGCGACTCTCCATTGCTTCGCGGGTCATCTGGGGGGCGTCAAGGGACTCTCCCACCAGCTTCTCGGCATCGGCATTCGAACCCTGCTGATCGGCACAGTTCGCGGGGTTCTGGCCTTCGAACCCCTGGAATCCTCGGCGCTGACCGCCCTCCAGCGGCAACTCGAACGGCTTGGCGACACGAATCCCACCACGCTCGATTTCACCGTCGAACGGTTGGTCTGGCTGGACGGCATTCAGCGGATGTTCACCGACGAAGGGGATGATCAGGGTCGCATTCCCCGCCTCGCCATGACGCAGTGGGAGGGTCTGCCAGAGCCATTGAGATCGCTGTTCGATCCGATGACGCCCGCTCAGAATCTGGATTTCCGGAGCCTGGATCGCAAGCAGACCACTCGTTATGGAGAGGAGTTCCTCGACCACATCGGCTTGGCCGCGGCTCGCACGCCCTGGGAGTTCCACAAGGAGCCCAACGGCGTCAAAGCCCTGCTGGAGGGCATCCTGCGTCAGAACACGTATGTGGGACTTCTGGGCAATGCCTGTTTGGGAGTCGCCCACATGCCCTGGCGGGCGAAGGCGGATTTCGACGCGCTTGTCGCCACGATCGCAGCGATTCGCTACAAAGCCGAATACGGCGAGTACCCCGAATCACTCGCCCAGCTTGTTGAAACCGGCTTCCTGACTCAAGCACCGCAAGACCCCTATTCGAATGACCTGTTGATCTACAAACGCGACGGGGGCGGTTTTCTGCTCTACAGTTGTGGCCTGGATCTCGACGACGACGGAGGCGTGCCCAGTCGCTGGGGCGAGGGTCCCGACGGCGGTGACCAGGTCTTCTGGCCCGTCCGATAGGCATTCGGCTTGGGCCTGGCTCGCATCCGCAGCTTGACCGCGGGACGGATCGGCCATAGAATCGAGGCGGTTTCGCTGAAAGGTCCCAGGATGCCTCTGTGGAACAACATAGCGGAATTGATGGACTATTACATCCCCCCTCTGCCCACCGTCTACTGGTTCGACGTCATCCGGTTGTGCAATCTCAAGTGCGTCATGTGCCCGCAGTCGCAGGGGCTCAGGCCGTTGCAGGACAAGATGTCGGTCGATGTGTTCTGCGGCGCGATCGACGACATTTGCGAAAACCGGCCCCTGGTCAAACTGTACCTCTCGGGCGAGCCGCTCCTCCACCAGGGTTTGTTCGAGATGATCGAGTACGCTGGGACCAGAGGCTGCCGAACCATGCTGCATACGAATGCGACCGTGCTCACGAAGGAAATGGCCGAGCGGGTTCTGGGGTCGTCGCTGGGCTTTCTGTGCTTTTCATTCGACGGTTGCTCGCCGGAGGTCTATGAGAAGCTCCGCCCCCCATCGCAATTCGGGCACGTCAAGTTCAATATCGAGCGCTATCTGTCCCTTAGCCGGCAGCAGGGGGGCGAGGGGCCACGAACCACGATCGAAATCATCCGCATGGGCGAAACCGCCGACAAGATCGACGCCTTCGTCAAGGAGTGGCGGGGCATGGGCGTGGACGACGTGCGCGTTGTCCAGTTCACGACCTGGCACGGCCTGGTGAACGACCGCCGCGTGGAGAAGCCCGTGCGATCATCAGGATACAAACCCTGCGCCGCGCCGTTTTCACACGGGTGCATCCTGGCCGACGGGACCGTGGTCCCATGCTGCCTCGATGTGAACGGACGCATGCCCATGGGCAGCCTTGCCACCGACCGGTTCCGCGAGATCTGGTCGGGCAACGAGTTTCGGCAACTGCGGCTCCAGATGCTCACCGGCGCCCTGGAGACCGGCGGCCTCTGCGACCGCTGCGACAACACATCCCGGGAAGCCTGAACCGGCTTCGTATCTACTGGGAGCGAATCATGGGCACGCTTCCTGCTTCGTCCGCACAAAAAGAACCGCCGCCCGATAGGTATCGAGCGGCGGATTCGACTCTGCAGCTACCCTCGCAATTTGCGCGGGGGACAAGAAAGCGTTTAGCCTTTGGCCTTCTCTTCGATCTTGGCCTTGACGATTTTGAGTTCTTCCTTGGTCCTGCCGGACTCGCTGCCTGCCGCTTCGAATTTCTTGACGACAGCCTGGCCCTCGACGACCTCGCCGAAGATCGTGTGCTTGCCGTCCAGCCAGGGCGTAGCCACAAACGTGAGGAAGAACTGACTGCCGTCGGTGTTCGGGCCGGCATTGGCCATACTCAGCAGGTACGGCCGGTCATGCTTGACCTTCGGATCGAATTCCCCGGCATATTTGTAACCGGGCCCGCCGGTACCGGTCCCGGTGGGGTCGCCGCCCTGGGCCATGAAGCCGGTGATCACGCGATGGAAGATAGTCCCGTCGTAGAAGCCTTTCTCCGTCAGGAACATCGTGCTGGTTACGTGCATGGGGGCCACGCTGGGCATCAACTTGACCTTGATGACGCCCTTGTTCGTTTCGAGGACCCAGAAGTGTTCCTTTGCCGGGTCGAATTGTCTGAGTTCGGGTTTTGTCAGGTTCATTTTCCACTCATTTCCCACGCCGCGTTCGGCGATCTTGTCTTGGTCGGGCCCGGCTTGCGTCTTGCTCTTGCACCCGGTCGTCGGACCGAGAGAGACGGTCGCGATCAGGAGACCGATCATCGCGTCGCGAAGGGCGAATCTGTTCTGCATGGTCAGGTTCTCCATGGGACCCGATGTCAGCCTTTGGCCTTCTCTTCGATCTTGGCCTTGAGGATCTTGAGCTCTTCCTTGGGCGTGCCCTGCGGGGCGGTGCCCGCGGCTTCGAGCTTCTTCACCGTGTCCTGGCCCTCGACGACCTCGCCGAAGATGGTGTGCTTTCCGTCCAGCCAGGGGGTGGGCTTGAACGTGATGAAGAACTGGCTGCCGTCGGTGTTCGGGCCGGCGTTGGCCATGCTCAACAGGTAGGGACGGTCATGCTTGACATTCGGGCTGAACTCCCCGGCGTATTGATAGCCCGGGCCGTGTCGGCCGTCGCCGACCGGATCGCCGCCCTGAGCCATGAAGTCCGGGATCACGCGATGGAAGATCGTTCCGTCGTAGAAGCCCTTCTCCGTCAGGAACATCGTGCTGGTGACGTGCATCGGAGCCACCTCGGGCATCAGCTTGATCGTGATGGCGCCCTTGTTCGTCTCCAGGACCCAGAAGTAGTCCTTCTTCGCGTCGAACTGACGCAGTTCGGGCTTCGTCAGCTTCAGCTTCCATTCATTGTCTTTGCCGAGTTTCGCCATGGCCTCTTCCTCTTGTTTGGCCCGTTGTTTGGCGATTTCTTCCTGTTTCTGTTTGGCTTTGGCCTCGCGTTCCTGTTCCCACGGGCCCATGATCTTTTCCTGGTCTTCCGCGCTGAACGGCGACGGTTTGCCGCTCAAAGCCTCCTGCAGGCCCTTGATGAACAGGGGCATGCTCACCTGGACATCCTGCGCTCTGAGCATGCCGGCGATCTGCCCGGCGATCCGCGTGCCGAGAATGTAGCTGATCTTGTCTGCGTCCGTCTTGAAGTCATTGGGATCCGCGGCCCGCGCCGTTCCGGCGAGAATCGCCGTGGTGAAAGCGCCGAGAACCAACAACATGCGTAGCTGCCTGCCAGCGGTCATGATCGAAACCTCCAAAGAATCCAATCTGCCATTTGTCACACGACAAAGACTCCAGCATAGCCATCTTCCGGGACCGCGTCAATCCTCTCGTCAATCGGAGAAAGGACTGACGCAGAGGAGCAGGGCAAGGACGGCTTGCCGAAGCCGTCGCAAAGAGTCCCGATGGCATTATCGTGCATCGAGCCTCGTGCCTACGTCCGAGCGGCTTCGACCCCGGCCAGCCAGGTCCGGCCCATCCGATACGCGCCGGCCATCGAGGGGTGGACGCCGTCGCCGGCCCAGTGGGCGGGCGGGGCCTTCTGGACGGCCTCCTCGAAGGCCGACTGGAACGGTACGAACACCGCGCCGAACTCGGTCGCCAGCTTCTTCGCCGCCGCCCGGTAGCCGTCGAAGTCGGGGAACCATTTCTCGTTCACCGCTCCCGTGCGGAGCACGAACGGCTCGCAGACCACCAGCTTCACGCCCGGCAGTGCCTTCCGCGTCCTCGCCAGGAGGGCGCGGTAATCTTTCTCGTAGATCTCGATCGTGCCGTTGTACTGGCCGTTGAGCCTGTGCCAGATGTCGTTGACGCCGATCAGAATGCTGACCAGGTTGGGCTTGAGCGCGATGCAGTCTTTGTCCCAGCGTTCGGCGAGCTGGAAGACCTTGTGGCCGCTGATGCCGCGGTTGTAGATCTTCAGGCCGGCGTCGGCGCGCTCGGCCAACAGGTGCGACGCGATCATGAAGGCGTATCCGCCGCCCAGGGGTCGTGGTTCGTTTGCGTTGCCTTCCCGTCCGCGGTCCCGGCCGGCGTCGGTGATCGAGTCGCCCTGGAACAGGATGGTGTCGCCGGGGGCGATGAGTCCGCCGGAGGCCTTCCCGGCGAACGGCCGCTTGGCCGATTGGGAGCAGCCGGAGAGCGCAAGAGTCGAAATCGCGGCCGCCTGGCCCAGGAGAGAACGCCGAGAGGTCCGCACTTCCGTTGCAGACGTGTTCGTCATGTCACTTCCCTTCATCCGAATCCTTGTATGCCTTTCGCCGGGGCAGCAGTCGCCACGGTCTGGATCGCATCATGGTATCGGCGTTTCTTCCGGGGTGCCAGCGGAATCGTCCCTGCCCGTGGACGGGGCCTGCTCGTAATGGCGCGTTATCTTCTTCTATTCAGAAGGCGCGTTGGGATCAACTGGAGCCGCCCGGCGTTCGGCGTGGGCGAAGATGCCGTAGCCGCTGCCGTCCTGGCTGTTGCTTTCCCAGACCGCGATGAACGAGCCGTCGGCGGTCATCGCGACGTCCGCGTTTCTTTGCTTGTCGGGCGTGTGGGTGTTGAGGCGGATCTCCTCGCCCAGGGGTTGGCCGTCGGCGGCAAAACGCATGGCGTAGATGTCGATGTCCGCATCGGGATCCCCTACGTCGGATTCCCAGACGATGACGAATTCATTCGAGTCGCTGATCGCCGCCTGAGGCCATTGCTGGGCGCCGCTTCGGATCGTGTTCACGACGAAGGGGTCGTCCCTGGGCACGCCGTTGGGATCGTAGAGCCTCGCGTGGATGTCGTCGTCTGCCGCTCGGTTCGGGTCGCCATCCCATGTGATGACAAACCAGCCCTGCGAGTTCATCGCAACCGAGGGGCGCGTCACGCTGGCGATGCTTGTTGTGTTGACCGCGAAGGGGTCCGTTCGGGGCATGCCGTTGGGATCGAAGAGCCTGGCCATGATCGGGTGGCTGGATCGATCCCGCATCCAGGTCAGGACGAAGTTGCCCTGGACGTCCATCGCGGCGTCCGGATAACGGCAGTCGTAGATATCCGGATCCACGAGGATCTCAGTGCCGAGACCGGCGCCATTGGGATCGAATCGCTGGGCACAGAGGAACGTCTGATCGCCGTACACGGTGGTTTCCCGGCTCTCCCACGCGACGAGGAACGCGCCGACGCCGCCGGCCGCGACGCATGGATAGAGCTGCCGGCCTTCCGTTCGCAGGTTGACGAGCAGGTCGCCGGTGATGGGAATGCGCTGCGGGTCGTACATCCGTATCAGAACGTCTTCATCAGGCCCGGGACTCTGCCAGACGACCGCGAGATTTCCGAGAGCATCGATCGCGACCGCCGCCTCGGTCTGGTTGCCCTGGTTGATGGCGTTCACCGGGAACTCGTCGCCGGTCGGGGCGCCGGTCGCGTCGAGGCGTCGGGCGAGGATGTCGTTGGATCGCCCGCCGGTCGAGTAGTAGCTGCTCCACACGACCACGGCGCCGCCGCGAGGATCTGTGGCGATGGCGGCGCCGGTTTGGGCGCCGCTGGTTCGGACGTTGACCTGGGTTTCAGCGGTGGCCTGCGACGACAGAAAAACCGCGATGGCTGCGTAGGACACAAGCAGTCTGGACATGACCATTCCCTCCTCCCGATTCTTTTGGATGGTTACGCGGCCTCCGTCGAGCAGCGGGCATACACTCCCCGCCCGGCTCGTTCAGCTTGTCTGCGAACGAGGGCCGCAACGAAGTTCCTCCCAGGCTTGGGTGAACCTCAAGCCGGGGTGGAAAAACCCACTCTGCGGGTTAACCCCTGGTGCCGATCTCGCTGTCGTATCAAAGCAGTGACTCAAAGCTGACTTTCTCACCCGTCAGCACCTACAACTATACACGATCTATGGAGTTTGTCCAGAAAAAAGTTGAGAATTGCGCCGCGAAACGTCGCGAGGGACGTGATCTGGGGTTGCTCTGCTCGGGGATTGGTGCCAAAGGGGGATGTGCGTCGGATCATGGCAGGCAGGGGGATCTGCCTCCACGGGGTTTGACGACCGTGAGCGGTTCTGCCTCTGACGTCCCGCGATCGCGCAGACGACGGAGATCTCGCCGGAGGCGGCTGGAGCAGGCGTCTTCAGCGGCTTAGAACAGGGTTGATCCGCCGGAGTTTGTGCTGCTCGATGGCCCGGCTGATCCAGGCGGTCAGGCCGCACTGATATGTGTATTCGCCGGGGTCGCGAAGTTCGTCGAGCTCGAAGGGGCCGGCCGCCCCGATGATTCGACCGAAGGTGTCGCTTTCAACCGCGTATACCTGTCCGTTTGCATGTTGCCAAAAGGTCTTCATAAGCACCTCAGAGCAAAGTATACGATACAGCAGGAGTTCGTGACAAGCCTGTAAACGCGTGGTGTGAATACCCATCTTGCGCGTTGTTCCAGGGGTTGTTATCGGGGCCAGGAGCCGTTCTACAAGGTCTTGCGTTCTCCGCTGACGGCGGTACAATCATCATGTACAACGACGGACAAAGTGGGCTTCTGATCCGTCGATGCACAGGACACCCGAGGTTTCGAAGAGGGGTCGTCGATGGATGGGAGAGAAGGTCGAACGCTTCTGATCGTGGTGGCGATCCTCCGTTCCGCGGCGAGGAATCGCACTGGGCCGCAGCGGAAGAAACTGGATTCGCAGTGATGCAGCGGATATCCTATTCAAAGAAGGTGATCGGATTCAAGAGAACAGAAACTGTAGGGAGGTGTGCGTATGCGACGAATAGTGGTTCTTGTCATCGTGGGACTGGCCGCCTCGACTGCTGCGGCGGCCGTCAGCGACGAGCTGGCGGAGCCCATTCGGATCGAGGCCGGCGGCAAGCCGATCGACACTGAGATCGGTCATGCGGCCCCGTTTGTCGCCGATTTCGACGGCGACGGGGTGCAGGATCTGCTCGTCGGCCAGTTCGGCAACGTGCAACTGTGGATCTTCCGAAACGAGGGCACGAACGCCCAGCCCAAGCTCGCAGCGGGCGTCAAGTTCAAGGAAGGGGGCAAAGACGGCACTGTGCCGTGTGGGTGATGCATCGGATTCGGTCCACATGTTGTGGACCTCAACGGCGACGGTCACATGGACCTTCTTTCCGGATCCTGGCCGGGCGAATTGTTCTTCTTCCAGGGCGGGCCAGGACGGACGTTTGCAGCCCCGGAAATGCTCAAGGACAGGACGGGCGAGATCATCAACATCGGCGGCGGGATTCAGGAACGTCCCGGCGAAGGCATTCTCATTCGAGGCAGTGTCGAATGGGAGAACACGGATGAAGGGACCTTCGTCACGTATCATGGCAAGCGAATGGAAAGCACGCCGGAGAAGCCCATCTCCAGCACGGGAACGGCATCGACGGTTCGCGCCGTCGATTGGGACGGCGACAGCGATTTCGACCTGATCGTCGGCAATACCGATGGAGACGTCTATCTGATTCCGAATGAAGGGACCGCGACCGCGTATGCCTTCGGGAAAGAGACGAAACTCCAGGCCGGCGGCCGGCCGGTGCGTGTGGGCGGGCGCGCCGGGCCGTATGTTGCGGATTGGGACGGCGACGGTGATCTCGATCTGCTCGTCGGCGAAGAGAACGGCAGCGTGACGCTCTTTCGCAACACGGGCTCGGCGAAGTCGGCTGTCTTGGCCGCGGGCGTGCAGCTTGTGCCGCCGGGGCGGGTTGAGTATGGTCCGCAGGCTTCGACGCAGCCGCAGCGAGGCAATCGTGCGAAAATATGCGTCGCTGACTGGAACGGCGACGGCCGACCCGATCTGCTCGTCGGCGACTACGGCACGCTGAAGCCCGATCGTCCCGATCCGACCCCTGAGGAACAGGCCCGGTACGATCAGATCCAAAAGGAACTGGAACCGCTGGAGACACGCTTCAGCGAACTGATCCAGAAGCTCCGGGCCGCCGACCGACCGAAGACGAAAGAGGATCAGAAGAAGCTTCACGAGGATCTGAACGAGATCAGCAGGCAGATGTCGCCTCTGCGTTCGCAGCTTCCGCAGGAGTATGAGCCCCACGGCTGGGTGTGGCTGTTCCTACGCAAATAGGGGACTGCGAGGCGTTTTGTGATCGATAGCCTCATAGTCGAACCCATGGCGGAAAGCCTGTTGCTGCGGCGCTGTCTGCATCGCGACACGCAAAGCCTATTGACGACGTCGCGACAATCGGCACAATACAGGCTGTGTTGTGTTCGCCGGGTCGGTTCTCTTCGGAGGGTCGTCGGACGAGCTTGGTTTCGGGGTCGATTGCCGACGGCTGCGGCCGCGGATTGTCGTAGGAATGGAGGTTTTGTCAATGGCCGAGCGTGTGACCTATCACGTGCTGCCGGCAGAGGGGGGAAGCTGGGTCATCAAGCTGATGAACACCGGCCAGATCGTCAGCGACCACCGATCCAAGATGGAAGCCATTCTTCAGGGTCGGGAACTGGCCCAGAGCCATGAGTACAGCCTGCTTGCGGTCCACGACCGCGATTGCCGTCTGGAACGACAATACACGTACGGCTGGGACCGAGATCTCTTTCCCGAACGCCGCAGCGCGAAGGAACCCGGCTCCTGATTGCCCACTATCATGTCGGCGAACGGATTCTGTCGGTGGTTCGGAGAACAGAGATGGAGTATTCGGTCGGTCAGGTGGGTCGGGTGGTGGTGGCCCGGTTGTACGAGGGCGAGGATCTGCACGCGTCCATCGACAAGATCGTTCGCGAGGCCAATATTCGCTGCGCATCGGTCCTCATCGTGGGCGGGTTCCGCACGGCGGCGGTTGTCGTCGGGCCCGAGCAGGAGAAGCCGCAGATCGTGCCCAGGTTCACCACGTTCACCGGGCCGGGCGAGGTCCTGGGCGTCGGCTCGCTCTACTGGGACGACGCGGGCCCCAGGCTGCACATCCACACCGCCATCGGCAAAGACGGCCAGAGCCTCATCGGCTGTCCGCGCCAGGACGTTCGCACGTTCCTGATCCTGGAAATCACCATTATCGAGATCACCGGCATTGAGGCGACGCGCCAACTCGATCCCGGCAGCGGCATGAAACTGCTCCGTCTGACAATAGACGAGAGCGAGGAGTGAAACGGAAAACGGTCCGGGCCGTCGAGAAAAGAAGGGGCCGTGTCTTGTGAACGCGGCCCCTTTGCGTGCTCTGCGAGTGATGACTCTTGCTCAGCCAATGCTGTATGCGCATCCCGCTTGTCTGTGTCCAAGAGGAATTGCACTCCTGGCGCACTTCTTACGACCGGAATCGCCTCGCCGATCCGCTCGGCAAGTTCCGCCATACGGGGGTCTCGCTGCTTGGCGTAGACGTTGAAGGTCAACCGGGGGGCCGCATGACGGGCCATGCTCTGTAGTTCCTTTGGGGTCGCCACGCGAGCGACGAGAGACGAGCGATGAACTCGAACCACGTTTCGATCCGCTACCACAAATGCCGCGTTTGTGGCTGGAGCTTCAAGAGCTTCGAGAGCAATTGGAAAGACGACAGGACTGTGCGGTGACCATCGGACAAGAAATATCGTTTCCCTCATCTTTCCATCTACATTTCTGCCGCGAGAAGCGCCTTCATAGAAAACGCGCGGCCTGACGCTGTCGGCCGTCTGTCACGCAAACGATGGTTTGGGGACTGCGTGGGCGACGAAGAAGAGATAGTTTGTGACGTTTGTGACATTTTCTTCTTTGGTCGCTTGACAGAGAGCACTGAGATGGGGTAATTTAACTCAGCGGGAGTCGGTGTGCGATTGTCCGGAGGTTGTCCCTCTTGCCGTTGGAATTCGGTTTGCGGCCGGGTAACGGACGACAACTCTATGCGGCGGCCTCCTTCTTGTCAAGCAGCGTGGCGATCGCGTTGATCAACTGCGGCAGTTGACTGTACGCCTGGATCCGACGGAAGCGGCTCTGGGCCTCCAGCAGGACACTGGCCGCCCACCGCCGGGCCATGTTGCCATCCCGCCAACGCTTGACGTTGTGGCACAGGTCGCCCGCCCGCGAGAAGCAGCTTTCGATGACGTTTGTGCTGCTGAAGATCCGGCGGAGCTGCGTCGGCAGGTTCAGGCGGTTGATCGTCAGCGTCTCTTCCATGCCTTCGTCCAGGCTCGCGGCCGCCTCCTGATTGATCTCAGCCAGCCAGTCGTGGACCTTGCGAAGCTCCTTGATCGCCTTGTCGTACTCGGTCATGCCCCAGGCCATCTTGAGCTTCAGCGACAGCATGCCGTGATACTTCTTCGGCAGGTACTTCTGGATGTTGCGTTTCTTGTGCACC
>DATIKY010000288.1:0-32333 GCA_035476995.1 Sedimentisphaerales bacterium | reverse complement strand
CGATTCTCTTGCCGAATCTGAACCTCACCTGTGGTGAGATTTACGAATCGGCTCCTCGGTTACGAATCCACGCCTCTTTCCCGATGAAAACTGCACATTCGCAAGACTTGACGGAGTGCCTTATGCAACTGGAGGGTATACCAACGCGGAGATCGGCAGCGACGAAATGGTACGCATGTATCCGGACACCTATATAGCCAGGGTGTTCACCTGCCCCGGTATACATGCGTGCCCTGACGTGCTTCATTATCGATCTATAATTCGCAACGCCAGTGCGTCAACTCAGCCTGTAGACACCTGGATCTCGGACTACGCGATGAACCCCAACTGTCGAGAGGATTCGCCCAAAGACGTGGTCTTCCTCTTCGAATCGAAACCGGGCTGGAATCAGCACGGCGGGCCGGAGTTGTTCACATTCGACAATCACGATCCTCGCGGTGGCTTGGTCCTGCTCAATGACGGCGCAGTGAAGTTCGTCCGCACTGAGGAGGAGTTGAGGCTGCTTCGATGGAGGTGAGCCCGGCCGTAGAACATGGCGTCCATTTGCACCGAGGCACATTCCTTTCTATGTCGGCCATCAGAGAAGTGCGAAGCGGACTGAGGGTTGCGTTTATCGCATTAAGGGTATCCGCAAAGCGGTAAGCGCATCAAACAGTCTCGTTCGATCAGCCTGCCCGCCGGCCCAGCCGCTCGGTTCGGCTGCCCTGGAGACCTGTGGACAGGACTCCTTGGACTGCACGGGCCGGTTGCGGTAGAATAGGGCTCTATGAATACGAATCGATTCTTTGTCCTGGCGTCCGACATCGAGGGCGACCAGGTTCGCTTGAGTCCGGAGCAGTCGCACCAGGTCCAGAACGTCCTACGCCTGCGACCGGGGGACGACATCGTCGTGCTCGACGAGACCGGGATCGAGTACGGTGTAACCCTCACCACGGTCGAGAAGCGGGAGGTTATCGGGCAGGTCACGGCCAGGCAACAGGCCCGCGGCGAACCCACGGCGCAGGTGACCTTGTACCAGAGCATGCTCATGCGGGAGAAGTTCGAATGGGTGCTCCAGAAGGGCACCGAGGTCGGCGTCGCGAGGTTCGCGCCCGTCCGGACGGAGCGGACCATCGTGCGGAGCAAGCTGATCGAAGAGACAAAGCTCGATCGCTGGCGGCGGATCGTGATCGAGGCCGCCGAGCAGTCGCACCGCGGGCGAATTCCCAAGCTCGACCAGATCGTTATGTTCGGCGAAGCGCTCTCCGAGCTGACCGAGTTCGACCGTTGCCTGATCGCGACGCCCTGGCACACGGGGTCCGGCCTTCGCGAGGCCCTGCACGGCTTGGGCGGCCGGGCGACTTCCGTGGCTTTGATGGTGGGGCCCGAAGGGGGCTTCACCGATGAAGAAGTAGACGCGGCCTGCCAGAACGGGGCGACCCCGATTAATCTGGGCCCTCGGATTCTGCGGACCGAGACCTGCGCGGTCGTGGCGTCGGCTTTGGTCCTGCACGAACTCGGCGAAATGGGACCGTGAAGGAAAAGTGCGATTTCGGATTTGTGATTGTTGATTGCGGACTGTGCGTATTCAGTCCACTCTCAATTCCTTGTGGCAGCGGCAAGCGGCAGCTTGCCGATGGTTTTCTTGATCTATCGTGAGCTGAGAACTCATGACGGCAGGCAGACTCTATCTCGTAGCGACTCCGATCGGCAACCTGGGCGACATCACGCTTCGGGCGCTGGAGACCCTCAAGCAGGCGGACTTCGTCGCCAGCGAGGACACTCGCCACACCGGCGTCCTGCTCAAACACTTCGAGATCAGCAAGCCGCAGATCGCGTTCCACGAGCACAACGAGCGGCAGGCGGCCCCGCGGATCATCCAACTGCTCCAAGAGGGCAAGTCGGTCGCCCTGGTCACCAGCGCGGGCATGCCGGGGATTTCCGACCCGGGCTTCGTCCTCGTCCGCGACGCCATCGCCGCGGGCGTCGAGATCACGGCCATTCCCGGCGCCACGGCGTTCGTCATGGCCCTGGTCCTCTCGGGCCTGCCGGTCCATAGTTTCACGTTCCGGGGCTTTCCGCCGAACAAGCCGGGCAAGCGAAAGCACTTCCTCGAAGCGGACAGGGACTCGGCCTACACGCTGATCTACTACGAGAGCCCGTTTCGTCTGCGAAAGCTCCTGGAGGACGCGCTGGAAGTCTTCGGCGACCGCCCGGCGGCCGTCGCCAAGGAGCTGACCAAGCTCTACGAATCCGTCCGTCGTGGCCGGCTCTCGGAACTCCTGATGAACTTGGAAGAGAATCCCAAAGGCGAATACGTAGTCCTCGTCGCCGGCAAGGATGTCGAGTGATGCGACCCAAGCCGGCCCCGTAGGGTGCGTACCACGCACCATCTTACCATCGAACGCGAAATTGTTGCGTGGTACGCACCCTACATGTCACGACATGTCACGATCCCCGGCTAACGCTTCAGATCATCCGCAGCAGGTGGGCTGCTGATTTCGTGCCTTTCACGAAGCTGTCGAGGCTGAAGTGCTCGTTCGGGCCGTGCGGACCGTCGCTGTCGAGGCCGAAGCCCATCAGGATGACCGGGCAGCCGAGGTGCTCGGCGAACGTGCTGACCACCGGGATCGAGCCGCCGCAGCGGATGAAGGTGGTGTCGTGGCCGAAGCCCTTGCGCATCGCGTCCTGGGCGGCGCGGATGGTCGGGTCGTTCACGTCGAACAGCACCGGCGGGCTGGCCCCGAAGTCGTTGATCTCAAGCCGGACCGTTTTCGGGCAGACGTTGCGGATGTGGTCGACCACCACCTTGTGGACGCGGGCCGGGTCCTGGTTGCCCACGAGCCGGCACGTGATCTTGACCGTCGCCGAGGCGGGGATGATCGTCTTGGACCGCTGGCCCTGGTAGCCGCCGAAGATGCCGTTGACCTCGAAGGTGGGGCGCGCCCAGAGCCGCTCCAGCGTGCTGTAGCCCGCCTCGCCGTGGACGCGCGGGATGTTCAGCTCCTTGGCCATCGCCTTGTCGTCGAAGTTCAGCTTGCGGAAGCCCTCCCGCTCCCAGTCCTGCAGCGGGACCACGTCGTCGTAGAAGCCCGGCACGAGGATCTTGCCGTCGGGCGAGACGCACTTGGCCAGGATCTGGGCCGCGACCATCGCCGGGTTGGCGATGCCGCCGCCGAAGGCGCCGGAATGGACGTCCGATGCCGGGCCGCGAAGGACGAACTCCAGCGCGATGATGCCGCGAAGGCCGTAGGTGATTGCCGGCGTGTTCGCATCGTACATCGTGCTGTCGGAGATGACGATGGCGTCGGGCTTGATGTCGTCCTTGGCCTGCACGACGTAGCGGGGCAACGCGTCGCCGCCGGACTCCTCTTCGCCCTCCAGCAGGAACAGGACCTCGCAGGGCAGCTCGCCCTCGGTCTTGAGCAGGGCTTCGACCGCCTTGACGTGGGCCCAGACCTGCCCTTTGTCGTCGGTCGCCCCGCGACCATAGAGGGTGCCGTCGCGAACGGTCGGCTCGAACGGCGGGGTCTTCCACTCGTTCACCGGGTCCTCGGGCTGGACATCGTAGTGCCCGTAAATCATCACGCGCTTGGAGCTCATGCCCTTCCTCAAGGCCCTCACGATGGGCTGACCGCCCACGTCGACGAGCCCGGCCTCGAATCCCAGCCCGTTGAACTGCTTGACCACCCACTCGGCGCAGGCCCGCGTGTCTTTGTCGTGGGCCCGCTGGGCGCTGACCGACGGGAACCGCATGAACTCCTTCAACTCCTCGACGAAACGAACCCAATTCTGATCGATATACGCTTCAACGCGATCCGCCATGTTGCTGATCCTCCCAAAAGTCGGCCATGCTCCATACGCACGGGCGAATCCTGATTCGCCCCTACAACGACCGATTCTCCATGCTGCGCCGGCCGGTGTCTACAAGGCCAGTCAGTATACGCGATCGCCCGTCCTTGCGAAAGCGCCAATGCCGTCACGCGCACCTGCCGCGAGAGTCGGACAAGGCGGACCTCCGGAACGATGCCGAGGGAGCGACGATCCCCTGCAACAGAAGGAGATTGGGGTTTGCCTGGGACGCGGGACATGGTAGGATGACGATGGACCGTGGACGGGGCCGACATGGCGTCAGGCTCCATCATGAATCAACGGCAACCAGAATGTGATCCGGACACGGACAGGAGGTTGAGCATGCAAGTCAACGCCCATTTCGGCAAGGCAGCGGCAGTCGTTCTGAGCATCACGGCGGCAGTGGCGATTTGGGACGTGTCAGTCCTTCGGGCCGCCGAACCCGCCGAGTTGATCCGACAGATCGAAACCAGGCTTTCCAGCGTTCAACGACAAATCGCGACCTCGCCTGCCCAAGCGGAAAAAGACCTTCTTCAAGCTCAGGACCTGATGGCTCAACTCGCGCAGGCGGCGCCGAATCATGACAAGCTGGCCGGACTCCAGAAACGATTTGACGACCTCAAACAGAAGCTGGAGAAGCGCCTGGGCCGATCCCTTGGAGGAAGCGTCCAACCCCCCGCTGCGCCGGTGGCGCCGACGCAACCGCAGGCGACCCCATCCGACCTGCTCAGCGCGGTGGTGGCCCAATTGAAGAAGATCGACGCCGCGTTGACCGCAGCGACGACCTCCCTGGAGAAGAACCAGTTGCAGACCGCCAACCGCAGACTGGAGGAGTCCAAGAAGCTGATGGCCGAGATCCAGACGCGATACGGCGCCAAGATCCCCTCGGACAACGCCCAGATGAAGACAGCGGTCGAAAGGCTCGGCGTGGTCGAAGCCCGGGTGTCGGAGGCCAACGCAGCGGCCGCCGCGGCGGCCGCAGCCTTGGCCGCGACGGAGAAGCAACGACAGGAACAGTCGAAGGAATGGATCGCCAAGCTGGCGCCGTTCTTCGACTACAAGGGCGAGTTGTACCTGCGGATGGGATCGGAGTTCAACAATGCCTCGCCCGAGGAGCAGGAGAAGGCCCGCCAGGCCTACGCCAAAGCCAATGAAATCCTGCCGGTCTACAAGCAGACCGCCTTCCCGCACGGCAAGACCCAGGAACTGGCGTGGCTCGAACAGAGACTGACGGGCCACCTGACGATCTACAACGAGCAGGAGGCTCGGAGCCGTCAGGAACAGGCCTGTCGGAAATGGGTGGACGCGATGCGGGCCTACGCAGAGGTGGGCGCGGGCAGCCCGAAGTACCTCGTCGTCGGCTGCACCGCCAACGAAAGCGAAATCACGCAACGATCCGCGCTGCTGGAGGAGGCCAAGTCGTTTTGGGTCGAGTATCAGAAGGCCGAGTTCCCGCACGGCAAGAGCGCCGAGTTGCTGTCGCTCGAAGAGCAGATGCAGCAGCGTCTGGCACAGATGCCCGAATCATTGCGTCAGAGCCGCGCGCTGGTCTCGGCGGACATCGACAAGGAGTTCACGCGGGTCCTGGACTACCTGACGACGGACACCGGCTGGCGAACCGATCCGACCAAGATGCCCAACCTCGTCATGGAGCGGGACGTCGCGCCGTTGCGGGAGGCTCTTCAGCGGTACGCCGGGATCGCGGGCGTCGATGCCGCCAAGCTGGCGACCCTGCGGGATACGCTGGGCAAGATCGAGCAGCAGGACAAAGCCAACCGCGCGGTCCGCGCCGAGCGGACGTACCTGCGTCCCGACCAGTACGAGGGCGACGACGCCGACGCCCTGCGCCGCAAGTCGCAGGCGATCGTGGCGGAGAAGGCCCAGGGCAAGGCCCTCCGCACGACGTTGCCCAACGACACGTGGAAAGAGGAAAGCGTCGTCGAGTGGACGGATTCGACCCGCACGGCGCTGCGATACCGCAACACGCGATCGATGACCGCCCACACCGCGGCCAAAGCCCCCGACGGGAAGGTGTACCTGCACGCGGTGCACCTGGCCTGCGATCGGCAAAGCGACGGCAGTTGGGGCCCCCTCTACGGGCACATCATGTGGTCGGACTGGATGGCCGAGAAGAACGTGGAGGAAGAGCCGCCCTTACCCTGACCGGCAGCCGAATCAGGGCAAAGAGAGCGGATCGCGCGGGATCGAGATCATTCGTGGCGCAGGGCTTCGATCGGGTCCAGGCGAGCGGCCTTCAGGGCCGGGAAGTAGCCGAAGACCACGCCCACCGCCGCCGAGAAGACGAAAGCGATGATCACGATGCTCGGATCGAGGATGAAGGGGACCATCAGCGCGTTCTTGAGGGCTAGGGACGCCCCCAGTCCCAGGAGGATTCCGAACACCCCGCCCGAGGAGGACAGCACCACCGCCTCGACGAGGAACTGCATCAATACCTCCCGCTCCAGCGCCCCGATGGCCAGTCGCGTGCCGACCTCGCGCGTGCGCTCGGTGACCGAGACCAGCATGATGTTCATGATGCCGATGCCGCCGACCAGGAGGCTCACCGCCGCGACCGCGCCGAGCAGACCCGTGAGCATGGTGGTCGTGCCGGTGAGCATTCGCGTGATCTCCTTGGTGTCCATGACGTTGAAGTTGTCCTCCTCGCTGGGCGCCAGGCGTCGGCGGTCCCGCATCAGCAAACGGACATCCCGCTGGGCCTTTTCCGTGGATTCGCCCTCCCGGACGGAGACCTGGAGCATAGTGACGTCCCGATTTCCCGAGATTCTCCGCTGGAAGGTGCGTAAAGGCATCAGAACGATGTCGTCCTGGTCCATGCCCATGCTGTTTTGACCCTTGGGCTCGATCAATCCGATGACCTGGAACGACAAGCTGCCCAGGCGGATTCGGCTGTCCACCGGGTCCTGACTGCCGAACAGCTTCTGTCGGACGGTCTCGCCAATGACGCAGACCGAAGCCCCGGCGCGGGCCTCGCTGTCGCTGAAGGTGCGCCCGCTGTGCAGAGTCATATTGCGAAGCGTCAGCAGGTCGCTGGTGGAGCCTGTCACCCCGGTGGACGAGTTCTGGTTGCCGTAAATGGCGGCCATCGAGCGGCTGGCCACAGGGACCACCAGCGCCACCGAGCCGATCTCCCGTGCGATGGCCTCGCCGTCCTCGACCTTGAAGGCGGGGGCGGAACTGGCCGAACCCGGGCCCATTCTCCGGCCGGGAGTGACCATCAGCAGGTTGCTGCCCATGCTCGCGATCGAGGTGGCCACCTGCTGCGTGGCCCCTTTGCCCAGCGTCACCATGGTGATCACCGAAGCCACGCCGATCACGATGCCCAGCACGGTCAGAAACGACCGCATGAGATTGCGTCGGATCTCTCGCAGCGACAGCAGGAGCGTATTCCAGAACATCAGTGCGCCTTTCCGTTCTGTTCGTCGGATTCGATTTTGCCGTCCTTGAAGTGGACGATGCGTTTGGCGTACGCGGCCATGTCCGCCTCGTGCGTGACCATGACGATCGTGATCCCCTGCTCGCGATTGAGCTCGCAGAGCAGGTTCATGATCTCTTCGCTGCGCGCGGTGTCCAGGTTCCCGGTGGGCTCATCGGCCATGAGGACCGAGGGTCCCGTGACGATGGCCCGCGCGATCGCCACGCGCTGCTGCTGACCGCCGGACAGCTCGTTGGGGTTGTGCGATTCCCAGCCCTCCAGGCCCACGGAGGCCAGCACCTTGCGGGCGATCCGGTGTCGCTCCCGCATGGGCACGCCGCGATAGATCAGCGGCAATTCCACGTTCTCGATTGCGGAGGTCCGCTTCAAAAGGTTGTAGCCCTGGAACACGAAGCCCAGGTAGTATCGCCGCAGTCTGGCCCGCTGGTCGCGAGTCAACTGCGAGACCTCGAGGCCGCGAAAGAGATACGACCCCGACGTGGGCGAATCCAGGCATCCCAGGATGTTCAGACACGTGGACTTGCCCGACCCGCTGTGGCCCATGATCGCAACGAAGTCGCCCTCGTCGATCCGCAGGTCGATCCCGGCCAAGGCCTGCATCGCGGCCTGTCCCGTCCCGTAGACCTTGGTCACGCTCTGCAATTCGATCAGAGGCGCCAGGTTCTCTTGCGCAGAGGCGATCATGCCTACCTCCCCATCCCCATCGTATCGGTAATCACCAGCATCCCCGGGTGGATGTCGCCGGATGCGATCTCGGTCTTGATGCCGTCCGTGGCGCCGATGGTCACCGGGACCGCGACCGGCTGGCCGTCCTTCAGGACCCAAACGGTCTGCTGCCTCTTGGTAGTGTCCACGACCGGCTCCTGCGGCCTGTTGAAGCGACCGGGACCCGGCAGCATCATGCCCACCAGGCCGCGGGACGCCTGTTGCCGCTGCGCCGGCGGCGAGAACCGCAGAGCCCCATTCGGCACAAGCAACGCATTCTCGACCTTCTTGACCATGATGTCGGCGGTTGCGGTCATCCCTGGACGCAGCGACAGGTCGCCGTTGTCCACCTTCAGCACCGTCTCGTAGGTCACGACGCCGTCGACGGTCTGCGAGCCGAAGCGGGTCTGTACAATCCTGGCCTGGAACGGTCGATCGAGATAAGCGGACACCGTGAACTCCGCATCCTGGCCTTCCTTCACCTGGCCGATATCCGCCTCGTCCACGTGCACGTGCAGCTCCATCTGGGTCAGATCCTCCGCCAGCGTGAAGAGCACCGGCGCCTGGAACGCCGCAGCCACGGTCTGCCCGGGCTCGATGCTGCGAGTCAGCACGATGCCGTCGATGGGCGAGAGGATCACCGCCTTGGCGATGTCCGTCTGCGTGGCCTTGAGAGTCGCCTGGGCCTGCGCCACCGACGCCGCGGCGCTGGCCTCGTCGGCCTTGGCCCGCTCGAACGCAGCCTGGGCCGCGTCGAATTCGCTCTGCGAAGGCACCTTGCCCCCGCTGAGCTCGCGCACCCGCTGAAGCTGCGCCAGCTTGGTCTGTGTCTCGTTGAGCGTGGCCCTGGCCTGCAAGACCCTGGCCTGAGCCGCCTCCAGGGCCGCCTTCAACTGTGTCTGTTGGGCCTCGAGTTTCGAGGTGTCGATCCGCGCCAGAACCTGGCCCACCTTGACCTTGTCGTTGTAATCGGCCTCCACCGCGCGGACGATGCCCGAGATCTCACTGCCCACTTCGACCTGATTGGTCGGTTCCAGCGTGCCGGTGGCGGTGACGAGCACGACGAGATTACCCAGCTTGGCCTCCTCAGTCTTGTACTGCACCACGTTGGATCCGCCCGGACTCTTCCGAAAGGACAACGCAACTAAGACCGCCACGACCACCAGGATCAGGATCAACCAGCGTTTCAGACGCCGGCCTCGGCCCGAACCGGGAGCAACTCCCAGGGTCTTGGCAATATCCGACTCGTTCTGCGATTTCGCACTCATTGGTTTCTCCATGTCCTAGAACTGTCCTGCAACCTCGCTCGTGGTCGCGGTATCCGCCATCGAAGTCCAGCCGCCGCCCAGGGCCTTGTAGAGCCGGATCACGTTGGCGGTCACAACCCCATCGCTCTGACGCAACTGATCCTGGAACGACAGGAGCGACCGCTCCGCGTCCAGAACGTCGCTGAAGTCCCGCAGACCCGCCTGATACTGGAATTGCGCCAGCTCCGCAGCCGCCTGGGCAGCATCGGTGGCTTCCCGCAGGTTCTCGCGCCTTTGCTGCTCCTGGACGTAAGCGATCATCGCGTTCTCGACCTCTTCCAGCGAACTGAGGATCGCGGCCCGGTACTGAATGAGGGCTTGCTCCTGCAGCGCCGACTGCACCTCGATGTTCGGGCGGACCGTCGGATCGAAGACCGCCCAGGAGAGCCGCGGGCCCCCGCTGGCGGTCCAGGTTCGCGACGACGCCGGCTCGCGGAACGAGAGGGTCTCGATTCCCACGGAGCCGTTGAGCTTCAACTGCGGATACAGATCGGAAACCGCTGCGCCGACCAGCGCGGTCTGCGCCGCCAGTTCCCGCTCGGCCTGACGCACGTCCGGCCGGCGACGCACCACGTCCGCCGGCACGCCCACCGCGACCTTCTCCGGCGGAACGGGCACCGGCTCGGGCTTCTCCAGGTCCGCGTCGAGAGCGCCCGGCGTCTTCCCGACCAGGACCGCCAGACGATTCATCGCTTGCGCCAGACCGGTGCGAAGGTTGGGAATCTGCGACCGCGTGTTCTCCAGATTGTACCGCGCCTGCTGCGCCGCCAGTTCGTCGCCGAGCCCCCCCTCCACTCGCCACAGGACCAGTTGATAGGTCTCCTCCTGCATCTTGAGGCTCGCCTCGGCCGCCGCGATCCGCGACTGGTAGGTCCGCACATCCACGTAGTTCAGGGCCGTCTCGGCCAAGAGCGTGACGAGTACATCCCGAAGGCTCTCCTCGACAGACTCCAGGTTGGCGGTGGCCGCCTCCACCGAACGGCGAACCCCGCCGAAAAGATCCAGCTCCCAGCCCGCGTCGAGACTCGACGAGTACACCTGGCCGCTTGTGTCGAATCCGTTTCGTCGATCCACCCGGCTCGACGTGGCGGAAGCCCCTGTGTTGAACGCAGGGAGCAGGCCGCCCTGCGCGATCTGACGCTGGGCCCGCGCCTGGCGAACCCGCGACCGGGCTGTGGCGATGTCCAGGTTGCCCTCGACCGCCTGTTCGATCATGCGAGACAACCCCGGATCGTCGAGCGTCGTCCACCACGAGGCCAGGACGCTCAGGTCCGTCGTTTCGGCCGTCAGACCTCGCGTCAGGTCGCTGCTCCAGACTTCCGGCACGGGCGCATCCAGTCGGACGTACTGCGGCCCGACGCGGCACCCCGCCACCGCAGCGGCTCCAATCGCCAGGCACGGCCACACACTCCATCCGACGGCCCTCGCAACGTGTGGAGCGATCTCCGGGTGGCAACGACAAGCGGAGTCCTCGGGGCTTGTCGATGGCAGACCTCGTGTCGCAGAAAGACCATCGACAAGCTGTCGCTTGTCGCTGCCACCCGAAGTCGAATCCGGCTGCCTGCCGCGTCTCACGCGTTTTCCACTGAACACCTTCTCCCACAAAGCACTCATGAATCACTCCCGTTTCGAAGCTCTTGAGTTTCGTCGTTGTTTGCCGCCGGCCTGGGTCGCCCGCTCTCGCATGCTGCCAATTCCCGCCAGGATGAACTGCGTGACATGCTCGGCCAGTTCTTCCACGCTGAACTTGAACGGCGGATCGTTGCGATGCGGCGCGCCGGGGGGCTTGAACCCTCGGATGTGGCCGATCGGGCCGAAACACAGACCCATCAGACTCATCTCGCAGAGAACCAGACTCTGCTCGCTCGCTCCGTCGCCCAGCAACTCACAAACGAGGGCCCGCATGTCCATCCGCAGCGGGTCGATCGCCCGGTGCATGGCTTCCGCCAGCAGTCCCGTCGGGTTGGCCATCTCCTTGTGTACGATCTCGACCTCGAAATTGGTCGGATCG
Organism: Sedimentisphaerales bacterium; assembly: GCA_035476995.1. Lineage (GTDB taxonomy): Bacteria > Planctomycetota > Phycisphaerae > Sedimentisphaerales > Anaerobacaceae > PLanc-01. The sequence goes on along the minus strand of DATIKY010000288.1, from coordinate 21,025 downwards.
CCCATGCGGCGCATCAGCGACAGGATCTTGCCGCGCAGCCTCTCTTGAGGCGGCGAGTCGGCGGGCACGCCCCCGTCCGGCGGATGGGCCTGCACCGACCGTTCGAAGGCGCTGCGCCACGCTTCGACGTACAGGTTCTCCTTGCTCGTGAAATGGTAGTTCACGGCCGCGGTGTTGGCGCCGGCCTTCTCGCAAATTTCCGCGTGCGTGGCCTCCCAGAACCCTTTCCGGGCGAACACCTCCGCCGCGGCCGCCAGCAGCCGCTGGCGGGTCTCCTGCGCGTCCTTTCTCGGTTTTCGTTTCATGCCGGGACTCCTGTGCTCTGATTTCTATACGCTATTTTAACTGTACAGTTTAATTTGTCAATATATATATTCTTGAGCCTTCAAAACTGGCTGCCGCCGCACAGTGACGCCGATCCGCCCGATTCCGGTTGAGCCCCCGCCGGAGCGGGCGTATAATTGCGGCGTGTTTCGAGGATGGTCGCAGCAAGGGCCGTGCGCCGCACGGCTTGCAAGAAAGGGATTGGTGAGCATGACGCCTTCACGTGCGAGAGCGGGAATCCTGGCGGGTTTGGCGACGCTGGCAGTCCTGGCCGGCTGCAAGCGACAGGAAGGAGAACCGTCCTCGCAAGCGCCCATGAGCATCATCACCAAAACAGGCGTCGAGATGGTGCTGATCCCCGCCGGCACGTTCACCATGGGCGACGACGAAGGCGGGCCCGACGAGAGACCCGCACACAAGGTGAAGCTGGACGCCTTCTTCATCGACCGCTACGAGGTCGTGCAGGCGGAGTTCAAGAAGCACAAGATCTCCGACCCCTCGCACTTCAAGGGCGACGACCGGCCGTTAGAGCAGATCAACTGGACCGACGCGACCCTGTACTGCAACGAGCGGTCGCTGGCCGAGGGCTTTGAGCCCTGCTACGACGAGGAGACGTGGGAGTGCAACTTCGATGCTAGCGGCTACCGCCTGCCCACGGAGGCCGAGTGGGAATACGCCTGCCGGGCCGGGACCGACACGAAGTACAGCTTCGGAGACCGCACCGCCAAACTGGGGGTCTACGCCTGGTGGTCCGACACCTCCGGCGGGACCACGCATCCCGTGGGCCGCAAGCAGCCCAATCCGTGGGGCCTCTACGACATGCACGGCAACGTCGCCGAGTGGTGCAACGACCGCTACGATCCGAACTACTACGCCCAGAGCCCCTCCGAGAACCCCAGAGGCCCCGCTCAGGGCCAGGAGCGGGTCATCCGCGGCGGCGCCTGGAACTCCAACGCCACCTCCTGCAAGTCCGCCTATCGCGCCGGCGACCCGGCCATCGACGACACGTGCCTGGCCAACGACGCGATCGGCTTTCGATGCGTCAGAAGAGCACCGACCGAATCGCCTGCGGGCAAGGGAGGCGCCATCATGCCGTCCGATCCCAGACCCAAGACCGCGTTCGTCTACCACAACCTGTACCTGGAGCACAAAACCACGCCGGGACATCCCGAATCGCCCGGGCGTCTGACCGCCATCGTCGAGCATCTCAAGGCCGTTCGTCTCGACGGCAAGCTGGCTGCGCTGACGCCCGAACCGGCGCCCCGGAAGTGGATTCAAACGGTGCATACGGCCGGCTATATCGAACGGGCCCGCAAGGCGTGCGCCGAGGGCGACGACTACCTCGACACCGGCGACGTCCCCATCTCGACGCGGTCGTACGAGGCCGCAGTGATGGCCGCAGGCGGCGTGCTGACCGCGGTGGACGCGGTGATGAAAGGCCAGGTCCGGAACGCGTTCTGCGCCGTGCGTCCGCCGGGCCATCATGCGCTGGCCGACCGGGCGATGGGCTTCTGCATCTTCAACAACGTCGCGATCGGAGCCAGATACGTCCAGCAGCAGTATGGCCTGGCCAGGGTCTTGATCGTCGATTGGGACGTTCATCACGGCAACGGCACGCAGGCGACGTTCTACGATGACCCCAGCGTCCTGTACTTCAGCGTGCACCAGTACCCATTCTATCCCGGCACAGGCACCGAGTCCGAGACCGGCAAAGGGCCGGGCGTCGGAACGACGATCAACGTCCCGCTCCCGGCAGGCTCGGACGACGACGACTTCCTCGAAGCGTTCGAGAAGAAACTCACGCCTGCGGCCGACTCGTTCGGTCCCGACTTCGTCTTCGTCTCCGCAGGCTTCGACGCCCACGAGAACGACACGCTGGGCGGCATGCGGGTGACCACCGCCTGCTTCGGCAAGCTCACCCGGATCGTCAAAGGGATCGCCGAACGCAGTTGCCAGGGCCGGCTCGTTTCGGTCCTCGAAGGAGGCTACGGCCTGGGCGGTCTGGCGTCGTCGGTCGAGACTCACCTCCGTGTCCTGATGGATTGACAATCGAATGCTCTTTCAAACCCCGCCGTTCCTCATCTTCTTCGCGGCCGTCTACGGCGGTTACCTGCTCGTCAAGGGAACCCGCCTGCGGCTGCCCTGGCTGCTGGTCAGTTCCTATGTCTTCTACGCATGGCTGAGCCCTCTGTACCTGATCCCGCTGGCCTATGCGACCGTCGTCGACTACTTCGTCGCCGGACGGATCGAGGTCAGCCCGCGAAAACGCGCCTGGCTGACCTTGAGCATCCTCAACAATGTCCTCGTGCTGGGCTTCTTCAAATACGCAGGCTTCGTCGCGGAAAACGTCAATGCCCTGCTGTCGGCGATGCGCGCGCCGTACGAGATCCCCGCCCCGCGTGTCCTGCTGCCGGCGGGCCTGTCCTTCTTCCTCCTGCAATCGATCGGCTACTCGATCGACGTCTATCGCGGCACGACGAAGCGAGAGAAGAACTTCCTGGCGTATGCGGCCTTCGTGTCGTTCTTCCCGCGACTGCTGGCCGGACCGATCGAGCGGGCCAACCACCTGCTGCCCCAACTGCACGGCGCAGGCCGCGTGACCGTGCGGGACTTCACCGACGGTCTGTCCATCTTCGTCGTGGGCTACTTCAAGAAAGTGGCTTTGGCGGACCACCTGGCGATCTACGTCGCCGGCGTTTACGGCTCGCCCGACCAGCACCAGGCCCCAGCCCTGCTGCTGGCGACGTTCCTATTCGCCTGGCAGATCTACTTCGACTTCAGCGGCTACACCGACATGGCCCGCGGCGTCGCACGCATGATGGGCATCGGCCTGATGCTCAACTTCGACAATCCGTATCTGGCGGTCAGCATGGGCGACTTCTGGAAGCGCTGGCACATCAGCCTGTCCTCCTGGTTTCGCGACTACGTCTACATCCCGCTGGGCGGCAACCGCAACGGCAAGTTCGCCACATACCGCAATCTCTTCCTCACGATGGTCCTCTCGGGCCTCTGGCACGGCGCCGCCTGGACCTTCGTCCTCTGGGGCGCGGTCCACGCCCTGGGCAACTTCGCGACGCGGGAGCTCGAGCGAACGCCGTTCTACGTCCGCAGGCTGCCGACGATCGTCAAGCAGTTCTTCGTGTTCGCGCTGGTGACGTTCGCCTGGATCTTCTTCCGCGCCGCCAGTATCGGCGACACCTGGACGATTGTGACGCGGATCTTCACCTCCGGCCTGTCCGATCCGAAGTGCCCCTTGCTGGTAGTCGTCCTGATCGCGGCGGTGTGGATCTATCAGTACCTCTTCGAATCGCGGCTGCGGTCGATCCTGGAGATCCGTATCGTGCGGATCGTCCTGATGATTCTGTTGTTGACGTACCTGGTCCTGACCGTCCCGGCCGGGGGCCAGCCGTTCATTTACATGCAGTTCTAAAGAAGATGAATACAGACCAGACAAGTGACGTGACACCGTTCGATTGCTCGCACGCGCTGCGACTCTCGGCTATCGACTGGGTCATCGTGGGCGTGGCAATGCTGGCCATCATCGGCCTGGCGCCGATCCTCTGGCAGCGTTACGAACGCTTCGAGCCCGGCGATGACTACCGCGTGCCCTACGAATTGAGCAGCAGCTACTGGTTCTACAGCCGCTACAGCAGGCAAGCGTGCAAAAAGCAAAAGACGCTTGTGATCGGCGACTCGGTCGTCTGGGGCCATTACGTGCCATCGAACCAGACGCTCTCGCACTACCTCAACGAGTTCACCGGCCAACAGCGGTTCGCCAATCTCGGCCTGGACGGAACGCACCCTGCGGCCCTCGAAGGCCTGCTCCGCTATTACGCCCCGCACCTGCGTCGGCGCACGATCCTGCTGCACTTCAACCCGCTCTGGATGACCTCGCCCAAGCACGACCTCCAGACCGACAAGGAGTTTCACTTCAACCACCCGGACCTCGTCTCGCAGTTCACCGTCCCGATCCCCTGCTACAAAGCTCCTTTCGCCAGGCGGGCGAAGCTCGCGATCAGGCGGACGATCCCCTTCTCGAACTGGATCGCGCACCTGCGGACTGCCTACTACGACAGCACGGACATCCAGAACTGGGCGCTGCGACATCCGTACGCGTGCCCGCTGAAGCCGCTGACGCGAGGCCTGCCCGAGTCGGCGGGCGCGCCCGAGCCCGCGGGCGGAACCTGGGTTCAGAAAGGGGCCAAGAAGCAGGATGTGACCTGGGTCAAGCTCGACACGTCGCTGCAGTGGAAGTTCTTTCGCCGGTCCCTCGATCTGCTGCGAAACCAGGGCAATCGCGTCTTTGTCCTGGTGGGCCCGTTCAATGAGCACATGCTCAACGAGGCCGACGCCGCGGACTACGACGCGATCAAGACCCAGGTGGCCGACTGGCTGACGAAGAACAAAGTCCCCTTCTCCATGCTGGGGCCCCTGCCGCCGGAGCATTACGTGGACGCCAGCCACCCCATCGGCGAAGGGTATGCCCTGTGGGCCGGCGGGCTGCTCCAGAAGCCCGCGTTCACCGGATTGATCCACTGATCGCGGAAGGTCGCCCCCGTGGTCATCCTTTCGCCACTGCGCCGACGACATCGTTGAACGATTGCGGCACAGGCGCTTCGACGGTGATCTCCTCTCCCGACGGCTGGCGAATGGTCAGACGCTTCGCATGGAGCATCATGCGGGGATAGTCCCGCTGGACGGCTCGATCTCCATAGAGGCGGTCGCCCACGATCGCGTGGCCGATGCTGTGGAGGTGCACGCGGATCTGGTGCCGCCGGCCGGTGTGGGGATAGGCTTCGAGGAGCGTGTGGGCGGGCAATCGCCGCGTGACCTGGTACTCGGTGAGGGAGGGTTTGCCGTGCTGGGCGTTGACGCCGACCCGGCCGGAGCCGAAGCGGGCCAGCGGTTTGTCGATCTTGCCCCAGTCGCCCTCGACTGCGCCGTGGACCAGGGCCAGGTACGTCTTGCGGACCTTGCGGGTCTCGAACTCCATGCTCAGGTGTCGATGGGCCTGGGCATTGCGGGCGAAGAGGATCACCCCGCTGGTGTCCTTGTCGATCCGATGGACGATCAGCAGGGTCTCGCCGCGTTCGGAGCACAGCCGTTCGAAGAGCGAAGGCTCCTGCGGGTTCTGCTCCGGGATCGCCGCCAGGCCCTCGGGCTTGTTCAGCGCGATCAGGTCAATATTCTCGAAGAGGATTTGGAGCGTCATTCAGCATGCCCCCAAGGTCGGAAATCCGAATATCGAAGCACGAAATCCGAAACAAATCCAAATGGAAGAGACACCCAAATGCTCGAAACGCTGTCGCGGAGTCGGCAGAGCTGTTTTCGACATTTGGGTTTGGGTCATTCGTGCTTGTTTCGGATTTCGATATTCGGATTTGGGTTGCAGTCTTCCCGCCCAATCATGCCTGGCGACCCGTCCCGGCCGGTCCATAGTACGAACAGTACGTCCGGTCGGACTCCCAGACCGTGACACAGTGGAGCCGGCCGGGATCGAAACGGCCTTCCAGTCGCTCCCAGGCGAAGATCGCCAGGTTCTCCACCGTCGCGATTCGTTTCTCGAATCCGGCCACGTCGATATTGAGGTTCTTGTGGTCCACCAGTTGCATCAGGTGCGAATCGACCGTCTGCTCGAATTGGCCGATCTTCAGGGCCGGTCCGCCCGCGGGCGTCGCGACCGTCACTTCCACGACGTAGTTGTGCCCGTGGCCGGTGGGATTGGCGCACTTGCCAAAGATTTCGAGGTTCCACTGGGGCGAAAACGCATCGTTCCACAGCTTGTGCATGGCGGCGAATTCGAACTTCTCGCTGAAGTACAGAGTGCCCGGGGTTTTGGTGTCCATCGCCAGTTTCCTGAAGGGATTCAATTTCAAACAGAGCCGGTCCACTTGAACCGAATCGAACTTGTCGGCCAGACGCTCATAGGCCGACCACAAAATCTGGGAGGCGGCGGCGAGAGGAACGTGCTCGCCACGGCGCAAGTGCTCGCGAATCCTGCGGGCGAAGACCGGCACGGCGCATTGCCGAACGACGCGGTCGATGTCGCTGACGTTCACGAGCAATCCGGTCTCGGGCCGGACCGGGCCGACCAGCTCGGCCGCCATCTCGAGATAGACGCACAGCCCCTCCCCGGCGGGCTTGGACGCATACGAATTGCACCCGGGGCTGTCCTCGTCGAGGAACGGGTTGATCGAGAACCGGACGAACCTGCCCAAACGAACCATTGATGTTCTATCCTCTGTGATTCTCTTAACCGCGGAGGACGCAGAGGAACGCAGAGATCAAAGAGAAAGACAACCGTGCAGGCAATTTCTTATCTCTCTCTGCGAGCCTCTGCATCCTCTGCGGTTCAACTCTTCCACAACCTTCACGCCTTGTCGTTGTGCATCAGGCTCAGGACCTCGCTGCGGCTGCGGGCGTCTCGTTTGAAGATGCCGCGAAGCGCGGAGGTGACCATCATCGACCCCGGCTTGCGAATACCGCGGATCGTCATGCAACTGTGCGAGGCATGGAGCACGACCGCCACGCCCTGCGGCTTGACCTTGTCCATGAGGAAGTCGGCGATCTGACCGGTCAATCGCTCCTGGCACTGGAGCCGGTGGGCGAAGCAGTCCACGATCCGCGCCAGCTTGCTGACGCCCAGGACCTTGCCGGTGGGCAGGTAGGCCACGTGGGCCTTGCCGATAAACGGCAGCATGTGATGCTCACAGATGCTGTAGAACGGGATGTCCCGGAGCAGCACGATCTCGTCGCACGGCTCGGTGAACGCGCTCTTGATGTGTACATTCGGATCGTCGAAGGTGCCGCCGAGCAGTTCGCCGTACATCCGGGCGACCCGTTCCGGCGTCTCTTGCAGCCCCTCGCGTTCGAGATCCTCTCCGACGGCCAGCAGGATCTCCTGGACCGCTTTGCGGATTCGCTCAGTGTCTATCGTCTTCTTCAGTTCACTCATCAGCGTTTCTTTTCAACCAGATTCATCAGGTACGTGGTCAACAGCCGAACGCCGAACCCTGTGCTGCCCAGCGATGCGTATTCGGTCGGCTTGACGAACAGATCCATGCCCGCGATGTCCAGGTGCGCCCACTTCGCCTCGCCGACGAACTGACGCAGGAACGCCGCCGCGGTGCAGGCGCCGCCCCATCGGGGGCCGGCGTTCTTGAGGTCGGCGATCTTGCTCTTCATCTCGTCGGCGTATTCGTCGCCGCTGGGCAGATGCCAGACGCTCTCACCGCTGTCGGCGGCGGCCTTCTGGATCTGCGCAATCAGATCGTCGTCGTTGCCCATCAGTCCTGCCTTGTACGTCCCCAGTGCGACCATGCACGCGCCGGTCAACGTCGCAATGTCGACGACCACGTCGCACTTGTGCTTGACGGCGTAGGTGATCGCGTCGCACAGGATCATGCGGCCCTCGGCGTCGGTGTTGAGGATCTCGACGGTCTTGCCGCTGTAAGTCGTGACGATGTCGCCCGGCCGATAGCTGGTGCCGCTGGGCAGATTCTCCGCAGACGGGATGACTCCGAGCACATGGATCGGCAGGCCCATCTCGGCAACCGCCCGCACTGTCGCCAGCACGGCGATCGCGCCGCTCTTGTCGAACTTCATCTGGTCCATGTCCTGCGCGGGCTTGATGCTGATGCCGCCGGAATCGAACGTGATGCCTTTGCCCACGAGGGCCACCGTCGGCAGATCCTTCGCGGGCTTCCTGGCCGGGGTGTACTTCAGGACGATCAGTCTCGGCTCGCTGCGGCTGCCGCCCCCCACCGCCAGAATACCGCCCATCTTGTTCTGCCTGAGCTTCTTCTCGTCGAAGATCGTGCACTTGACGGTCCGCAGACCGCGAACCATCTGCTGGGCAGCCTTGGCCAGTGCGGGCGGATCAATCACGTTGCCCGGCCGATTGGCCAGAGTTCTGGCGGCGGTCTGGGCCCGCCCGATAATCGCGCCGGCGGCAACGCCGGCAGCAAGCTCCTTGATCTGCGGCGCGTCGGCGTCGATGATCTCGACATCGAGCGAGCCGGCCCGGCCGTTGCCGTTTTCCGTGACGAACTCATCGTACCGATAGCCGCCGAAGCAGACACCCTCGCCAATCACGCGGCCCATTGTCCGGGCGTCGAAGCTCTGGGAGAACGACGGATGCAAGGCCAGCGACACGTGCTTGACCTTCATGTCGACGGCCCGGCTGGCGGCGGTACCCGCGGCCTTTCGCAGCGTGTCCAGGGTAGCCTTCTTGCTATCCCCCAACCCCAGGAGGAGCACGCGCTGGGCGGCGATGCGGCCGTTGCCGTAGACGACCACGTAGGTTTTGGCCTTGCCGGTGAAGTCGCCGATCCTGGCCAGCCGCTCGATATCCCCGCCGAGCTTCTCGTCGAGGGCCCGGATGATCGGACCGGGGTCGCCCGCGTCGGAGAACCGCCCGACAACCAGCATGTCCGTCTTGCACTTGACGAGGTCAGCCCGTCGCGTCGTCACATTGACATCGATGATCTGTTTCATAGCCCGATCCATTGATTAAGGATTACGGATGATGGATGATGATTGAAGAGGGGTTCTGCCTTCGTCCTCAATCATCCATCGTCCTTCATCAATCCTTCTTGGTCTTGTCCTTCGCACGGTGGTGCAGATAGCTCTGGATGAACGGTTCGATCTCGCCGTCGAGGACGGCCTCGACGTTGCCGGTTTCGTAGCCGGTGCGATGGTCTTTGACCAACTGGTACGGCTGGAGCACATAGCTGCGGATCTGGCTTCCCCAGGCGATCTCGCCCTTGTCGCCGTAGAGCTTGCTGATCTCCTCGTCTTTCTTGTCCTGATCCAGCCGGTTGATCTTCGATTGCAGAATGGAAAGGCCCATTCTCTTGTTCTGGGCCTGGCTCCGCTCGTTGACGCACTCGACGAGGATGCCCGTCGGGATATGCTTGATGCGAACCGCGGTGGACACCTTGTTGACGTTCTGGCCGCCGGCGCCCGACGCCCGGCGGAAGTAGACGATGTCGAGGTCCGCTTCCTTGATGGTCAGGTCCGTCTCGGGCAGCTCGGGGAGCACGTCGACCGCGACGAAGCTCGTGTGCCGACGGGCGTTGGCGTCGAACGGGCTGATCCGCACGAGCCGGTGCACGCCGATCTCGCAGGAGAGCCTGCCGAACGCAAACGGCCCGAGGACCCGCAACTGGATCGAGCGGATGCCCGCCTCTTCGCCCGGCGTGAGGTCCAGTTCCTCATATTTGAATTTGTTCATGTCGAAGTACCGCGTGTACATGCGAAGCAGCATGCTCGCCCAGTCGCAGCTTTCCGTGCCGCCGGCGCCGGCGTGAATGTTGAAGAAACAGTTTCGCATGTCCTCCGGACGCGACAGGAGCCCCTGGAGCTCCACCTGCTCGCATCGTTTCTGGGCAGCCTTGGCGTCCGCCTCGACCTGGGCCATCTCGCCCGCGTCGCCCTCGTCCGCGGCCAGCTCAAACAGCTCCGCGAGGTCCTTGACCTCCTTCTTCAGGCTCTCGACGGGTTCGACGACCGCCTTCAGAACGCTGAGCTGCCCGACCACCGCCTGGGCCCGTTCCTGGTTGTCCCAGAACCCGGGCGTCGCCATCTTGTTGCCCAGCTCTTCCAACTGCGCCTTTTTGGCTGCCAAGTCAAAGCCAGTCCCGGATCTTTTCGACCCGGGCCTCAAGCTCGCCGATCATCGCTTTGAGTTCCGCACCTTCCATCAGGATCCTTTCAGGATTTTCGAATTACGAATTACTATTTACGATTTGAGGCTGCATGCCGCACGCGATGCACCTGAGCGTCGATCGTCACACAGTACATCGCAAATAGTAAGCAGAAGGAGATGTATACCACATCCTTTCAGGATATGCAATCGGGCGTCCGAGGTTCGAAGCGAGCCGCTCCTGTGCGGCGGACCCAAATCTGCGGACAGATCGCTCTTGCATTGGGCCCGGACGACGCGGTAACATGCCGGCTCAAAGTCCATGGAAGGATTCGATTATGCCCAGAAACAAACGCGTCGCATTCACCATTCCCGAGGAGCAGTGGAAGGGGCTGTCCGCCCTGGCGGGCACGTTCGGCGTTTCGGCTGAAGAAGTCGTCCGTCAATCGCTCCCGGACGACGCGGTCATAGGCCTGTTCTTCCAATGCCGGGTCTATGAGCCCCTGCTCAAATGGGACGATGTGGCCCAGGCGGGCCGAACAGCCCTTCGCGAACGGCTGCGAGAGGTGTACATGAAGGGGGTCCGCGAGCACGTCGCAAGACTGGGCGTGAGCCTGGAATCCACCGCGGAAGAGGTCGAGGCCGCCAAGAAACGAGCCCTTGATGAGCTCAAAAGCGAGGGAGACAGGGCGCCGAGGGTCCAGATCGAGAAGGCCGAGGAGGATTCGGTCTATCTGGGCTATCTGTACGAGGCCTGGAAACACGCCAAGGCCGGGCACACAGGGTACGCGATCGCCGAGGCACAGATCCAGGGGGCGGCCGCAGCCGATCCTCACAAGGCTTGGGCTGTCCTCAAGGACGGCTGGATCGTTTAGCCCGTTTCGAGCGTGTTTCAGGCACCTGCCGGTTTGCGCCGCCTCAGAATGCAGGCGCCCGCCTCGGTGTCGACAAAGTCCGGCGCCAGCCCGAATTCTCTTTCCCACATCGATACGATCTGTCTCTCATCCTCCCCCTTGACGTCGTCCGCCAGGATGACGGACCCATCGTGCAGGCGTCCATGGAAGACCGGAACCGCCGGGTATCGGGCAAGTGCCTGCGTCGTGCCGGGGGGGCCGGCGACCACAAGAATATCGATGGGTTCGTCGATTCTCAGGCTCGACGTGTCATACCATCGCCATGGGGTCCCTCCGACAGTCACGGTCGTCAGAGGAGAATCCACAACAGTTGCGATCTCCTGCAGATCGTGCAGCGCCAGCGTCGCCCTGGTGGCGGCGGCCAGCTTGGGGTCATGGTCCAGCGAGACGATCTTGCCCCGCCCCAGTCGGCGAAGGCAATACCCTGCGACCAGGGTCGACACGCCGCTGCCGGTCTCGACCACGAGACCCGGCCGGGTGGTCAGAATGATCTCGGCCAGTTCCTTGAGGAAATCGGGCGACGCAGCCCAGCCCCGCATCCGCGGCAACGGCAGATCGGGCGTCAGCGTCCACAGTAGCGACGACAAGGCCTCCAGTTGCCTGTAGTCGTGGCTCGTCTTCTCGATCAGGTCATGGTGGTGTTTTGTCTGTTGAGCCTTCAAGTGGCCGTGCACACAAGCCAACGCCAGAAGAATCGACCCGCTGAACAAGGTCAGAGCCATCACCAGCCCGGCTCCGCCGAGGACCCGCCACAAAACCATTGAAACGGCCAGCAACACCAGCGACGATCCGATAATAAGTGCCGCTGTCTTCCGGGAGATACGCATGCCCTTGGCTCCGAGAACTCTGTTCACTGCCAGCGGCCCAACGGGTCGCAACATTCTTCTGACGCCAGCAGAACGGACTTCCGATGACATTCTGTCTACTATCGACCACCGCGACCCAAACGTCCAGCTTTTCCGCGTAACACAGATTTGCGGAAAAATCTCTTGCGGAAGAGTGAATATATGTTCATACTATGAACATGATTTGTACATATGAATTTATCTTCATGGAGGTTCATGATGCCCGCGACTGGGTCGTCGAGAAAAGAACGGGAACGACAACAACACCGTCAGGAGATCCTTTCGGCCGCGCTGGAACTGTTCGCCGAAAAGGGGTTCCCAGGCGTTTCGATGCAGGAAATCGCCGCGGCGGCGGAGTTCGCCACCGGGACCCTGTACAATTTCTTCCCCAGCAAAGAGGAATTGTTCTTCGAGTTGCTGGTGGCCACAGCGGAGGAGAGCTTGGGCATAATCCTCCCGGCGCTGGACGGCTTCGAAGACGAGCGAGAGAAACTCTCTTGCTTCATCCGTCAGCACGAGCGAATCATTCGGGAACACCGCAAAGCCCTGCGGCTCTACGTTCTGGAGAGCAAGGGAAGATGCCTGCCTGGCCCGCGCGTGGAAGCCAAGAAGAAGGAAATCGACGAACGGATCGTCGCGCAACTCAGCAAGGTGATCGCGACCGGCGTATCCAAAGGACTGATCAATGACGTCGACCCGATCGTCGCAGCCAAGTGCCTGTCCGCCTCGCTGGAATCGTTGATCCTGACCGCTGTCGGAGAATCACCCACGACGGACGTCAATGAGGATCTTGCAAAGCTCGAAGACGTCTTTTTCAGAGGACTCGTCAAGCCATAGGAGGTGAACGTGACGCGTAACGCACGGCGGTGGTTCTCACTGCCATTTCTGGTCCTGATGCTTCTGGCGGGTTGCCGCTCGTACGACGGCGCCAAAATTCGTCGCGAGCACGCCGACGCCTATCCGGCGGCCCTCCGCGACAGAACCGCGGAAGTTCTCTCGCAGCGGGAGGCCCTGAGCCTGGAGGATTGCGTCGCCATTGCGATGGCCAACAACCTGGACGCAAGGGCCGCCGCGATCGAGAAGCGAATCGCCAAGCTCGAACGGCGGATCGCCTTTGCGAACTTCCTTCCGGCGGTGAGCCTGGACTACTCGCACTATGAGTTCGACCCGACGATTTCCTTGCCGCTGTCGGACGACGAGACCCTGCGGATCGACAGCGCCAAAGCCCTCCTCTGGAACGCCAGCGTTTCGGTCTTCAACCCCGCCACCTGGTTCCTCTACGGCATGCACAAGCGAGGCGAAGAGATCGCCGATCAGGTCGTGCTCTACACCCAACAGATGACCGCACTGCAGGTGACGATGCTGTACTTCCAGTGCCTGACGCTGGAGCAGGCCCAGCGGTCGATGGAGGCCGACGTGGAGGCCGCGGAGGCCCTCCACGCCGAAGTCGCCGCTTTGGCGCAGGAGGGCCTCGTCAGCGGCTGGCAGGCGGACCAGGCGGACGTCTACGCAAGGGCCCGCAAGGCCGAGCTCGCGCGGACCCGCCGGACCCACAAACAAACGATATCCGCTCTGCTGGCGGCCATGGGGCTCTCGCCTATGACCGAGATCTCGCTGGCTGAGGGAACGCCTCTGACGCCGCCCGAAGGATCGATGGAGGAACTGATCCTGGAGGCCATGTTGAACCACCCGTCGCTGCACATCGCCGACCGCCAGATCGCCATCGAGAAGGACAAGGTCAAGCTGGCGATTTCGAATTTCCTGCCTGTGCTGGGCGCGTTCGCCTACCATCCGGACTCGCTCAATTCGTCGCTGGCGCCGTCGAACCAGTGGATCTACGGCCTGGCGGGCACGATGACTCTTTTCAACGGGTTCGCGAACATCAACCAGTACAAAGCCGCCCGCCGGGGGCGGGAGAAGGCGTTCATCGCCCGGGAGCAGACAGCCTTGACGCTGATGCTCGAAGTCATTCGAGCCCGACAGAATCTGGAGACCGCGCAGGACCAGTTGGATCTGGCCCAGCGGTCCCTGACCGTCGCATCCCGGCGGCACGCCGAGACGATCCAGAAGCGGAATGAAGGATTGATCGGCCCGGCGGAACTGCTCCGGGAAACCGCGGAACAGGCGAAGGCGCAAATGCAGGTCCTGGCGGCTCGATTCCAGCACCAGGTTGCCGCAGCCACGCTGCTGAACGTGATGGGAAAGACCGAAACGGATGTTGAGGTGAAGGCACATGACAATCAATCGTAAAGATGTCGCCGGCAAGAGCCGGCTTGGACGAACAGCAATATATGTCGGGGCACTGGTTCTGATCGGCGTCCTGGGGGCAGCGGGCCGGGGTTTGTACGGACGAGCGACTGCCCAGCCAACGACCGAGGCGGGCAACCCGAGCGACGTGACGCGCGCGCCTGTGGTCGTCGCCCCGGCTGCGATGCGACGGTTCGACCGCAGCGTCCTCGTACAGGGCAACGTCGAAGCGAAGAACTGGGCCATGGTCTCGCCGCGAGTCGGGGGCACGATCGAAGCCGTCTTCGTCGAAAAGGGCGACATGGTCGTCGCAGGGCAAACGAAGCTCTTCGCCATCGATCAGGCAAACCTCGAAAAGGCGGTGCAGATCGCCGAGCACGCGCTCGACGTGGCCCGTTCGTCCACGAAGGAAAAAGAGGCGAGCCTCGAACGGGTCGAGGTGGACCTTCACAAGGCCTCGCTGGACTACGAGCGGTTCACCCGCCTGCGGGAGAAGGAGGCGGTCACCATCGACGCCTTCGAACAGCAGCAGTCGCGACATCAGCAACTGCTGGCGGCGACCAAACACGCCAGGACGCTCGTGGAGTTGTCCAAGTCCCAGGAACGCCAGGCGGAGGCTTCGCTGGAGATCGCCAGGAAAAACCTGGCCGACGCGGTAGTCGTCGCTCCGATCGGCGGCGCCGTCAGCGAGCGGCTCCACGAGCCGGGCGAAATGGCCAATCCCGGCAATCCCATCCTACGGATCGACGATCCCTCCGTCGTGGAGGTCGTGGCGTTCCTGCCTGTGCAGTACTATCCGGAGGTGGCGGTCGGCCGGACCGCGATGAACGTCAGGGTGGGCACGATCGAGATCAAGGACCTCGTCGTCAGTTATCGAAGTCCCACGGTCGATCCCAAGCTGCGGACGTTCGAAGTCAAGTGCCTGGTGAAGAATCCGCCGGCAGGGATCGTGCCCGGCGCGATGGCCAACATCACGATTGTGTTCGAGAGCCGCCAAGGACTGGGCGTGCCCTCGTCGTCGATCATCGAACGCTCGGGCAAACCCGTCGTCTTCGTCGTCCGCAACGGCGCCGCAACCCAGGTGGCCATCACGCCCGGCATCGAGGCCGAAGGCTGGACTGAGATCGGTCAGACCGAAGTGAACGAGAACGAACCGGTTGTGACCCTCGGGCAGAATATGCTCGACAACGGCACGACCGTCGAGGTCCAGCAGGAGGAGAACTAATGTTCCTGTCCGATTCATCCATCCGTCGGCCGGTGGCGATGACCAGCCTGATCCTCGGCCTGACCCTGCTGGGCCTGAACGCCTACCGCAAGCTGGGCCTGGAGCTGATGCCCAAGATGGACGTGCCGTACATCACGGTCACGACCATCTATCCCGGCGCCAGCCCCGAGCAGATCGAGACCGACGTCGCCAAACGGATCGAGGACCAGATGGTCACGATCGACGGGCTCAAACACGTCAGCTCCGCCTGCATGGAGAACGTCTGTCAAACGCTGCTGGAATTCAACCTGAACGTGAACGTGGACATCGCGGCCACCGACGTGCGCGAGAAGCTCGACTTGATCCGAGCGGATTTCCCCGAAGACGTGGAGGATCCCAAGATCCTCAAGTTCGACATCAACGCCCAGCCCATCATCCACATGGCGTTGACCGGCGACGTGCCCCTCGATGAGCTGTACGATTACGCCGACAACACGCTGCGAGACCGGCTCACCGTCCTCTCCGGCGTCGCGAACGTCGATCTCGTCGGCGGGGCCAAACGCCAAGTGCGAGTCCTGCTCGACCGCGAGAAGCTGGCGGCCAGGGGACTGTCCAGCCTGAACGTCGTTCAGGCCGTCCAGCAGGCGGTGCGAACCATCCCGAGCGGCCGCGTGACGGACCACGGGCGGGAGTTCTCCGTGAAGTTCGACGCCGAATACAAGGACGTCCCCCAGATCGCCACGCTCCAGGTGGCCGGCGAAGAAGGGCAACGGTGCTACGTCCGCGACGTCGGCCGGGTGGTGATGACCACCGCGGAGCTTCGCCAGAAGGCCGCCGTCGACGGCCGGCCCTGCGTGTACATCAAGGTCGTCAAGAAGGCCGAGGCCAACGCCGTGAAGGTGGTCCACAGCGTCAAAACCGCAGTAGAAGCCCTCAACAGGCAACTGCCCGGCGGCATGGAGCTCGTCTGGGTCACCGACGACGGACGATTCATCGAGGCCTCCGTCCAAAGCGCCTGGAGCAACATCGGGCAGGGCATCCTCCTGACCGCGGCGATCCTGTTCTTCTTCCTCTACAACATCCGCGCGACGCTCGTGGTCGCGATCACGATGCCGCTGACGGTGGTCATCAGCCTGTTCTTCATGCAACTGGCCGGCTACACGCTCAACACCTCAACGCTGATCTCGATCGGCCTGTCGATCGGCATCCTGGTGACCAACTCCATCGTGGTCCTGGAGGCCATCGTCTCCCGTCTCAAAGAGACGGGCAACCCGAAGGAAGCCGCCCGCCTGGGGGCCAAGGAAGTCGCGGTCGCGGTGCTGGCCAGCGCGGGCACCAACATCGTCGTGCTGTTCCCGATCGCCATGATGGGCAGCATCATCGGGCAGTTCATGAGACCCCTGGCCTGGACCATGCTCATCATGACCGCGGTGTCGCTGTTCATCTCGTTCACGCTGACTCCGATCCTGTGCTCGATCCTGCTCAAGCCCTCCAACGGACGCCAGAAAGGCATCCTGCACCGGATGGAGACGGGTTTCAACCGCATGCTGGACAAGCTGATCGCAGGCTACCGTTGGGTCCTGTCCTTCAATGAGAGGCACCGGCCGGTCGCGGTGGCTATCCTCGTCCTGACTGTCGCGATGCTCGTTCACGCGATGTCCCTGGGCGGCAAGGTCGGATTCGGTTTCGCTCCCAACACCGACCAGGGTCGTATCTTCGTCAAGCTGGAATACCCCACGTCGTACAGCCTCGACCGGGCGATCGAGCGGGTGCGCCTCGTGGAAGACCGGCTCAAGGACGTGCCCGAGCTCAGGCACGTGCTCAGTTCCCTCGGCAAGGTCGAAGGCGTCATCGGACAATCCACGGAGGGCGTCTACCTCGCCCAGTTGCTGTTGACCTTCTCCGAGCGAGACGAGCGGACCCTCACGATCGAGGACCTCCAGACCGAGGTCCGCAAGCGTCTGGCCGGCTATCCGGAGTGCATCATCACCGTCACTCAGCCTGCGATGATCGGCGGCCAGAACCAGGACATCGAACTGCTGATCGCCGGCGACGAACTGGAAATCCTCAATCGCCTGGCGATCGACACGCAGACCCGCGCCGGCCGGATCCAGGGGATCAAGGACATCGACACAACCGTCCGAGCCGGCAAGCCCGAGATGGCCATCCTGCCCAAGCGGGCCACCCTGGCGGACCTGGACATTCCCGCGATCAGTCTCGGCCTGGCCTTGCGAGCCAACCTCGAAGGCATCGAGGCCGGCACCTTCAAACGAGGCGACCGAAACTACGACATCGTCGTCGAGCTGGAGGACGAGCCCGGACGGGACCAGATCGAGCAGTTCCTCTTCCCCGGCGCGCCGGGCCGGCCGATCCTGCTTTCGAACCTGGCGGACGTGGAGCACCGCGTCGCGCCCGTCCAGATCACCCGACAGGACAAACGGCGTGTCACCAAGGTCTTCGCCAACCTCAAGCCCGAGCTGGCGCTGGGCAACGCGGTCAAACAGATCACCGAGACCCTCGATTCCGACGTGCCTTTCCCGCCGGGCTACGACTATTGGTTCTCCGGCATGTACGAGCGAATGGCTGAAGCGGTCGCCGCTTTCGGCGAGGCGGGCCTGATGGCGATTGTTCTGGTGATCCTGAGCCTCGCGGCGATCCTCGAATCGTACAAGCAGCCGTGGTTGATTCTCGTAACGGTGCCGCTGGGCCTGATCGGTGTGATGTGGGCCCTGGCGCTGACGGGCGAAAGCATGTCGATCTTCGTGCTTATGGGCATGGTCATGATGGTCGGCATCGTCGTGAACAACGCGATCCTGATCGTGGACGGGTTCAACGTGCATGTCCGCGAGGGCGTCCCGCGCCACAAAGCGATGATCACGGCCTCGTGCGAACAGTTCCGCCCGGTCGTCATGATCACCCTGGCGGCGGTTCTGGGCATGCTCCCCCTGGCCTTGAGCCAGGGCATCGGAGCCGAGATGCGAGTCGGCGTTGGCATCGCCTCCGTCGGCGGCATCCTGGTCTCGGGCATCCTGACGCTCGTCGTCGTCCCGATCCTCTACGATCTGACGACGCGAAAAGCCAAGAAGTAAGAAGACCCGAAATTCGACGCTCGAAATCCGAAACAAATCCAAAGGAGCAAAAATCCAAATGACCGAAACGCTGTCGCCCGTCGGAGGGAGCGTTTGGGATTTCAGGCTTTGAGCCTTCGTGCTTGTTTCGAACTTCGAGTTTCGGATTCTCCCTTTCGGGACTACAGTTCCTTGATCAGGACCTCGCGGACGACGATCTTCATCGGGCCGAACTCGGCGCCGGGATGAACCTGGAAACCGATCGAGCCCGAGTCGCTGGTCGTGTCGTGGACGTCCGCGACCTGGCGGCCGTTGAACCAGACTTGCAGGTGGTCGCCCTGGGCCCGGATCTTGATCGTGTTCCAGCCGTCGCGGTTCTCAAGAGACTTGTCGAGATTCCTCGCCAGAAAGAGCTTGCCGGGACAGTAGACGGTGCCCGAGTAGGCCTCGGGATCCTTGTATTCCAGGATGTCGGCCTGGTAGGCCTTCCCGTCGTTCTGGTACCGGAACCAGACCCCGCTGTTGCAGGGCCACTCGGCGCGATACGTGACGACCGCCTCGAAGTCTTTGAAAGCGGCGGTCGTGAACAGATCGCCCGGCGCGTTGTTGACGCCCTGCGTGCCGACGAGCTGGCCGTTCTCGACGACCCATTTGGCGTTGCCGGTGGGCTGCCAGCCGGTGAGGTCCTTGCCGTTGAAGAGCGCCGTGTATCCGCTCTTGACGGTTGCCGACCCGGTCTTCGCGTCCTGTCCGTGGCATCCCGCAATAATCAGTGCCGCCAACGCCAACACAACAATCGATATCCGCATGTCTTTCCCTTTCCCAACTTCAAACTTCACACTTCAAACTTCACACTTCCCACTCACTTCCGCTCTTCCCAAATATCCGTCGTGCGGGCCGCGACATCCGGCATCGCCGGCAGCGGCGCGCTCGGGATCGGCTCGTACCAGAAGGTGGCGGTGGACCAGTCGTCGCGGGTCTCGGCCAGCCCGTCCTTCCAGGCGATCTGCTGGATCGTGATGCGGGCCTCCTGCCTCCAATAGATCGGGTCCGGCAGATGCCAGCGGTACATCGAGACGAAGTCCCGCTCGTTCAGATTGCAGCCGTTGTAGAAATAGGGCGTCTGCTGCATGCCGTAGGACAGGCCCACGTAGTCCTCGCTGCCGGTGCCGACGATCGTCGCATGCTCGGTGTCGCCGTCCATGAAGATCTTGATCTCGCCCTCGCCCCACCACTGGGCCGGGTGCATATTTCGCACGCCGATCAGGGCGCCGATGTAGCGGCCGGGATTGGTCCGCTTGGGCAGCAGTTCGAAGTCCTGCTTCAAGGTCGTGGGGTTCTCCCGACGGAACAGCACGTGCAAACGCCCGACGGTGGCCCTGTGCTCGTCGCCGACCGTGTAGTCCACCTGATAGAACAGCGGCACGTCCTCCTTGCCCTCGTTGGTCAGCGTGATCCTGGCGCGGTGCGTGAACGGCATCGGCAGCCAGATGTTCATCCCCGCGTTTCGGCCCAGCGAATGCACCGCGGAGAAATACTGCGTCACCTTCCCATGCGCAAAGCCCATGAAGTCACCGATCGGGCACTCGATGCTCGGATGCGTCTGCTCGTCCCACCAGGCGCGAATCACCAAGCTGCGGAGGTTTTTCGGGTTGTTCGACGTGGTCATCCAGATGTGCCGGATCGTGCCGGGCCCTTTGATGTTGCACAGCTCGACTTCCTTGCCCGCCATGAAGTTGATCGCAGGCGCCCCTTTGCGTCCCGGCCCGAGATTGCTGGCGGCCTTGCCCCCCTGCCCCGGCTCGCCGGTGGGGTTTTCAAAGCTGATCGACCGCGACAACAGCGGCGTATCCAGCAGATACGGCTCCCCCACAACATCCACCCCGCCCCCCGACCGGCACGAAGCCCCGACCGATACGAGCAGAACCGCCAACAGATTCAACGCAGTCCGTGTGAATATCCATTTCCTCATGTTGTCTCCTTTCCATGCAGAACACAGGTCCATTCAGGCTTCCACGCATTCGATGCCGCGTCTGCGCCACGATGCCGAAGTCCACTCAATGGTGACTATATGCGTAGAAGCCTCGTTTCTCTTTGACGTCATACCCAAGAGTATAACCGCCACCGTTGTCCCATCGCTCTTCGAAGAAAAGGTCCCCTGCGCCAAGGTCCTTGATCCCCAACCATCCCCCGGACTCATTTGGCTCCGGGATTGGCGGTATCATGCCCTTCCTCGCCAGGCACGGCAGACATCGATCCACCGTCCTGTGGCGGTCCTCACCCAGCACATGCAGAGGCATCCTCCTGCGCGCACACCATTTTTCAAATGCCTCCCGGTCGATGTCGAATTCGGCCATCCTGATCCAGAAGTCCCCTATGTACGTTATGTTGTGGGCTTCACGCGGCAGCCACGATACAGAACGGACACCGACCCCGTGACCGCTTCTGAAACACTGCCAGATAAGGACTCCAAAGAGGACTACAACAACCAGGCCGATCTTCGTGCGTCTATTCACCGCACAGGCTCCCAATCAGTGTCCGGATTGCGTTGTACGCCGGCCACTCTGTTCTGCGACATCCACTTC
Source organism: Sedimentisphaerales bacterium (assembly GCA_035476995.1). Taxonomy (GTDB): domain Bacteria; phylum Planctomycetota; class Phycisphaerae; order Sedimentisphaerales; family Anaerobacaceae; genus PLanc-01. The sequence goes on along the minus strand of DATIKY010000288.1, from coordinate 192 downwards.
ACGACGGATCGGTGGTATTATTACGACAGCGCTATGAACTTTCCAGTTGCTTGTTGTTTCGGCGATGAGTCCGTTTTCGGCTTTCATACGAGGCCTGATTTCGCCGTTGATAATACTGGCATCGCGCCGTGACCAAGGCCCGCGAGTGGGGCCAGCGGTTCCAGAGGTTCCAGGCCGACGTGTTCGCCGCCT